>JBBQSS010000227.1:0-4882 GCA_038213665.1 Burkholderiales bacterium | reverse complement strand
TCATGATTCAAGCAAGTGACATCACCGCATTGATCCTGGCGGGCGGGCGCGGCTCACGCATGGGCGGGGTTGACAAAGGTTTGCAAACCTTCAATGCCGTGCCCCTGGCGCTGCACACGCTCACCCGGCTGCAGATGGGCGCTGGCGTGGGTCAAGTCATGATCAACGCCAACCGCAACCTCGCCGCCTATGCATCGTTTGGCGTGCCGGTCTGGCCGGACGGTCTGGCGGATTACCCTGGCCCGCTGGCGGGCTTTTTGATCGGGCTGGAACACTGCCAAACCCCTTATCTGCTCACCGTGCCGTGCGACACGCCGCGGTTGCCACTGGACTTGGCGCAGCGCCTGGCCGCTGCACTGGAGGCCGAAGACGCCGACATCGCCATGGCCGCAGCGCCTGAGGCGGGCAAAGACGGTCACCTGCAGGTGCGCATCCAGCCGGTGTTTTGCCTGCTGCGTGTCAAACTGCGGAAAAGCCTGGTGCGCTTCACCCAGGCCGGCGGCCGAAAAGTGGCGGCCTGGACCGCCTTGCACCCCACGGCCATCGTGCCCTTTGATGCGCCCAGCGACGATCCGCAAGCTTTTTTCAATGCCAACACACTGGCCCAACTGCAGCAACTGGAATCCAACGCCTGATGAAAACCCTGGAGCAAATTGCCGCTGAGTTGGCCGGTTACGACCCGCAGGCCTTGAGCGCCAGCATGGTCACCACCTTTCTGGAGAAACTTGTCGAGCCCGTGACCGAAATCGAAGAACTGGGCATTTTTGACGCGCTCGGTCGCGTGCTGGCGTTTGATGTCATCTCGCCTATCAGCGTGCCGCCGCACGACAATTCGGCCATGGACGGCTTCGCCTTTGACAGCGCGCAACTGTGGCCAAACACCCCGTTGACCCTGAAAGTCATCGGCACGGCGCTGGCAGGCAAGGCTTGGGTCGGCGCTGTCGCACCCGGCGAATGCGTCAAGATCATGACCGGCGCGATCATGCCCGCAGGCTTGGACACCGTGGTGCCGCAAGAATTCACCACCGCAAACGGCGACCAGATCACCGTGCCAGCCCATCTGCTCAAAGCCGGCGATAACCGCCGCCTCAAAGGTGAAGACCTCATGCAGGGCCAACCAGCGCTACAAAAAGGAGAGCTACTCACGCCCGCCGCGCTTGGTCTGGTGGCCAGTTTGGGCATCAAGGCCGTGCCGGTGCTGCGCCGCCTGAAAGTGGCCTACTTTTCAACCGGTGACGAGATTTTGAGTCTGGGCGAGCCGCCGCGTGAAGGGGCGGTGTACGACAGTAACCGCTACACCGTGTTTGGCCTGCTGACCCGTTTGGGCTGCCAGGTGATTGACATGGGCGTGGTGCGTGACCAACCCGAAGCGCTGGAAGCCGCGTTTGTACAGGCTGCCTTGCAGGCCGACGCCATCATCACCAGCGGGGGGGTGAGCGTGGGCGAGGCCGACTTCACCAAGGCCATGATGAAAAAGCTCGGCGACGTGGCGTTCTGGAAGATTGCCATGCGCCCGGGCCGGCCCATGGCGGTGGGTCACATTTCAAGAGACAAATTGGCCTATAGCCCTTATAAAATAAGCGCAAGTAGCTATTTAAAAGATAGTAAACTGACCCGCCAGCCAGCCAGCCCTGCCACGGCCAATGGCTTGGACACCGTAGCGGCAGCCTTATCAGAGACGGCCGGTGGGGCAACCTCTGGCAATGCCGTGTTGTTTGGTCTGCCCGGCAACCCGGTGGCGGTGATGGTGACTTTTCTGGCCTTTGTGCGCCCGGCCCTGCTGCGCATGATGGGCGCCACAGCCAGCGCCCCGCCGCTGCTCAAAGCCATCAGCCTGGAGGCCATCCGCAAAAAACCAGGCCGCACCGAATACCAGCGCGGCGTCGTCAGCACCGCGCCCGACGGCACGCGACAGGTGCACACCACCGGCAACCAGGGCTCAGGCGTGCTCAGCTCGATGGTGCGCGCCAATGGCCTGATCGTGTTGCACCACGGGCAGGGTCATGTGGCGCCTGGTGATGCGCTTGACGTGATGATGTTTGACGGCGTGATTTGAGCCAACGCCAGGCAGGCGTGGCCAGCCAGCGCCTTGGCCCACAGCGATTGACCCGCTGCGCCAGCCAACGGTTAACCAGGAATCAACGCTTGGGCGTACCCACCGGGCCGCGGCGCGACTGCGACTGGTTGCTCCCGCCCACATGGGCTTCGCGGTCGCTGCGGCTCTCAGGCGTGCGCTTGCCCTGATTGAGCTGTGTGGCGTCTTGCTCACCCATCTTGTTGGTGTCGTTGTCGACCTTGCCGGTCTGCGGGGTTTGTTTGTCTTGCGGGTTACTTTTGTTCGTCATGGTGAATTCCTTTGGGTGGTGGCAAAGAGGCATCGTGCACGCCTGGGCACCCACCCTAACCCAACTACAAACGCGCAGAAGCGACAAATCGCAAGTCCGCTGCGACTGTTCACTGTTTGTGGGCGCCCCACACCCGCACCGTGTGTCGGCCGGCGGCTTTGGCCTGGTACATGGCCGCGTCGGCCTGCTTGATCAGCTCATCAGGCTGGGTCTGGGCGTCTGCCAGGACCGCCAAGCCGATGCTCGCTGACAGGCGCCAGGTGGTGCTGGGCAAAACGAAGGGCTCGCTCAGTGCACCCAGAATCTTTTTTGCCACCAGCAGCGCACCGGCCTGGGCTTGAGTCGCGGTTTCGCCCAGTTGGGCCAGTGCCACCACAAACTCGTCACCGCCCAGGCGCGCCACCGTGTCGACCTCGCGCACACACGACTGCAGGCGCCCTGCCACCTGAACCAGCAAGTCGTCGCCCTGGTCGTGCCCATAGGAGTCGTTGAGTTGTTTGAAGTGGTCAAGGTCAATGAACAACACCGCGGCCAATTGGCTGGTGCGGGCATAGGCAGCGCTGAGCTGCTGCAAGCGGTCCCGCAGCAAGCGGCGGTTGGGCAACTGAGTGAGCGGGTCGAAAAATGCCAGTTTGCGGATGTCTTCTTCGGTACGCTTGCGCAGCGTGATGTCGGCGTGCACCGCGACGTAATGCGAAACCATGCCCTGCGTGTCTTTCACCACGGTGATCGAGAGCCAATCCAGAAACACCTCGCCGCCTTTGCGGCGGTTCAGGAGTTCACCCTCCCAGTGACCGGTCTGGTTGATGCAGTCCCACATGGCGGCGTAAAAAGCGCCCTCTTGTTGGCCGGACCTGAGCACGCTGCTGCGCAGGCCAACCGTCTCACCCTGCGAATAACCCGTCAACGCCACAAAGGCCGGGTTGACGCGCAGGACCACCTGGTTGGCATCACTCACCATCATGGCAGAGCTTGACTCGAACGCCACCGCGGCCACCCGCAAGGTCTCCTCGGCGCGCTTGCGCTCAGTGATGTCAAACACGGCGCAGTAACACACCACGCTGCCATCGTCGAGTTTTTGCGGCGTGGCGTGCCCGCTGCGCCAACGCACGGTGCCATCGGGCAACATCAACCGGTATTCCTGCTGCCAGGGCACAAGCCGGGTGACCGTCTCGTGGATGGACTGTTGGACCATGGCCGCATCCTCGGGATGCTGCCAGCTGAAGACCAGATTGGCATCACGTTGCACCTGCGCCAGCGTCACACCATAAAAATCAAGGAAATGCTTGGACGCAAAAGGGAAGTAGGTGCGGCCATCCGGGTGCACCTTGAACTGAAACAACTCGGCCGGCACCTGGTCGGTCATATTTTTCAGCAACAGCTGACTTTGCTCGGCCGCTACTTGCAGGCGCTTTTGCTCGTTTTGGTCCACATCGGTGCCTGCCATGCGTCGGGCCCGGCCGTTGGCATCCCGCTCGGTCACCTGGCCACGCGCCAGCAAATGCACCCAATGCCCGTCCTGGTGGCGCAGGCGGTGGTCCAGCAGCAGGCGTGGCACCCCGCCTTTGAGCACCGGCGGCAACAACTCGCGCAGGGTGGCGGCATCGTCCGGGTGCAGGCACTCAAAAAAAGTCGCCTTGTCGACCCGACCCTCACCCGGTGCAAGGCCAAGCATGCGCCGCAGGCGTTCATCCAGCGTGACGTGGCCACGGTCAAGGTCCCATTCCCACAGGCCCATGCCGCCACCGTCCAAGGCAAGATTCAACTGCGCCTGGCTGGCAGCCAAGGCGTGGTACCGAGTCGGATAGCGCCCCAGTGCACGGACCCACGCCACGATGCGCGAACACGCGCCTTTTAAATCGTGTTTCAAAGCCATCCCCTACAACAGTGTTTGTCTTCTTTGACGCTTTTAACACGCCATCCCCACCATTTTCTTGAGCCAACTCAACACGTCGTCTGATACCCTCACCGGCATGCCCCAACCCACCACCACGTCCACTTTTACCGCCATGTCACCGGGCCTGATCGTGCTGCTGCTGTCACTTTTGCTCGGTCTTCAGCCCATCACCACCGACCTGTATTTGCCCGCCCTGCCGGAGATCACCACCAGCTTTGGCGCGCCCATGGCGCAGGCGCAACTGACACTGACCGCGCTGTTGCTGGCATTTGGCGTGTCGCAACTGGTGTGGGGGCCACTGTCTGACCGCTTTGGCCGCAAACCCATTTTGCTAATCGGCCTAAGCGCCTACGTGCTGGCGGCCATTGGCAGCACGCTGGCGCCCAGCATGCTCGCACTGATTGTGTGGCGCGCCGCGCAGGGTGCGGCCATGGGCGCGGCGGTAATGTGTGCGCGCGCCATCGTGCGTGACCTGTATGCACCCATGCAGGGCGCACGCGTCATGAGCAAGGGCTTGAGCGGCCTGGGCGTGATTGCGTTTTTGAGCGCCCCGGTGGGCGGGCTCTTGACCGACGCGCTCAGTTGGCGTTTTGCGCTGCTGGCGCTAGCGCTGTTTGGCGCGCTGTGCCTGGGGCTGATC
>JBBQSS010000226.1:0-4904 GCA_038213665.1 Burkholderiales bacterium | reverse complement strand
TACCCACCTGACTTGTCTTTTTGTCCATCTGCTGCGTTGCAAAAACGGTTGTATAGCTCGCTATACGCCCATTTTTACGCCTTGCAGCTGAACAAAAATCCTACGTCATCTGGGCATATTTATTCTTAGAAATCACCTAAGGCCAGACGTTTTATTGAGGGCTTACGCAAAATTGTGCCAGCCAGGCACACAGCCGTTGGGGCGGTTTTGCGTCAGTCTTGTCATTGTTTTTTGGAGAAATTGCTATGAGCATCGAATGGAAAGAATCTTTCAAAATTGGCCACCTGCACATCGACGAACATCACCAGCGCTTGTTTGAATTGACCAACGCCTTGATGGCCGCAGACGATATTGCCACCGTGCGCGGGCTGCTGATGCAGCTTTACAAGCACACCCGTGAGCACTTTGAGGTTGAAGAGGCACTGATGCGCAAGCTCGACTTCCCGGACATCAGCGCGCACACCGACAGCCACAACCGTTTGCTGGCGCGGCTCAATGAAGTCAGCCAGGAGATTGGCCAAGGCCGGATGGACAAGTCAACCGTTGACCAACTGATGAGCGACTGGTCGCTGCGCCACATCTTGCATGACGATGCACAGTTAACCGCTTTCATCGCCAAACAAGCCTGAGGTCTCGGCCTTCGCGTTTGCATCCGCATTTGCGGCGTCAGGGCTGCGCTTTCACGCTGGCGTCCAGCGCAGGGGCGGGTCAGAACCACGATGCCACGCACTTCACCCACGTACCCTCACAAGCCGCATGGCCTCACCCACACCCAACACAGCAGCCACCTGGCCGCCTGACCTGCAGCGTAGCGCCCGCATCGCCCTGGCCTGCCTGGACCTCACCAGCCTGAACGATGCCGACACTGAGGCCGACATGGCCACGCTCTGCCAACGCGCCCAAAGCCCCTTCGGCCACGTCGCTGCCGTGTGCGTCTGGCCACGACTGGCTGCTTTTGCCCGTACGCAACTGCCTGCACACCTCAGCTTGGCGGCGGTGGCCAACTTTCCGCATGGCCACCTGGATGTGGCCACTGCGGTGCAAGACACCCTGCAAATCGTGCACGCCGACGCCCAAGAAGTGGACGTGGTGCTGCCTTACAAGGCGTTGATGGCCGGTGATGAAAATGCCGTGACCCGGCTGCTGACCGCAGTGCGCCAAGCCTGCCCCGGCCTGCTGCTGAAAGTGATTCTGGAAACCGGTGAACTCAAAACGCCAGAACTTGTTCAGCGCGCCAGCCAGCTGGCCCTGGATGCAGGTGCTGACTTTTTAAAAACCAGCACGGGCAAAACCGCCGTACACGCCACACCGGAAGCCGCCCGCGTCATGCTGGCCACCATTGCCAGCCACCCCAGCGCCAGAAGTTATGCCGGGTTCAAGGCCTCAGGCGGCATCAAGACTGTGCAACAGGCGCTTGTTTATGAAGCACTCGCGCAGCAGTATTTGGGTGAAAACGCCTTGAACCCGAAACGCTTTCGCATCGGTGCCAGCAGTCTTTTGAATGACATTGAAGCGGTGCTGGGGGGCACCACCCCCAGCCTGGCGGGCGCGCCAAGTTGCGACTGAACGGCCACCCACAACCGCACCATGCTCGCCCAGGAAATCATCCGCATCAAACGCGACGGCCGCACTTTGGACCGCGCCCAGATTGACAGCTTTGTCAAAGGCCTGGTCCACACCGGCGGCACGCTGGACAAACTGGGTTGCATCCCCGGCTTATTCCGTTTTCAGATCGATAGGAGATTAGGCGCGAAGCCGCAGACAGTGCTTTTGCACGGCAAGGCGAAGCAACGACATATCCTATTGATATGGAAATGGAATTACAACGCCACACCCGACGTGGCCACGCTGCACCACGCCCTGCAAACGGCAGGCTGCGCCATCATTGGCCAGACCACCGAGCTGGCCCCGGCCGACTGCAGGCTTTACGCCATTCGTGATGTCACCGCCACGGTGGCGCGTGTGGGGTTCACACAATTTGCCCAGCTTGGCCAGCAGGTGCAGGCCGGTGGCCCGCTGGCCGTGGTGCATGCCGCCGATGCCGCTGCCGCTGAACATGCGCAACGGGCCTTGCAGACCTTGGTTCAGATCGGTGACGCACCCATCGCACTTGGCCCGGTGATGGTGCAGCGGGTGGTGGCGCGCGCTGGCATGCACTGAAACGTCTGCGTCTCTGCACGCATAAGGTGGCAACGGGTTGGGGGCAAAACATACAGAAACTTCAGGCGCAGACACCTTGTGTGCCAGGCCAAGCCGGGGTGACAAATGCTATTATTTATATAGCTACTCACGCTTTATTTACAAGGGCTAGAGCCCTATTTATCTTATAAAGTGTGCCCCAGCCGCAGTGACAGGTCTTGGGCGCAACGCGTCAAGGCGGTCACCACTTGGCCGTCGGGCGACAGGTCAATCATGCTTTTAACGCCAATCGCCAGCACCGACAGGGTGATCTCATGTTTGAAATTGAACACCGGCGCACCGGCGGCAGCCACGCCCGGCACCAGGTGGTAGTCGTTCACGGTGGAGAAGCCGTCGCGCCGCACTTGTGCCAGCACGGCTTCAATGCCCGCGGAGCTTTGCAGGTCTTGCGGCAATGACAGGGTGGCGCGCTCGCGGCCAATCAAGGCCTCGGTGGTGCGGCGTGGCAAATAAGCGGCAAAGACACGCCCGCTGGCCGAGGTCAGCAGGTGCAGCGCGCTGCCGGTGACCACGTTGACGGTGATCGGGCGGTAGGGCCGCACCGAGCGGATGATGACCGGGCCGTTGTCGCTCCACACCGCCAGCGCCGTGGTCTGGTTGATTTCGTCGCGCAGGTCGGCAATGGCCGCCAGGCCCAGCTTGACGCGGTCGAGCCGGTCTACCGCCACCAGCCCCAGGCTCAGCGCAAACGGCCCGAGGTCATAGCGTGAGGTCATCGGGTCTTGCTCGACCAGGCCGGAGCGCACCAGGCTGACGATGTAGCGGTGCACTTTGCTGGCTGGCATGTCGGCCGCCGCGGCAATGTCCTTGAGCATCATGGCGCGGTGACCGCTGCTGATGGCACGCAGAATGCTCATGCCAATTTCCAGCGACTGCACGCCGTTTTTGCCTTCGGTGTCGCGCACGGCGTCGGTGTGGTTTGTGAGTGGCATGGTCGGGGCGCTCAGGTGGGGTGGGGTGGGGCTGCGTCAGGCACGCATCAGGGCTTCGATCTCGTCCGCGTTCACCGGCACATCGCGGGTGAGCAGCTCGCAGCCGGCAGTGGTGACCAAGGCGTCGTCTTCAATGCGAATGCCGATGTGGTGAAAGTGCTCGGGCACGCCCTCGGCGGGGCGCACGTAAATGCCGGGTTCGATGGTCAGCGCCATGCCCGCACGCAGGATGCGCGCCGGGCGGTCTTTGATGAGTTCACCTGTCAACGCATCCTTGCGCGTGCTGACCTGGCCGAGTTCTGTCGGCTCGGTGTAGCTGCCGCAGTCGTGCACGTCCATGCCAATCCAGTGGCCAGTGCGGTGCATGTAGAAGGGAAAGTAGGCGCGCTTTTCGATCACGTCGTCCAGGCTGCCGACCTTGTTGGCGTCAAGCAAACCGACGTCCAGCATGCCTTGCGCCAGCACTTTCACGGCGGCATCGTGCGGGTCGGTAAAACGGGCGCCGGCCTGGGTGGTGGCGATGGCCGCTGTCTGCGCGGCCAGCACCAGCTCATAAAGCGTGCGCTGCGGCCCGGTAAAAATGCCGTTGGCGGGGAAGGTGCGGGTGATGTCGCTGGCGTAACCGTCAAGCTCACAGGCGGCGTCAATCAGCACCAGCTCGCCGTCTCTGACCAGGCCACGGTCGGCGCGGTAGTGCAGCACGCAGGCATTGGCCCCGGCCGCCACGATCGAGCCGTAGGCCGGCGCCTGCGCGCCATGGCGACGGAACTCGTGCAGCAGTTCGGCTTCCAGGTGGTATTCACGCACAGCCTCCCCAGCGCGCAACATCTTGGCGGACATCTGCATGGCGCGGATGTGGGCGGCGGCACTGATTTGTCCGGCGCGGCGCATGGTGGCTTGCTCAGTGGGGTCTTTGACCAGGCGCATCTCGTCAAGCACAGCGCACAGGTCGTGCTGGGTTTGCGGGCACAAGCTGCCATAACGCACACGGGCACGCAAAGCCCCAAGCCAGCCGTCGACGCGGGTTTCGAGCCCTTTGTGGGTGGCAAATGGATACCACACGGCAGCGCGGCCATCCAGCAAGGCGGGCAACTTGGCGTCCAGCTCGGCGACCGAATACGCCGCGTCCAGCGCAAGTGCCTCAAGGGCGGCGTCAGGCCCAAGCCGGTAGCCGTCCCAAATTTCGCGTTCCAGGTCTTTGGGTTGGCAAAACAGCGTGCTGCTGCCCTCACCCGTGATGACCAGCCAGGCTTTGGGTTCGGCAAAGCCGCTCAGGTAATAAAAATAGCTGTCAGGGCGGTACGGAAAATCGCTGTCGCGGTTGCGTTGCTGCTCTGGCGCGGTGGGGATGATGGCCACGCCGTTTGGGCCAATGGCTTTGGCCAGCTGGGCGCGGCGCTGGGCCTGGATGGATGTTGGGTTCATGGCAATGTTCTTTCAGCGAGTCGAATCAAGGGACGGTCAGCCCGGACGTGATCCGGAAATTGGCGCAACAGGTGCGTGCAGGGCGCGGGTTGCCATGCCGGGCATTTTGACGGAGGGTGTCATTTTGGCGCTTGTTGGGGATAAGGATGTGGCAAGAAATAACTTCCCCAATTTGCTGCTGCGGATTTGGGCGCGCTTGAATCAGGCGTTAAGGTGATTTCCTGCGAAAAATATACCCATCTGACTTGTCTTTTTGTCCATCTGCTGCGTTGCAAAAACGGTTGTATAGCTCGCTATACGCCCATTTTTACGCCTTGCAGCTGAACAAAAATCCTGCGTCATCTGGGC
>JBBQSS010000225.1:0-4964 GCA_038213665.1 Burkholderiales bacterium | reverse complement strand
TAACGTATCGGTGAATCTTTGGTAATGCCCCAGGATTTGTCGGGTGGCGCTGCTTGTGGCGCGTAGGTATTGAATTTGGCTGTGTAATAAAGGCCAAGTCCAATTAAGCCGATCAACACCACGGCACCTACGACCAGCTTGAGAACGGTCACCCACAGTTCTGGCTCTTTGTCATCTTTCATGGCGCACTCCGGTGAACATCAGGACACACGGCCCAGCAGCAAAAATTCCATCAATGCTTTTTGCACATGCATGCGGTTTTCGGCCTCGTCCCAGACCACGCTTTGCGGGCCGTCAATCACATCGGCATCGACCTCTTCGCCACGGTGGGCTGGCAGGCAATGCATGAACAGGGCGTCTGGTTTTGCCACCGCCATCATGTCGGTGCTGACGCGCCAGGCGGCAAAGGCTTGTTTGCGGACTTCGTTCTCGGCCTCAAAGCCCATGCTGGTCCAGACATCGGTGGTGACCAGGTCAGCGCCCCGGCAGGCGTCCAGCGGGTCACTATAATTTTGATAGCTTCTTGCGCTTATTCCATAAGGGCCAGAGGCTATTTTTTCATTAACTTCATAGCCACTTGGCGTGCTCACATTCACCTTGAAACCCAGCAGCGTGGCGGCCTGCAGCCAGGTGTTGGCCATGTTGTTGCCATCACCCACCCAGGCCACCGTCTTGCCCTGGATGGGGCCACGGTGCTCGATGTAGGTGAAGATGTCGGCCAGGATCTGGCACGGGTGGAATTCGTTCGTCAGGCCGTTGATGACGGGCACGCGTGAATATTCGGCAAAGCGCTCGATCTTGGTTTGCTCGTAGGTGCGGATCATCACCAGGTCCGACATGCGGCTGATGACGCGGGCGCTGTCTTCAATCGGCTCAGCCCGCCCCAACTGGCTGTCGCCGGTGGTCAGGTGCACCACGCTGCCACCCAATTGGTACATGCCCGCCTCAAAACTCACGCGGGTGCGGGTGGAGGCTTTCTCGAAAATCATCGCCAGCGTGCGGTCCGCCAGCGTCTGGTGGCGGGTGAAGGTCTTGAACTTGGCTTTGATGAAGGCCGCGCGCGCCAGCACATAGGCGTACTCATCAGCCGTCAAGTCAGAAAACTGCAAATAGTGCCGCACTGGAGGGGCGCCTTGGGGGAGGGTGCTGGGAATGCCTTGGCTGATGGGTTTCATGGGGTGTCCTTCAACAGGGCAGAAATCAGGGGGCACAACATGGCGACGATCTCGTCGGCCTCGGTCAGGCTCAAAATCAGCGGCGGCACCAGGCGCACCACGGTGTCTGCCGTCACACTGATCAGCAAGCCCGCGTCCGCCGCCTGTTGTGTCAACGCAGCGCACGGTTTTGCCAGGTCAATGCCCAGCATCAGGCCCTGGCCGCGAATCTCCTTGACAGTGCCGGCGGCTAGTTCGGCTGACAAAGCAGCTTCCAAACCCGCTTTCAGATGCGCGCCTACCGCAGCGGCGTTGGCCAGCAAGCCGTCTTGCTCCATGATGCGGATGGTTTCCACGCCGGCGCGCATGGCCAGCGGGTTGCCGCCAAAGGTGGTGCCGTGGTTGCCGGGCTGGAAGATGTGGGCGGCCTTGGGGCCTGCCACCACCGCGCCCACCGGCACGCCTGAGCCCAGGCCCTTGGCCAGCGGCATCACGTCCGGCACGATGCCCGCCCACTGGTGGGCAAACCATTTGCCGGTGCGACCCATGCCGCATTGCACTTCGTCAATCATCATCAGCCAGTCGCGCTCATCACACAGGGCACGCAGCTCGCGCAGGTAATCCAGATGCATCGGGTTGACGCCGCCTTCACCCTGAATGGTTTCAAAAAACACCGCCACCACATTGGGATTGTTGGCGGTGGCGGCCTTGAGCGCCTTGATGTTGTTGATCGGCACGCGAATGAAGCCCTCTACCAGTGGACCAAAACCGGCCTGGATTTTTGGGTTGCCGGTGGCGCTCAGGGTGGCAATGCTGCGGCCGTGAAAGGCTTTCTCATAAACCACAATTTCCGGGCGCTCAATGCCTTTGTCGTGGCCAAACTTGCGCGCCAGCTTCAGGGCGGCCTCGTTGGCCTCGAGCCCGGTGGAGCAGAAAAACACATTCGTCATGCCCGAGAGTTCCACCAGCTTTTTCGCCAGCGCCTCTTGCAAAGGGATATGGTAGTAGTTGCAGCTGTGAATGATCTTGCCGACCTGGTCTTGCAGCGCGGGCACCAGTTGCGGGTGGTTGTGGCCCAGGGTGTTGACGGCAATGCCGCCGAGCGCGTCCAGATATTGCTTGCCATTGATGTCCCACACGCGGCAACCCTCACCGTGGCTGAGTGCCATGGGCAGTCGCCCGTAGGTGTTCATCACGTGGGGGGAGCTGGCTTCGATCTTCGGGCTGGTAGCGGTCATGGGTTCGTCTCTCAAGAGTTTTTTCGGCAGGGGCAAAAACCAAAGCGGCCCAACGCAGGTTGGGCCGTTGAAAAGTGATTTTAGACCGATCAATTAACCGGCAAAAACACCTCCGGGAATCTGTACCTGCCTTGCGTTGAATCAATCTATCGGCAGGAGTCAAGTCTTGTATAAGACATAAGATAAGTTAGAATAAGAGGGCGCTGCCACAACCCGTCAGCAGCCCCAAAACAACCTCTACCCGATGGTTACACACACTTCAAAAAAAGTTTACATCCTGGGGATCACCCACGCAGGCCGCGCGTTTCGCCCAAGCGACTGGGCCGAGCGCCTGGCGGGTGTGATGAGTCAATTTCGCCCCGGTGGCTCCCTGCCCGGCAGGCACCTGACGTACTCGCCTTGGTGCGTGCCCAACAGCGTGAACCACGTGCGCTGTGTCATCGTGCACGAAGATTTGCGGGCCCACAACGTGATGGCCTGGGACTTTGTGATGGGTTTTGCCAAAGACAATGAGTTGCAGGTGCATCACGGCGAGCCGCCTCATGCAGATGCACATGGGCACCACGGCCATCACCACAAAAAATAGAATCTGATCTGATCTGATCTGAGTCCGGCATTGGGCGCGGCGCACTTGTGCCAGTTTGCGCCACATCGGCCAGACGCAAAAAAGCCGTCCTGAAGACGGCTTTTTTGCTTTTGCTGACAGCGCACCCGTTACAAACAGCGAACCTGCTTTGATTGGTTGAGGACAGAGTTTGTCGCTAGGCGACGGCGGTCTGTCCCGCAAAGTTTCAAAAACAGCTTCGTGCGAATTGCCTAAAAATTAGGCGGCTGCAACCGCAGCCAGGGTCAAGGCTTTCACCTTGGTCGACAGGCGGCTCTTGTCACGAGCGGCCTTGTTTTTGTGGAAGATGCCCTTGTCAGCCACGGTGTCAACCACGGCTTGCATCTTGGCAAACAACTCTGTGGCTTTGACTTTGTCGCCGCTCAGAACTGCTTTTTCCACGTTTTTCACCGCAGTGCGGTATTTGGAACGCAGCGAGGTGTTGGCTGCATTGATTTTGATGTCCTGGCGGACGCGTTTACGACCTGATGCCAGGCGGGGGTTCTTTTTCTTGGGTTTTCCAGATGCCATAATAAATGTTCCTTGAGTCTGTGGATGTTGTCAGCAAAGCCTGCGATTCTAGCAGTCAAACGCTGCACTGACCGTCGTGGCGATTGGCGCGGCTACACTCAAAACGTGAGCCTTTTCAAATCCGCCTCTGTCGTTTCCTTATTTACGCTGCTGTCACGCATCACCGGGTTGGTGCGTGAGTTGCTGATTGCGTCGACCTTTGGCGCGTCCGCCATGACCGATGCGTTCAATGTGGCGTTTCGTATCCCCAACTTGTTTCGGCGGCTGTTTGGTGAAGGTGCCTTCAGCCAGGCCTTCATTCCTGTGCTGGCCGCCACCAAGGCCCGCGATGGCGAGGACGCCACCCGGCTGCTGATTGACCGGGTGGCCACGGTGCTGGCCTGGGCGCTGTTGGTCTTGAGCATCTTGGGCGTGCTGGGCGCAGGCGGCCTGGTGTGGGCCATGGCCAGCGGCTTGCAGCAAGACCCACGCGGCTACCAGGTGGCGGTGGTCATGACACGCTGGATGTTTCCCTACATTGCCTTCATGTCGCTGGTGGCGTTGGGCGCAGGCGTGCTCAATACCTGGAAGCGTTTTGCCGTGCCTGCGGCCACGCCAGTGCTGCTCAACATCTGCATGATTGGCGCCGCCTGGCTCGGTGCGCCCTGGTTCAAAACACTGGGTCTGGAGCCGATTTACGCGCTGGCCGGTGGCGTGTTGCTGGGTGGCGTGCTGCAACTGGCGGCGCAATGGCTGGGCTTGAGAAAACTCAATCTGCACCCCAGAATGAGTTGGCGTTGGTCGGCCCTGCGTCTGGCTTGGGGTGACCCGGGCACAAAAAACATCCTGCGCCTGATGGGGCCAGCTTTGCTGGGGGTCAGCGTGGCGCATATTTCGATGTTGATCAACACCCAGATTGCCTCGCACCTGGCGCCCGGCAGTGTGAGCTGGATCACCTATGCCGACCGCCTGATGGAGTTCCCCACCGCCATGCTGGGTGTGGCCCTGGGCGTGGTGCTGATGCCGCAATTGGCTGGTGCGCGTGCCAGCAACGACGCCGCCAAGTACTCAGCCATGCTCGATTGGGGGCTGCGCCTGGTGGTGGTGCTGTCGGTGCCGTGCGCCGTGGCCTTGCTGGTGTTTCCGACCCCGCTGGTGGCGGTGCTTTACCACTACGGTGCCATGACCGACTTTGACGTGCGCCAGGTGACGCTGGCACTGATGGGCTGGGGCGTGGGTTTGGTTGGGCTGGTGGCCCTGAAAGTGCTGGCGCCTGGTTACTACGCCAACCAGGACACCAAAACCCCGGTCAAGGTGGCCGTGGCGGTGCTGGTCATCACCCAGATATTGAATTATTTTCTGGTGCCGTTTTTTGCCCACGCCGCCCTCACGCTGTCGATTGGCATCGGCGCCATGGTGAATGCGCTGTGGCTGCTGCTGGGCTTGCTCAAGCGTGGC
>JBBQSS010000224.1:0-5039 GCA_038213665.1 Burkholderiales bacterium | reverse complement strand
CAGCCAGACCTTTGTGCCGAATCCGCCCCGCCTGGCGGTAGACGTGCGCGGCATTGACCTGAACCCGGCGCTCAAAGAGCTGGTGGCCAAGGTGGGGGCCAATGACCCCACCATCCGTGGCATCCGCGTCGGGCAGTTTGGCGCCGGTGTGGTGCGCTTGGTGGTTGACCTGAAGCAAATGGTGGCGCCACAGGTGTTCACCCTGCCACCCGTGGCGGCCTACCGGCACCGGCTGGTGTTTGATTTGTACCCGACCCAAGTGGCAGACCCGCTGGAAACGCTGATTGCCGAACGGCTCCAAGAGCTTCCAGCTGCCCCTGTGGCGCGCTCACTGGCGGGCGATCCCTTGGGCGAGTTGATGGCTCAAAAGACACTGCCCTTGCCGTCAATCACCCCCGCAACCCACACAGGCAGCGTTGGCACAGCGTCGCCAAACGCTACTACTTCAATAGCTTCTTCCGCAACAATAACGGGGGCTACAGGCCAAAAAACCTTAAAAAAACTGGCGCCGCAAAGCATGCGTGCGCCAACTCCTGCTGCAACCGACCGGCTGATCATCGTTGCCGTGGATCCCGGTCACGGCGGCGAAGACCCGGGCGCCATTGGCCCTGGCGGCACGCGTGAAAAAGACGTGGTGCTGCGGCTGGCGCACCGCATGCGTGAGCGCATCAACGGGGCATCGGTCAACGGCAACGCCATGCGGGCTTTTTTGACGCGTGATGCCGACTTCTTTGTGCCCTTGCACATCCGGGTGGACAAAGCCCGCAGGGTCCAGGCCGACTTGTTTATCAGCCTGCATGCGGACGCTTTTTTTACCCCCCACCCGCAAGGTGCCAGCGTGTTTGTGTTGAGCCAGGGAGGCGCCTCCAGCACCGCAGCGCGCTGGATGGCCGACAAGGAAAACAATGCCGATCAGGTCGGTGGGCTAAACGTCAAGGCCAAAGATGCCCAAGTCAAACGCGCCCTGTTCGACATGAGCACCACCGCGCAAATCAAGGACAGCCTGCAATTGGGTGGTGACATGCTGGGCGAAATTGGCCGGGTTGGCAAGCTGCACAAACCGCGCGTGGAACAGGCCGGGTTTGCGGTGCTGAAAGCGCCCGACATTCCCAGCGTGCTGGTAGAAGCCGCCTTCATCAGCAACCCGATTGAGGAAGCCAAGCTCAACAGCGATGTTTATCAAGATCAACTGGCGGACGCCCTGATGCGCGGTATTGAGCGCTACTTCTCCAAAAACCCACCGCTGGCAAGAAACCGCAGCGTGTGACGGGGCGCGCAACGCGCGCTTGGATCGTTACACGTACAAGCGCAAAACCCCCAGCGCCAGCGGCAAACTCAGCATGCCCAGCACGGTCGACAGCGTGATCAGCGCCGCCACATAGGCCCCGTCAAACCCCATGCGCGCCGCCAGCACATAGCAGCTTGATGCGGTGGGCAGTGCAGCAAACATCAGCAACATGGTGGACTGCACGCGGCTCAAGCCAAACAGGTGGCACAGGGCCAAGGCCAACAGTGGCATCAGCAGGTGGCGAATGGATAAAACGGCCAGACCCAGCAGCTTGGCGCACTTGAGGGCACCGATCTGCATGCCCGCACCCGCAGCCATCAGCCCCAGCGGCAGCGCCGCGTCGCCAATGCGCGACACCGTGGGCTCCAGCCAGTCTGGCATGGAAAAACCCAGCAGGTTGGCCAACAGCCCGCCGGCGGTGCCAATGACCAGCGGGTTGCGCACCAGCTCACCCAGAAACCCCCGCTCGCCGTGGCGCGCCATCGGCCACACCGCGCCCATGTTCATCAGTGGCACGCTCACGCCAATCAGCAGCGCAATCACTAGCAGGCCTTCTGGCCCGGCCAGCCGTTCGGCCAGCGCCAGGCCAATGAAAGAATTGAAGCGGAACGCAATTTGCGCGCTGGCGGCGTGCTGCCGCAGCGCCACATGGCCTTTGAAGCCCGGCCAGTACGGCACTGAATAAGCCATGGCAATGCCGCCCAGCCCAAGCGCCCAGCCGGCGCCTGCAACATTGCCTGCTGCACTGATGTCGAGCGGGCTTTTCACAATGGCGTGAAACAACAGCACCGGAAAGAGCAAAAAGTACACCAATTGCTCCACCTGCGCCCACACCGGGCGGTTCAGCGGGGTGAAGCGGCAGATCAGGTAGCCGATCAAAATCAGCGAGAAATCGGGAAAGAGCAGTTGGGCGAAGTTCACCCGGTGAGAATAGCAGGCCAGATTTGCCAAAAAATGGTGTGCTGGTGTCTGCTGCCCCTATCCTGCCCCAACATTGCCGAACCTCTCCACACGCCTATTGCCATGACCAAGACCCCTTTTGCAACCCAGCCGACAGAATCCGCACCCAAGACCGCGCCAGACCCGCTGATCGACACGTTCATTGACGCCTTGTGGCTGGAGGAGGGCTTGTCCAAAAACACGCTGTTGGCCTATCGGCGCGATCTGGCCATGTTTGGCGCCTGGTTGGCAGCACAGGGTGGCAGCCTGCCCGACGTCACCGAGTTTGATCTCAACAGCTACTTTGCCGACCAGCACGCCGCCACTAAAGCCACCACCGCCAACCGTCGCCTGACCGTGTTCAAACGATTTTTTCGCTGGGGCTTGCGCGAGCGGCAGATTGCGGCTGACCCGACTTTGAAATTGCAAGCCGCCAAGCAGCCATTGCGCATGCCAAAAACGCTGACCGAGCCGCAGGTGGAAGCCTTGCTGAATGCGCCTGACACTGGCGAAGCGCTGGGGGTGCGCGACCGCACCATGCTGGAGCTGATGTACGCCAGCGGCTTGCGGGTGAGTGAGCTGGTGGACTTGAAAGTGCTCAACGTCAGCTTGTCTGACAACGTGTTGCGGGTCTTTGGCAAGGGCAACAAAGAGCGTCTGGTGCCGTTTGGCGAGGTCGCCAGCTTGTGGCTCAAGCGCTACCTGGCGCAGCCTAGGGCTGAGTTGCTGGCGGGGCATCAGAGTGAGGCGCTGTTTGTCACCTACCGTGGCAGCACGCCGGGCACCGCCATGAGCAGGGTGATGTTCTGGATGTTGGTGAAGAAATATGCGCTGTTGGCGGGCATCACCGCGCCGTTGTCACCGCACACCCTGCGCCATGCCTTCGCCACCCATTTGCTCAACCACGGTGCTGACTTGCGCACGGTGCAGCTGCTGCTGGGGCATGTGGACATTTCCACCACCACCATCTACACCCATGTGGCGCGTGAGCGTCTCAAAACACTGCACGCACAGCACCATCCACGCGGCTAAACGGTCATGCTTTCAGCCCAGTCCAGCGCCTGCAGATGTGCCAGGTTGACCTGATGGCCGGTCAGCTGCAATTCATTCGTCATTTCAGCAAACGCCGCATCGTCGGCGCTCTCGCAGGCCAGCGTCAAGGCCAGGAAGGGGGCCAGCAGGCCGGTGCCGTGCAGCAGCGCATCGGTGACGGTTTGCGGCAGTGAGATCGGGGCCAGGGCTTGAGCCAATGGCAGCCCGGTCATGGTGTCGAGCAGTGAAAAAATACCCACCACAAAGGCGTTGTCACATTCGTCCTGCGGCAGCATCTCCGTGGCCAGCAACTCCATCAGGCGTCCGCGCAGGATGGCCGCGTGCCCGACCGCCGGTGAGCCACCTGACACCTGCGACGTGGTCATCAGCAGCGCGGCCCAGCGGAACAATTTTTTCAGGCCCAGCAGCATCACCGCGTGGCTGAACGAGGTGACTTCACAGCTCATGCCAAAACCGGCCGAATTGATGAAGCGCAGCAGGTTGTAAGACAGCGTGGGGTCGCGTTTGAAAACTTCTTCCAGGTCCTTGGTGCTGGCTTGTTGGCGCACCAAATTGATCAGTTGAATGATGACCGCCTGTGACGGACGAATAGCCTGACCGTGAACCAGCACCGGTTTGGCAAACCAGTAGCCCTGAAACAGGCTGCAGCCCAGGCCCTTTGCCAGTTCAAACTGCTCGGCGGTTTCAACTTTTTCAGCGATCAGTTGTGCCGTGGTGAGCAGTTTGGCTTGTTTGACGCCCGAGGCCAGCTGCTGTGGATCAAGCTGGGTCATGTCAAATTTGATGAAGGCCGCCAAAGACAGCCAAGCGGCGTAGGCCGGCGCCAGCACGGGCGAGTTGAAGGACAACCTGAAGCCGCGTTTGTGCACCGCCGTCAGCGTCTGGTGGTAAGTATCAATGTCTTCCGCGCTGGCCTGATCATCCTGCAGGCTCGGCACTTCCAGGACCACATGCTCTGGCTCAATCAGGGTCAGGTGCCCGCCCGCCAGCGTTTGCAGTGTGCAATTGATAAAAATCACATTGCGCCGGTTGATCACCTCGCTGTCGGCATTGGACAGCAGGTTAAACAGCAAGGCGGCATCGCTGGCCGCACTGAAGGGCAGGTTAGTTTGTGAGCGGTCAAACAATTCATAGCCAAAAACGGCGTGCTTGGCATTCAGGATAGGCTGGCGCGCAATCGCCATGACACCAGGGGTGTGTGGCGCTGCTTGGGGGTCAGGTGCAGCCGGTGTAGCAGGCGATGTAGTCATGGACTTTCAGGGGTGAATGACGCGTTGCGGGTCTGGGCTTGGCTCAATGCAGCCAGTTCGGCTGCAGTAAATCCAGCAGCGCGGCGGGCCTCCATGTTAAACGGGCCCTTGAGTGTCGGCGCCCGAAAACGTGTTGCCAACTCGGCATATGTCGCCAGTGGGTCAAGCTGATGCAATTCACAAAGGTAGTTGTACCAGTGGTTGCCAATGGCGACATGGCCAATTTCGTCTCGCAGGATGATGTCAAGAATTTTGGCAGCAGCCCCATCGCCTACTGAGATCAGCCGATTGCGCACCGCTGGCGTGGCGTCCAGGCCGCGCGCTTCCAAAGTGCGTGGCACCAGCGCCAAGCGCGCCAGTACGTCGCCCTTGGTGCGCTCGGCCATGTCCCACAAGCCGTCGTGTGCCGGGAAATCACCATAGGCAAAACCCAGGTGCTTGAGGTGTGCCTGCAGCAACTCAAAGTGCAGGGCTTCTTCTTGCGCCACCCGCCACCAATCCAGGTAAAA
>JBBQSS010000223.1:0-5064 GCA_038213665.1 Burkholderiales bacterium | reverse complement strand
GAGCCGCATCGCCGCGACTTTTGCCCAATTGCAAGCCCAGGGGCGCAAGGCCCTGATTCCATTTGTCACGGCCGGTTTCCCGTTTGCCGACATCACGCCCGAGCTCATGCACGCCATGGTCAAAGGCGGGGCCGACGTGATCGAGCTGGGTGTGCCGTTTTCCGACCCCAGCGCCGACGGCCCGGTGATTCAAAAAGCCGGTGACAAAGCCTTGTTTTTTGGCATTGGATTAACCCAGGTGCTGGATATGGTGCGCGTGTTTCGCACCCAAAATCAGACCACGCCGGTGGTGCTGATGGGCTACGCCAACCCGGTAGAGCGCTACAACCAAGTTCACAAAGCTACTGAAATAATAGCTACCCACGCAACTACATCAAGCGCTACAAGCCCATTTGTTATAAATGCTGCGGCTGCAGGGGTGGACGGCGTTCTGATCGTCGACTACCCGCCGGAAGAATGTGAAGAGTTCGCCGCCGAGCTGAAAAGCCACGGCCTGGACCTGATCTTCTTGTTGGCGCCCACTTCCACCGATGAGCGCATGCAGCAAGTGGCGAAGATTGCCAGCGGCTATGTGTATTACGTGTCGCTCAAAGGCGTCACCGGCTCCGGCACGCTCGACACCGCTGCGGTGGAAGCCATGCTGCCGCGCATTCGTGCACACGTTCACGTGCCGGTGGGTGTGGGTTTTGGCATACGTGATGCCGCCACGGCCAAAGCCATCAGCCGGGTGGCCGACGCAGTGGTCATTGGCAGCCGCCTGATCCAATTGATTGACGACCAGCCCCGCGACCAGGTGGCCGCCACTGCGCAAACCTTCCTGCGCGACATCCGCGCTGCGCTGGATTCATAATCCGGTTTCTTTTTCATGCCGGACTTGAAGAGGCCTGCCAAGGACTCGACTCGGTGCCACAGTGACCGCCGGTGCTGACACCCCCTACCGACACACGAATGTTTCTGGAGAATTGCCATGAGTTGGCTCGAAAAACTGCTACCCCCAAAAATCCAGCACACCAACCCAGCTGACCGACGCAGCATCCCTGGCGGCCTGTGGATCAAATGCCCGGCCTGCGACTCGGTGCTGTACAAGACCGACCTGGAACACAACCAGAATGTCTGCCCAACCTGCAGCCACCACCACCGCATTGGTGCGCGGGCGCGTCTGAATGTCTTTCTGGACAACGAAGGCCGTTACGAAATCGGTCAAGAAGTGTTGCCCGTGGACGCCCTCAAGTTCAAGGACAGCCGCAAATACCCCGAGCGCCTGAAAGAGGCGATGGAAAACACTGGCGAAACCGATGCGCTGGTAGTCATTGGCGGCACGGTGATGGGCATTGGCCTGGTGGCGGCCTGTTTTGAATTTGAGTTCATGGGCGGCAGCATGGGCAGCGTGGTGGGTGAGCGTTTTGTGCGCGGCGTACACACTGCCATTGAGCAAAAAGTGCCGTTTGTCTGCTTCACCGCCACCGGCGGCGCGCGCATGCAGGAGGGCTTGCTGAGCCTGATGCAAATGGCCAAAACCAACGCATCACTGACGCATCTGGCCAAAAAAGGCCTGCCTTTTATCAGTGTGCTGACCGACCCGACCATGGGCGGTGTCAGCGCCGGTTTTGCATTCCTGGGTGATGTGGTGATTGCCGAGCCCAAGGCCTTGATTGGCTTCGCCGGCCCACGGGTGATTGAATCCACCGTGCGCGTCAAGCTGCCCGAAGGCTTTCAACGCGCCGAGTTCTTGCAGACCAAAGGGGCTGTGGATTTGATTTGTGACCGCCGCGAGTTGCGCAGCACCATTGCCAACACGCTGGCCATGCTGACGCGCCAGAGCGCAGACGCCGTCAGCTGATCTCTGTTCAGCAACCACCACAGCGCGCCCATTTGGGGTGATCCATTCATGCGCCTGATCGGACGCCACGCTGGTTGCCACATCACAAAACTCAAGACAAAATTCGTGAACAATATTCTGATTGGGGCATTTGCTCTGCTTTAATCTGATGGGTTTTTATTACCCACTTTCCAAACCACTGCCGAAATTGAAACCATGAAACTTATCAAAACCACGCTGTTTTTGTCTGCCATCGCTTCCGTGCTCGCTTCTGGCTCAGCATTTGCTGGTGACGCAGATTTCACCCTGCTCAATCGGACAGGCTACAGCCTGCGGGAGGTATACCTGTCAGCCTCCAACAAAGATTCCTGGGGCAATGACCGCATGGGCGACAAATACCTCGACAACGGAAAGTCCCGGTTGTTTCGGTTTTCTGACAAAAGCTCCTGCATGCAGGACCTGAAAGTGGTTTTTGATGATGACGAATCAGAGGTGATCTGGGAAGACTTTGACCTGTGCGAAATCAACAAAATTACGCTCAAATACAACCGAAAGAGTGGTGTGGTGTCTGCCGACACTGAATAGGGCACGCGCCAGAAAGTGCCTCCACTGAGGCACTTTTTGTCACCCATCAGGCCACAAACACCCGCGCCCGCCGGGGCGTGAGTACCAGTGTTTCACCCTCCTTGAAGGCTTGTTCCCGAAAGTTCTGAGCCGGAATTTGCGCCTCGATGATGTCGCCGCTGCCGCTTGCCGAGCTGTCTGATGGCAACAACTCCAGCCGGGCAATCGGCCCGATCACCATGGCGCGGGTGAGCTTGGCCACAATGCCGCGCGGCTGCTCGTCAGCACTGGCACCAGTCACATACCGTTGCACATCCAGGTCGTGCGGGCGCACGTAGGCAAACGCCTTGCTGTCCTGCACCTCGCTGTGTTCAGGTATGAGCAGGCGCAGGCCTTGCTGGTCTTTGCCGATGAGCATTTCGCCCTCATGCGCGCGGCCATGGAACAGGTTCACGTCACCCAGAAAACCATACACAAAGGGGCTGGCGGGGTGGTCCCAGACCGCTTGCGGCGAGCCGATTTGCTCGACCTTGCCCGTGTTCATCAGCACCACGCGGTCAGACACCTCCAGCGCCTCTTCCTGGTCGTGGGTGACAAAAATGCTGGTCACATGCAAATCGTCATGCAGGCGGCGCAGCCAGCGGCGCAGTTCCTTGCGCACCTTGCCATCCAGTGCGCTAAAAGGTTCGTCCAGCAACAGCACTTGCGACTCCACCGCCAAGGCGCGGGCCAAGGCAATGCGCTGGCGCTGTCCGCCCGAGAGTTGCGACGGGTAACGGTCTGCATGCCAATCGCTGCACCAGGCCCAGCAGGTCATGCACTTTTTGCCTGATCACAGCTTCTGTCGGGCGCGTTGCCCTGGGCTTCATGCGCAGGCCAAACGCCACGTTGTCAAACACACTCATGTGGCGAAACAGCGCGTAGTGCTGAAACACAAAACCCACGTTGCGCTCACGCACGTGTTTGTCGGTGGTGTCCGTCCCGTTGAACAGGATGTTCCCTTGGTCTGCGGATTTCTATGCTCATTTTTTCTCAACCCATCTCTTGTTGAATTTCACTCACGACCCAACGGCGGGTAAGACTTCGGTTTATAGACGCTGCCAAATTCGGCTGTCCAAACTGTCGGCCGCTCAGGTGGCAACTCAGCAGCAGCCTTCTGATCCCGCTCAAACCGCCACCCCACCGCCGACTTGATCAGCAAAGTGAGCAGGGCCAGCAGTGCCAGCAGGGAGGCCACGGCAAAAGCGGCCACCGACTGGTATTCGTTGTACAAAATCTCCACATGCAGCGGCGGTTGATGTCATATGAAAGTCCTCAAAATTGATTGCCAAAGTGCAATGGAGCGAATTCTGAGGGTCAGATGACAGAACTGGAACTACTGAATTATTGGTTCCTTATTACAAACTCATCTATTAAGGGGGCATATACGAGTTGAGCCATCTGCGGGACCAAGCGTCAAGCGTCGGACGCAAGCCGCACAAAATTTCAAAACGCCATCAAGACCGCTGCCTGCAGGTTGCCCAGCACAATCGCGGCAATTTGCAAAATCACCAGCAGCACCAGCGGTGACAAATCAATGCCGCCCACCAGCGGCAGAAAGCGGCGAATCGGCATCAGCAGCGGCGCCACCAGCCGCTCAAGAATATCGGCCATGACGGACTGGCTCGACACCCAGGACAACACCGCGTAAACGATGATCGCGCCGGTCATGCCCGAAATAGCCATGCGCATCAGGCCAAACGCCGCCAAAATGGGGACCGCAAAAAAGCCACCCGTGGCACCGGCCAGCAGCCACAACAGACCAAACTGTGCCAGTTGCAGCAAAAACGCGGCCACCAGACTGGCTGTATCCAAGGCGCCCATCGACGGCAACACGCGCCGCAGCGGCAACACAATCCAGTCGGTCAAGGCAAACACAAAGCGCCCCAGCGGGTTGCCCGAGCGCGCCGACATGGGAATGCGCTGGTACTGCATGTACAGGCGCAACAGGCAGACACCGCTCAAAATGCCAAACACGACTTCAAGCAACAGGGAAACAATTTGGTACAGCATGGTGGTTTAAGGCGGCAAAGGGATAAAAACAGCGTGTGGTGCTGCGGTTGAAAGGTGGTGCGGAGCTTGTCTACGGATCATAGCGACACCCCGGCCAACTAAAATAGCGGGTTTCGCCTGGCCGCACATGCGTGCGCGGCGACGCCGTTCTTTTCAGTAGCCCATTGATTGCTCCACATGTCTGACCACACCACAACGCCTGCGCCTGCGCCCGCCCCCACCGCCCAAGATGAAAACCAGCTGATGCTGGAGCGCCGCGAAAAATTGAAAGCCATGCGCCAGGCGCAAGCCGAAGGCAAAGGCGTGGCCTTCCCGAACGACTTCAAACCCAGCGATCACGCCGCCGAGCTGTTTGCCGCGCATGCCGGGCAAACCCCTGAGGGTCTGCTTGAGCAAGGCTCAAAAGCCAAAGTGGCCGGGCGCATGATGCTCAAACGTGTCATGGGCAAGGCCAGTTTTGCCACGCTGCAAGACAGCACCGGGCGCATCCAGATCTACATCAAGGGCGAAGACGTAGGCGCTGACGTGTACGCCGGCTTCAAACACTGGGACCTGGGCGACATCGTGGCGGCCGAGGGACTGGTGTTCAAGACCAAAACCGGCGAGCTGTCGATCCATGCCAGCAGCAT
>JBBQSS010000222.1:0-5077 GCA_038213665.1 Burkholderiales bacterium | reverse complement strand
CTTCATGCGCAGAATCACGCCGGCCAGCGAGCTGCGCAGAATTTCGGGGTCGGTAAAACGCGGTCTGGCGTTGAAATCTTTCTCGTCATACAAGCGAATGCAGATGCCGTTGGCGACACGACCACAGCGCCCGGCGCGCTGATTGGCCGAGCTTTGGCTGATGGGCTCCACCAGCAGCTGCTCTACTTTGCTTCTAAAACTATAGCGCTTCATGCGCGCCGTGCCTGCGTCTATGACGTATCGGATGCCCGGCACAGTGAGCGAGGTTTCAGCCACGTTGGTGGCCAGCACAATGCGCCGCCCGTTGTGGCCGTCAAAAATGCGGTCTTGCTCAGCCTGGCTCAGGCGCGCAAACAGCGGCAGCACTTCGGTGCCTCTGAACACCGGCTGGTGGCTCAGGTGGCCACGCAGGTGGTCAGCGGCCTCGCGGATTTCGCGCTCACCCGGCAAAAACACCAAAATATCGCCGCTGTTGTGCGCGTCACGCCAGAGTTCGTCCACCGCGTCAGCGATCGCCGAATTCAGGTCATAGTCGCGCGATTCTTCAAAGGGGCGGTAACGCTGCTCCACCGGAAACATGCGCCCCGAGACCATGATGATGGGTGCCGGGATCAACGGCCCCCATGCGCCGCGCTGCGCCTCAGTGCGGTCCTCTGCGGGAACGTCGCCAGCCTCGGGGCGGCCTGGCACCAGTCGCTTTCTGGACGCAAAGTGCGCTGCAAAACGATCTGCGTCAATTGTGGCCGAGGTCACCACCACCTTCAGGTCGGGCCGACGCGGGAGTATCTGGCGCAGGTAACCTAGCAGGAAATCGATGTTCAGGCTGCGCTCATGCGCCTCGTCAATGATGATGGTGTCGTAGGCTTTGAGCAGCGGGTCGGTTTGGGTCTCGGCCAACAAAATGCCGTCGGTCATCAGCTTGACCGAACTGTCCCGACTCAGGCGGTCCTGAAACCGCACCTTGAAGCCGACCACATCGCCCAGCGTGGTGTGGAGCTCTTCGGCAATGCGCTTTGCCACGGAACTGGCAGCAATGCGCCGCGGCTGGGTGTGGCCAATAAGTTTGCCCGGCGGCGCGCGCGAGCCATCCGGGTTTGCCAGCGGGTAATTGAGCTTGCCACGGCCCATGGCCAGGGCAATTTTTGGAAGTTGCGTGGTTTTGCCAGAGCCGGTTTCACCGCAGACGATGATGACCTGGTGCTGCTCCAGCGCCGCCATGATCTCTTCACGCTTGGCAGAGACCGGCAGGGATTCGGGGAATTCGATTTTCAGAGGTTCAGACATTGGGCCGCAATTATCGAGGCTGCGCCGGGCGTGGCTGACTTGCGGCTTTTTTATCAGTCAAATTGGCCTCTAGCCTTTGCAAAACAAGCGTGAGCAGCTATTGAATATGGAGCACTTTGTAACTGCCGAGTCGTGCGCTATGAGTTGAGACGAACCACAAGGAGGTCTCGCCACTGTGCGTTCCTTCGCACGCCCCTTACGCCCAGTCCAGCACAGCGCCGCAGCCCAGCGAGATGATGCTGACGATACGCATGCTGGTGCGCCCAGCGCAAGCAGCGCGGGCGCATGTCAAAACCGGCGAGCGATCACTTAATGGGCTGTATGTCTGTGACGATCATCTGGCCATTCTCGTGAACGACTATGAAGCGAACCTTGTCGCCTGCCTTGACATGGTCGAGCAAGGACTTGTCTTTGGCCACAAACACCATGGTCATTGGCGGCATCTCCAGATGTTTGATCTCGCCATGCCGGATGGTGAGCTTGCCCGCTTCTTTGTCAATTTTCCGAACTTCGCCGTCTGTCAAGCTGGGCTTGGCAGACATCTCCATGGCGTCTTGATTTGAAGACGTTTGCGCGAGCACTGCCCCTGAAAACAGGGACGACAGGGCGATGGCTGTTGCCGCCAGCAAGGGTTTGGCTTGTTTCATGATGTATGTCCTGAGAAAAGTGATAGCCACGGAATGTGCAGTGATCCAAAGCTACTTGGCAGCTACGATGACCTGGCCCTTCATGCCGGCGTCGAAGTGACCCGGGTGCAAACATGCGAAGTCGACAGCGGTGGTTTTTGTAAATTGCCAGATCACTTCTCCCTGCTTGCCCGGCACCAGACTGATCTTGTTGGGCTCGTCGTGCTCCATGTCGGGGAACTTCTTCATGACTTCATAGTGTTCCAGCAATTCCTGTTGTGTTCCCAAGCTGAATTCATGTTTGATGCTGTCGGTGTTTTTCAGGACGAAGCGGATCGTCTCGCCCTTTCTCACCTTAATTTCAGAGGGCTTGAAGCGCATGCCGCTGGCCATTTCCACATGGATCGTGCGACTGACCTTGGAGGCGATGCCGGGCTTGCCAATGGGCGATTCCCCATGCCCGCCACCATGCGCGCCTGCGGCTGATGCCGCAGAAGACGCCGCCAGCAAAGCGATGGAAACCAGTGCGGAAGACTTCGAGAGGAGAAGTTTTGAAAATTTCATGTTTGCCTTGTGTGGGAAGGTTGAGCTTGCTGATGGGACTGGGTTAACGTGAAATAACTTTCATGTCCGGGGGTGGTTGGAGTCCATGAAAGTTAGCCTGAAGGAAAATCGTCATTGCGAGCGAAGCGCGGCAATCCAGGGATTCCAACTTCATGGACTGCCGCGCTTCGCTCGCAGTGACGGCGCATGGTCAGTGCGACATGCCCGACATGCCTTTGCTGCCGGGCTTGATGGCGCTTGCTGCGGCCGGTGCCGCCTCGGTGCTGCCGGTTGGGCGAGCGGTCTGTGGCGTGTTGCCACGCCACTCATAAGCCACAGTGTTGGCTGGGAACTTGTAGGGTCCGGGGTCGTTGTAGTCCCCCGGTTTCTGGTCTTTGCGCACCTTGAACACGGTGAACATGCCGCCCATTTCCAGCGGCCCAAACTGACCCGTGCCAGTCATCATGGGGGCTGTGTTGTCGGGGATGGGCATCTGCATGTCACCCATGTCGGCCATACCGCGCTCGCCCATAAGCATGTAGTCGGGCGCAACCTTTTGAATCTTGCCGACCAAGCCGCGGTGGTCCACGCCGATCATGGTGGGTACAGCATGGCCCATGGCGTTCATGGTGTGGTGGCTCTTGTGGCAGTGCATGGCCCAGTCGCCTTCTTCATCGGCAACCAGTTCAATCTGGCGCATCTGCCCCACCGCCACATCTGTGGTGACTTCGTACCAGCGCGTGCTGGGCGGGGTCGGACCACCGTCGGTGCCGGTCACGAGAAACTCGTGGCCGTGCAGGTGTATCGGATGGTTGGTCATGGTGAGGTTGCCGACCCGGATGCGCACGCGGTCGTTCAGCCGCACATTCAGCGTGTCGATGGCCGGGAAAACGCGGCTGTTCCAGCACCAGATGTTGAAGTCCGTCATGGTGTTGATCTTGGGTGTTTTGCTGCCCGGTTCCACGTCAAACGCGTTGAGCAAAAAGCAGAAATCCCGGTCCACATCGCTGATGTGGGGGTGTTTGGCCTTGGGGTGGGTCACCCACATGCCCATCATGCCCATGGCCATTTGCACCATCTCATCCGCGTGGGGGTGGTACATGAAGGTGCCCGGGCGACGCGCCTCGAACTCGTAGACAAAGGTCTTGCCCACAGGAATGGCACGTTGCGTGAGCCCGCCGACACCATCCATGCCGTTGGGCAGGCGCTGGCCGTGCCAGTGGATGGTGGTGTGCTCGGGCAACTTGTTGGTGACAAAAATGCGCACGCGGTCACCTTCAACCACTTCGATGGTGGGACCGGGGCTTTGGCCGTTGTAGCCCCACATATTGACCTTGAATCCTGGGGACACCTCGCGCACCACCGGTTCGGCCACCAGGTGGAATTCCTTGACGCCGTTGTTCATGCGCCAGGGCAAGGTCCAGCCGTTGAGAGTGACCACCGGGTTATAGGGTCTGCCTGTGGTCGGGACCAGCGGCGGTGCCGTTGCCACCGAGGTCTGGATCACCGGCTCGGGCAGGCCGGCCAGCGCAGAGCGCGCCACGGCCAGGCCAGCCACCGATGCGGCGGCCCCTGCAAAAAATTGTCGACGTGCGTTGAAATTCATGTTCATGCCTTCCTGTTAGTGCGCAGCGGGTGCGGCAGCTTCACTGCCACCGCTCAGAGATACAAAACTGTCCGGTTCGCCACCTTGCAACACCCATTGCAAGTCGGTCTCGGCGATCCAGAAGTCACGTTGAGCACCGATGGCATCAATCGCTGCCTGTGATTGGTTGCGTGCCTCATCCAGCACATCCCACACGCTGCTCAACATGCCGTTGTAGCGCAGAGTCGTTTCCTCGCCGATGAATTCGCGCGTCTTGAGCAGCTCGTCCCGGCTGCCTTTGGCCAGCGCGTGGCTGGCCTGATAAGCCGCCAACGCCATGTCTATATTGGCGTGGTTGCGCAGGCGTTCCGCCTCTGGCAGTTGCGCCTGTATCGCCAGCGCTTTTTTTTGCCATGCATCAAGTGGCACAAGTTGTGGGGGCACCTCTGGCAGGGATTCAGGCAGCGCCACGCTGGCAACTTTGCCCGTCAACCCCAGTGTCTTTACCAGACGGGCCAGGGTCTGGGTCGCCGCGTATTGCGCTCGCGTCAGGTTCATTTTGGCGGATGACTGCACCAGTTGCACGCGGGCTTGTTGCAGCGGACTCCAGTTGCCCACGGTCACCATGCGTTGGCCCAGCTCGCTCGCTGCGTCAGCCGCGTCCAGAATGGCCTGGTGCGCTGCCAAAGCCTGGCGTGCAGCCAGCGCCTGCAACCAGGCTTTTCTGGCTTGTACGGCCACGCTCAACACCTCGTCCATGTCGTCCACCTTGCGCTGCAGGCCCGGGTCAATTTCGGTCCAGCGACCTCCAGCGACCAGCGCCACATTGGCCGTGCCGAGGCGCGCCAGCGGCCGCGCCAGATCGCGATGATTACGCCAGGCCTGACGCGTGACATCCTCGATCGTCAACAGCTTGAGTCCCTCTGAGAGCGGGTCTTGCATCGCCAGAGGCGGCACATTGGCTTGTTCCCATTTGAGTACGTCTGCATGGCCTCGTTTGAGTTGGCCAACCGCGTCGTTGGCCTTTCGCCAGTCTTCC
>JBBQSS010000221.1:0-5113 GCA_038213665.1 Burkholderiales bacterium | reverse complement strand
TTTTTGGCGGTAGTCGTTGACTGCGGCCTTGATGGCATCTTCAGCCAGGATCGAGCAATGGATTTTGACAGGTGGCAGGGCGAGTTCTTCAGCGATCTCGCTGTTTTTTAATGCCGCCGCCTGGTCCAGCGTCTTGCCCTTGACCCATTCAGTGACCAGCGAAGACGATGCAATGGCCGAGCCGCAGCCGTAGGTTTTGAAACGGGCGTCTTCAATCACGCCGGTTTCGGGGTTGACCCTGATTTGCAGCTTCATCACGTCACCGCACGCCGGTGCGCCCACCATGCCAGTGCCGACCGAGTCGTCACCTTTGTCAAACGAGCCCACGTTGCGGGGGTTTTCGTAGTGGTCTACCACTTTTTCAGAATATGCCATGTTGATTTCTCCTTGTGCCAAAAAAATGTTGCCTTGCCTTTGCTAGTGATGCCGTGGAACCGGCTTTGCAGGGCCACTGGCGTCGCCCCCTGCAAGGGGGAGCGGCGTAAGCCGCATGGGGGTGTTCAATGAGCACTCCATTGAATGGCGCTTATGTCAATGCCTTCTTTGTACATGTCCCACAGCGGGCTAAGTTCGCGCAGGCGCGCCACGTTTTCCTTGATGGTGGCCACTGCGTAGTCAATTTCTTCTTCAGTGGTCCAGCGGCCAATCGTCATGCGCAAGCTGCTGTGGGCCAACTCGTCACTGCGGCCCAGGGCGCGCAGCACGTAGCTGGGCTCCAGACTGGCCGAGGTGCAGGCCGACCCGCTGCTCACCGCCAGACCCTTGATGCCCATGATCAAGGATTCGCCTTCGACATAGTTGAAGCTCATGTTCAGGTTGTGCGGCACACGCTGGGTCAGGTGGCCGTTGATGAACACCTGCTCAATGCCTTGCAGGCCGGCAATCATGCGGTCGTGCAGCGCCTGAATCTTGACCCCTTCGTCGGCCATTTCTTCTTTGGCAATGCGGTAGGCCTCGCCCATGCCGACGATCTGGTGCGTGGGCAAGGTGCCAGACCGCATGCCGCGCTCGTGGCCACCGCCGTGCATCTGCGCCTCCAGTCGAATCCTGGGCTTGCGACGCACAAACAGCGCGCCTACACCCTTGGGGCCGTAAGTTTTGTGGGCCGTCAGGCTCATCAAATCAACCGGCATTTTGCTGATGTCAAAATCCACACGGCCTGTAGCCTGGGCCGCGTCGACATGGAACACCACGCCCTTTTCGCGACAGATGGCACCAATGGCGGCAATGTCCTGGATGACGCCGATTTCGTTGTTGACATACATCACGCTGGCCAAAATGGTGTCGGGGCGAATGGCAGCCTTGAAGGCATCCAGATCAACCAAGCCGTCCGCCTGCACATCAAGGTAAGTTACTTCAAACCCCTGGCGCTCCAGCTCACGGCAGGTGTCAAGCACGGCTTTGTGCTCGGTCTTGACCGTGATGAGGTGTTTGCCTTTGGACTGGTAAAAATGAGCCGCGCCTTTGATCGCCAGGTTGTTGGACTCGGTGGCGCCCGATGTCCAGACGATTTCGCGCGGGTCGGCACCGATCAATTCGGCGACTTGCTCGCGGGCTTTTTCGACGGCGGCTTCGGCCTCCCAGCCCCAAGCATGGCTGCGTGACGCCGGGTTGCCAAAGTGGCTTCTGAGCCAGGGAATCATGGCATCCACCACCCGCTGGTCGCAGGGGTTGGTGGCGCTGTAGTCCATGTAAATAGGGAAATGTGGCGTGCTGTCCATGTATGACTTTCTTTGCGAATGAAGGTGTGATTTACATCTTGGCGTAGCTGGCACCCAATGCAAACACTGAGTTGGGGGCATTGATACGGATCGGCTTCATCACCGGCATGCTGGAGATGGCGCGCTTGAGCGTTGGTTTTTCTTCCATCTGAAAACCCTTGGCCAATTGGTCGTCCACCAGCTTTTGCAGGCTGACCGAGTCCAGAAACTCCACCATTTTCACGTTCAGTGAAGCCCAGAGCTCATGCGTCATACAGCGGGCACCTTCACCCAGGCAGTTCTCTTTGCCGCCACATTGGGTCGCATCCATCGGCTCATCCACTGAGGTGATGATTTCTGCCACAGTGATGTCTGCCGGCGCACGCGCCAGGGTGTAGCCGCCGCCAGGGCCGCGGGTGGACTCCACCAGCGCGTTGCGGCGCAGCTTGCCAAAGAGCTGCTCCAGGTAAGACAGGGAAATTTGCTGACGCTGGCTGATGGCCGCCAGCGTGACGGGACCGGCCGATTGGCGCAACCCCAGATCAATCATCGCGGTGACCGCAAAACGGCCTTTGGTAGTAAGACGCATGGCAAACTCCTATCAAATAAACAAACAACTTGTCGCATTGGACAGCTGGCGAAATCAACCGGTCTGGCAGCCCTTAACAAGCTTGCCTGAAGGGGCTGAAACCAGCGTTCGGTCTGAAGTATATCCAGCACCAGAGCGTTTTAGTCGGGTATGTAGACTGATCAGTATTTTTTTAAGGTTATTTGTTCGCCAGCAGGCGACGCCACGTTGTCACTGCCCGCCGCGCCGAAGGCCTGTTCCTTCAAAATGCCCAGTTGGTCACGCACTCGGGCGGCTTTTTCAAACTCCAGATTGCGGGCATGCTCCATCATCAATTTTTCCAGGCGCTTGATTTCACGCGAGATGTCTTTCTCACTCATGTCTTCCACTTGCGCGCGCTGCATGGCATCACGCTCCAACTTCTCGGCCTCTTTGCCGGCTTTCTCGCTGTACACACCGTCGATCAAATCTTTGACCTGCTTGACGATGCTGCGCGGCGTGATGCCATGCGCCAGGTTGTGCGCCACCTGTTTGACGCGGCGGCGCTCGGTTTCACCGATGGCTTTTCGCATCGACTCGGTCACCTTGTCGGCATACAAAATCGCCCGGCCCTCCAGATTGCGGGCGGCACGGCCAATGGTTTGAATCAAAGAGCGCTCGGAGCGCAAAAAGCCCTCCTTGTCGGCATCCAGAATCGCCACCAGCGAGACCTCGGGAATGTCCAGGCCTTCACGCAACAAGTTAATGCCAACCAGCACGTCAAACGCCCCCAGGCGCAGGTCACGCAAAATCTCGACCCGCTCCACGGTGTCGATGTCGCTGTGCAGGTAGCGCACCTTGACACCGTTGTCACTTAAATAGTCGGTGAGTTGCTCTGCCATGCGTTTGGTCAGCGTGGTGATCAGCACACGCTCGTGTTTTTCCACACGAATCCGGATCTCTTGCAGCACATCATCAACCTGTGTCGTGGCCGGGCGCACCTCGACTTCGGGGTCGACCAGGCCGGTGGGGCGCACCAGTTGCTCGACGACTTGGCCGGTATGGTCCTTTTCCCACTGGCCTGGCGTGGCCGACACAAACACGGCCTGGCGCATCTTGGTCTCGAATTCTTCAAACTTGAGTGGCCGGTTGTCCAGCGCGCTGGGCAGCCGAAAGCCGTAGTCGACCAGCGTGGTTTTGCGCGAGCGGTCGCCGTTGTACATGCCGCCAAACTGGCCAATCAGCACGTGGGATTCGTCCAGAAACATCACCGCGTCTTTGGGCAAATAGTCGGTCAGCGTGGCCGGAGGCGCGCCAGGCGCCGAGCCAGCCAAGTGCCGCGAGTAGTTTTCAATGCCCTTGCAGTGACCCACTTCGCTGAGCATTTCCAGGTCAAACCGGGTGCGCTGCTCGATGCGCTGGGCTTCCACCAGCTTGCCCTGGCCCACGAACTCTTTGATGCGGTCGGACAATTCGGTCTTGATGGCTTCCACCGCAGACAGCACCTGTTCGCGCGGCGTCACGTAATGGCTGCTGGGGTAAACGGTAAAACGCGGTATTTTTTGCCGGATGCGCCCGGTGAGCGGGTCAAACAGTTGCAGACCCTCAATCTCGTCGTCAAACAGCTCGACCCGAATCGCCATCTCGCTGTGTTCGGCCGGAAAGATGTCAATGGTGTCGCCGCGCACCCGAAACGCCCCGCGCGAAAAATCCACATCATTGCGGTTGTATTGCATGCGCACCAGCTGTGCAATCATGTCGCGCTGGCCCATTTTGTCGCCGGTGCGCAGCGTCATCACCATCTTGTGATACGCCTCGGGCTGGCCAATGCCGTAGATGGCCGACACTGTGGCCACAATCACCACATCGCGCCGCTCAAGCACGCTTTTGGTGCAGCTCAGGCGCATTTGCTCGATGTGCTCATTGATGGCCGAGTCTTTTTCAATGAACAAATCACGCTGCGGCACATAAGCCTCGGGCTGGTAGTAGTCGTAATAACTCACGAAATATTCCACCGCGTTTTTCGGGAAAAACTCGCGGAACTCGCTGTACAACTGCGCGGCCAGCGTCTTGTTGGGTGCAAACACAATCGCCGGGCGCCCCAGGCGGGCAATCACATTGGCCATGGTGAAGGTCTTGCCGGAGCCGGTCACCCCAAGTAGGGTCTGGAACACCTCGCCGTCATGGATGCCTTCCACCAGTTGGTTAATGGCCTGCGGCTGGTCACCGGCGGGCGGATACGGCTGGTACAGCTCAAACGGCGAGTCAGGAAAGCTGACGAAGATGCCGGGGCGGGTGGACTCAGAGGCTTCTGTCTCAGCCAAAGCAACGTGCGGCTGGCTGGTTTCGGGGCTGGATGCGGGCATGCGGGTGAAGCTCAGTAGTGCGGTCAAGCCTTGCATGGTAGCGGCATGGCAAGTTTCACGCAGCTAAAGTGGACCCATCAGTCAAGACAATTTTTCAATCAGTTTAAGCTGCCCCTGATTTCACTCGCAGCTGGACGGCGCTGCCCCGGTTTTTGATTTGGTTTTTGTCCTTTGATTTCATTGGAGAAACTCCCTGTGCAACGCGCACCACTTGCGCGAGTTGACCTATCTTTTGGAAGAACAAGGCCAAACTTGGGCAGGCGACATGATTGAGTTGCTGACGCACGCCAGCCACCTCGATAACCTCAATTGCGTTGATGGGCAATCGCCGAACTACGGCTCACGAAAATATCAAGCCGAAGTGCGTGAACTGCGTGACCTGTATGAAGCCATTCTGGCGCAAGCACAGACAGAGAACCCATTAGCCCCCTCAACTGGAAAACGCGGCAGACCCAAGCAAAGCAAGGCCGCCAACCTGATTGGCCGACTGCGCGATTACA
>JBBQSS010000220.1:0-5116 GCA_038213665.1 Burkholderiales bacterium | reverse complement strand
ACAATGAACGCAGCTTGAGTGGTGGCGGCGTGGGCGTGCGTCACCAGCGTGATGCCTGGACTGCCGATGCTACTTTGGCCTGGCGTCATGAGGGCGGTGCACCGCAAGCCGATACCAGTAGCGACCCCAAGCCCAGAGTGTGGGTCAATCTGGGATATCGGTTTTGATGATGGGGCGCACGTCGCTGGCTAGTCTGGCTCTGCAGCGAAGAGATATCGCTGATGGCACCAAAGTCGGGCAGGGTGCTTGCCTGTGTGTCCCAGTCCGACTCCAGCGCCTGCATGGATAGGAAATTCACAGCGTCCTCAAGAGTCGTGCTGCCCCTGATGTGGCGATCTGAATTCCCAAGGATTTGGTGCCCACCGGCACAAACGATATGCGCCAGTCTGTGAGGCATTGCGATGTTCCAGTGCACGGGCTTGGGGGTCATTGGAGTCATGGCGCGTAGGTGTGAGGCATCAAAATCGGCATAGCATTTACAGGGGGCGGCTGATAATCGCATTGATCTCAACCTGCGTGATCGCGGTGCTGCGTCTGGCGGGTGGGGCCGGACACGTGATGCGTCGCGAAACTGAAAGTATCGATGAAATTGCTGTTGATTGAAGACGAATTGCGATTTGCGCAGTGGGTGAGTGCGGTCGTGCTGGCGCACTGGCCGCAAGCGCAGATTGTGCTGGCGCATGACCTGGCCCAGGCGCGTGCCACGCTGGCGCAGGCCGAGTCCCGGTCGTGGCAGCTGGCCATCGTGGACCTGAACCTGGGCGATGACTGCGGCATCGAACTGATTCACGGGCTGGTAACGCGTTGGCCCCTGATGCCGGTGCTGGTGGTGACGGCGGTGGACGATCCGGGGCGCGCCCTGAAGGCCATCCGCGCCGGTGCCCAAGGCTACATCCTCAAAACCACGATCGACAGTGAGCTGCTGCGGGTGGTACAGCAAGTGCTTGACGGCGGCTCGCCCATCAGCCCCAGCATCGCGCGGCAACTGTTGTCAGAGTTTCGCACCGCCAACAGCACCCAGCCAGACAGGCCGGTGTCGGAGGCGGTACTGGAAAAACTGACGGCGCGCGAAACGGAAGTCTTGCGTCTGCTGGCGCGTGGCTACACCGACAAGGAGGTGGCCGCCGACCTGACCATCTCGCCCGCCACCGTGGATGCCCATGTTCGCAAGATATACCGCAAGCTCAACATCAATTCACGGGTGCAATTGCGGCGCTTGTTGGGGTAACCATCACGTAAATCACGTGATGGCGCAGTGCTATCGGATTACGGATACTTGAACTCTCATCAACGTAGAGTTATTTATCCGTCAATCCCTGAGCAGTTCTTGGGGACGTAGATTTGCTCTGCAAAACCAACAACGAGGTCGATTTCATGCGCTATCCAACGATCACTCTGATTACATCCCTGTTTCTAGGGCTGTCTGCTTGCGGGGGTTCATCGCCTCCCGAGCCCATCACCGGCAATTGGACGTTCACGATCCACCCAGCGGGTGAGCCAGCGACGCACGCATCTGCGGCTATCGTCGAGACGGTGTACCTTGAGGAAAAAGACGGCGTCGTCAGTGGGCACAAGGCGCCATTCTCCTTCACGGGCACGCGCAACGGGGACCAATTGAATCTGGCCGTGCTCATCCCCGAGTCCAGCGGGCCTGCCGAGCACTCCCAAATGTCACTTTCGTTGTCCGATGACAGCCATGCGCAGGGCTCCGGGAGCACGCCTTTACCGCTGGATCCGTATACGCCCAACGGCAGTTCTTTGTCTACCAACGCGCAAAATGTTGTGTCCTACGATGTCACCGCGCACCGCGTCGCCGCGATGGAATCGATTCCAGCAAAGGCGACGACGCTCAAGGCGACGGCCACTGCGATGGCATCGACTGCGGCTCAGGTGCCATTGACCATGACGCAGGTCACGGCCAACCAACCGATACCTCGCATGGCCTCTGCCCTGTCTTTGAGGGATGTCTGTGATGCCGTCAGTGACATTGCTTCATTCGCGGTTGGAAAGCTAACCGCAAGCATGTTCAAACCGATGGGCGGCTGCTGGGGTCAATGGGACGGCGGCGGATACTACGCGTTTGGTCGTAACGCCCCTGGCAGCCTCCTGCCATTCTGGACATCGAACGTTTACCAGCCAATTGAGTGGGTTTGGTACGGTTCACGTGACTACGGATTCACCTTCTCCTACACCGGCGAAACTACGATCAAGAAGGGCCTGGACCTGGTTGTGGATGGTTTCAAGGCGACGCTACAAACCATTTTGCCCCAATACGACATGAGCGAGTTGACCAGCCAAGTCGACCATCTCAAGTCGACTTACGGGAACTTCGCCCTGCTCGTCGTGATCCACCCGCGGACCGGCTTTAAAGGCCTGTACGTGATCAATGAATCGAACAGTTCCGCAATCGAGAACGAGCCGATCGTGCGTGATATTGCCAATTTCTTTGGCGCGAGCGTTCTTTCTGGCAGGGTGATAAAGGACAAATTTAACCTGTACCGCATGGCCGTCCCGGTGGGCGACCAGCTGATCTTCCAATACCTGTTCGGCACTGCGAACGTCAACCTCAACTGAAAAAACACGCCTCCCGTGCCAACCGGGGAGCATCCTGTTGATTTGAAATTCATGTGCTTTGTGGGGTGTCAGTGACTGCCCACGGGCTCCTCGGTTACGGATAGGAAATTCAACCGCATGAGCCCAATTCAGGCCGCATACAGCGACGTGGAATTCGCCCAGATAGATATCCCGACCCAGCACGCCTTGCTCAAAGCCATTGCGCTGGATGACAAGGTGTTTGTAGCCGCAGCGTTCATGGCGCGGTTGGCCGACCGTCTGCAGACGGTACTGGTGCCTGACGCGCTGCCAACTTCAAGTAAAAACGACCTGCAACCTCCGCAAAATATGCGTTAGCAGCTATCAAATTGATACTAACTGGCAATTTTCTCAGCACCGGTTTGCTGCGCGTCTATGTGATTTGACATGTCTGATCTGCACCACCAGCGCGATTTAACCCGACAATGCAACCTTTGGCACTGTGGAGCTTTCACCATGGTCGAATCCCTTGCCCTACCCGCAATGACCGCGTCAGATTACCTGAACTGGGAGGGGCAGCAAACCGAGAAACACGACTTCTTTCAAGGTGAGGTGTTTGCCATGACGGGCGGCACCTTGCGTCACAACCTGGCCACCGTGGCAAGCGTTGTCGCCTTCAAGTCGCATCTGGCTGGCTCGCCCTGCAAAGTGTTCTCGGGCGACGTGAAAGTGGCCGTGAACGTGACCGAGCATTGGTTTTACCCGGATGTGCTGGTGACCTGCAGCGCGCGCGACCTGGGCGACATGGGTGCCGTAGCCGTTAGTGAGCCGACGTTAATTCTGGAGGTGTTGTCGCCATCGACCGCCGCCTATGACCGGGGCGAAAAATTTATCAGTCTGCAAAAACTCGCTTCGCTGCAAGAGTACGCCTTGCTCGACACCACAGCGCCCCGCCTGGAGGTGTATCGGCGCAACGAGGCCAAGCGTTTTGAGTTGTTCGTGTTTGAGGGCACCGACTGCGCGGCAGAGCTCGCCAGCATTGGCTGGCGCGGCCCGCTGGCCAGCCTGCTGGATTGATACTTCAAGCCGTCAAACGGCAAAAACACCCTGTAGCCCTCGCAGAATATGCGTTAGCAGCTATCAAAATGATACCAACCAAGAATTTTCTCACCACCGGCTTGCAACGCCTCACAGCGCTGGCCATGTTGGCTCTACTGGCGCTGCTCTGGTCGGCCGTGGCCTGGAATCAGCAAGACGTTGAGCGTCGGGAATTGGATGACATTCGCCGCGAAACCGCTACCCTGACGCTGCTGTTTGCCAACGATGCCGACATCATCTTTCGCAGCGTAGACCTCGCCCTGCAGCAGGTCCGCAGCACCTGGGCCAGTCACCCGATCAACATGGGCGAGGTGACGGATAAGAAATTCAACCGCATAAGGCCAAGTATGGCACTGAAAAGCGTCCCCAAGAGTCGTACTTTCCCCGATGTAAAAAACTGAATTCCCAAGGTTTGCCGCCCTCCGGCGCAAACGACATGAGAAGCTGGGCTGCGGGCACAGCCTTAACCCGGCGGGGCCATCGCCACCATCGCCAAGTTCAGAAAATTCACCAATTAAATTCACCAATTAGTGCGCTGATCGTCGGGATAGTCGGGCGGTGATTGGTTTGCCATATCCCAGTCCGGTAAAGCCTCCACACCCTCGCACGTCTCCTGCGCACCCTCACCTTCCCACAACGGCGGCCCGTGTGCCGGGGCGATGCGCGGTGCTTCGGGGTCGACTCCGATGTGCTCCAGAATCTTGTGGATGTCGGCACTGAAGGTGATGAAAACGAAGTTTCAGCGAAGACTAACTTGTACTCAAGTTATGTCGCAGCTAAAGCGATGAGGCGCATCTGGCCGCCGCACATCGGGCAGATCAGCGGGAACACCTCGTAGATGCGGGCGATCAGTGCGGCCCACAGGTAGTGCGCTGGTGGGCGCGGTTTGAGTTTGGCTTGCGGCTCAGGCTGGACCGCTACACCAGACCGGCCGAGCGCGACTGCTGTGACGGTCGAGCCAGCATCGGCATTCGCATCCTCTGGCACGGGGCTGCGCGCAATAGCGCAGCAGGCGCTCCAGCCCAGCGCGGTCGGGCGCTTCGATACGCACCCCGGCATCAACCGAGAAGCCGCCACCGTGGGCATAGGCAGCCATGTCTTTGGCATCACAGGCCTCAATATGGCCGCGTGCCACAAAGGCGCGCAAGATGCGTTTGCGCAGTGCACATGCGTGTTAAGGCTGGAGCCACAACAAAGTTGCAGTGCAGACTAACTTGTACTCAAGTTATGTCGGAACTAAAGCGGTGGATGAAGGCGACCGCGCCCGGGTGCAGGCTGGCCGGGTCACGCTGTGCAGCGCCGGGGCAATGGGTCAGCCACTCAAGATACTTGCGAAACGCCTTCTCTACGTAGGGTGCCGGGGCGTGGTGATCGCCCTGGCCGTTGAACTGACCGGCGCTGGACAGCTCAAGCCAGGTCTCGAAGTGCTGGGCTACCCATCGAACGTGCCTTGAAATCCGGTGTCCGCAAGCTGACCATTGCACTA
>JBBQSS010000219.1:0-5124 GCA_038213665.1 Burkholderiales bacterium | reverse complement strand
GCGGCGCGTTTTTTCTGCCCGGTGTAGCGGGCCAGGATGAGTTCGTTTTTCATGCTGTGCTCCCAACCTACCAGCTCGGTCACCGTCACCTGGTAGCCGCACGCCTCCAGGTACAAACATCGCAGCACGTTGGTGACCTGGCTGCCCATTTCACGCGTGTGCAAGGGGTGACGCCACAGCTCTGACAGCGGCGTACGCGCGAGCGACAAGGCTTTGTGCTGGCTTAGCACCCGCGCCACCTCGGCTTGGCAACAGGGCACCAGCACCATGAAGCGGGCTTGTTTTTGCAAGCCAAACGCAATGGCGTCGTCGGTGGCCGTGTCACAGGCATGCAAGGCCGTGACCACATCCATGCGCGCGGGCAACTGGTCTGACTGGGCCGATTCGACCACGCTCAGGTTCAGGAACGACATGCGATCAAAGCCCAGCCGTTGCGCCAGTTCGCGTGACTTTTGCACCAGTTCGGGGCGGGTTTCAATGCCGTAGATGTGACCGCTTGTTCGCGACTTGAAAAACAGGTCATACAGGATAAAGCCCAGGTAAGACTTGCCCGCGCCGTGGTCGGCCAGGGTGATGCCTTTGGCTGGTGTGGCTGGCAACCGATACACCGCACCTGCACCTGCACCTGCGTCAGCATCTGTAGCCCCGGCCGTTCCGCTGCCCGTACCAGCATCCGCATCCGCAGCCGCGCCGCTGCCGGATTTGCCAGCGAGTTCCAGCAGCAGTTTTTCAATGAACTGGTACAGGTGGTACACCTGCTTGAGCTTGCGGCGCGAATCCTGGTTGAGTTTGCCCTCACGGGTCAGAATGTGCAGCTCTTTGAGCAGTTCAAGCGATTGCCCGGGGCGGATGTCGTTGGCCAGCGCAGCGGCAGAATTTTTTTCCGGCTTGGCATGGCCTGGGGTTTGAGGAGCGCGTTGTTTCATAGGTAAATGTCTTTTACAAACTCAAGTGCAACCGCAAGGCTGCGTCAATTTGCAGCATCAAGTCGGCACCGACATGGCCTGCAAGTGCTGCCGACAAGCGACTTTTGTTCAAGGTGCGCACCTGTTGGGCCATGGCTTTGCTGTCTTTACTCAAACCCGTCTGAGCGGCCAGCAATTTGACTTCAAACGGAAAAATGCGAGAGATGTTGGAGGTGACCGGCAGCACGGTCACCAACGCAGCCGCGCGATTGGCGGCGTCATTGCTGACAATAACCACAGGGCGGACTTTTTGGGTTTCAGAACCTTGCGTTGGGTCAAGATTGGCATAAAAAATGTCACCACGTTTCATCGGGCGCTTTCCCAAAGTCTGCTTGAGAAACCAGTCCGTCGTTCAAGGCCATGTCAAACTCAGATGTCATTTGCTTGTCTTGGTCGGCACTTTGTAAGTAGGCCTGAGCCAACTGATTTTCTTGTTCGGTACGTTGCAGCAGCTGTAGTGCTTTGACCACGACCGCCGAACGCCCTTTTGCAGCATGGTCAGCCACGTAATGGTCAATGAAACCGAGCATGGATGGGTCGATTGAGATAGAGATTTTTTGCGCGAGCTGCATGGCGATCACCTTTGGTAGCAATCATAAGCCTAAATTATTGCTACCAAAATGGCAGGTTAATCCCCTGGTGGCTAACGACGACCCACCTTCAATGCCGCCCAGCCCTCAGGCCCGAGACGTTCCATGGTTTGCATGTTGACCTCAAAAATGGATTCGGGGTTGGGGAGTGCCGCCACGGCGCGGTCAATGCTGTCTTCTCGCAGCAGGTGCAGCGTGGGGTAAGGCGAGCGGTTGGTGAAGTTGGTGATGTCATCCTCAGCAGTGCCGGCAAACTGGTAGTGCGGGTGCAAGGAGGCTATTTGCAGCACGCCGTCAAGACCCAGTTTGACCAGCGCCCGGTCGGCGCGGGCCAGAAAGTCGTTGAAATCAAAAAACTCTTGCAGGCAATGAGGTGCTATTAAAAGTGTAGTGTCTCGCGCTTTGGCATCAAGGGCTACAAGCTGGTTTAGCTCAAAAGTCAAGTCCTCCAGCAAAGCCGCCTGATCGGTGGCGTGGCTGACGGCGTAATGCACCTGACCCTTCACGTGCACGCTTTTGGCAAACGGGCACAGGTTCAGGCCGATCACGGCGCGCTCCAGCCAGGCCACGGTGTCTTGCACCACTTGATCATCTGTGTTCATGTTCATCCAAAAATCCTATGTCAATAAGGTCTGGCCGGTGAGCCGGGTGTGCTCGTGCAGCGCAAACCGGTCGGTCATGCCGGCAATGTAATCCGCCACCGTGCGCGCCGTCACCGCCGCCGGGTCTGCGTCTGCGCCTGCAGCCTGGTCAACCCGGCGCTGGTAATGCGGTGGCATTTGGTGCGGCGCGCTGAAGTAGGCGTCAAACAAATCGTTCACCACTTGCTTGGCGTGCCCGGTGGTGTGCAGCACTTGCGGGTGGTGGTAAAGCTGCGCCGACAAAAAGGTTTTCAACGCCAGGGATTGGGCGCGCATGTCGGCACCAAACTGCAGCAACGGTGGTGCCTGACGCACCGCATCCACATCCACCGGCTGGGCGGCATTGAGCGCGGCCTGCGTGGCGGCAATCACGTCATAGACCTGCGCACTGAGCATGCGGCGAATCGACTCATACAGCAGGCGGCGGCCCTGCTCGGCATCTTGCAGCCGTGGAAAATCCGCCAGGGTTTGCCGTCTGAAGTCATCAAACAGCGGCACCGCCTGCAACTGCGCCATCGTGATCAGGCCGGAGCGCACACCGTCGTCAATGTCATGCGCGTTGTAAGCAATCTCGTCGGCCAGGTTGCACAACTGGGCTTCCAGGCTAGGCTGGGTACGGTCTAAAAAGCGTTGCGCCACCCCGCCGGGCTCGGCCACCTGCAGCGCTTGTGCGTTGGTGCGCGAGCAATGTTTGAGAATGCCCTCACGCGTCTCGAACGTCAGGTTCAGGCCATCAAACTCGGGGTAACGCGCTTCCAGGTGGTCGACCACGCGCAGGCTCTGCAGGTTGTGCTCGAAACCGCCAAACGCCGCCATGCAGTCATTGAGCGCGTCTTGCCCGGCATGGCCGAAGGGCGTGTGGCCCAGGTCATGCGCCAGCGCGATGGCTTCGACCAGGTCTTCGTTGAGGTGGAGTGTGCGTGCAATCGAGCGGCCCAATTGGGCCACTTCCAGCGAGTGCGTCATGCGGGTGCGAAACAGGTCACCCTCGTGGTTCAAAAACACCTGCGTTTTGTAAACCAGGCGCCGAAACGCGGTGCTGTGCACAATGCGGTCGCGGTCACGCTGGTACTCGGTGCGGGTCGGGGCCGGGGCTTGCGCGAAACGCCTGCCGCGTGTGGTGGCCGGATGGCAGGCGTAGGGTGCCAAGTTCATATTTATATAAGAAATAGGGCTCTAGCCCTTATTAAATAAGCGCAAGCAGCTATATTTTCAATAGCTTATCGCTGCCACACATATTGATCACCTGGCGCACCATCGGCTCTGGCGCTCCGCGCACAATGGCACGGCCTGGGCCATCAATCAGCACAAACTTGATGTCACCCGCCTCAGATTTTTTGTCCACCCGCATCAAGTCCAGGTAACGGCCCGCGTTGTCTGTGGTGGACAAAATGGGGGCTTTAACAGGCAAACCAGCCTTGGCAATCAATGCGGTCAGGCGCGCCACAAACAGCGCATCCACCAGCCCCAGGCGCAGCGACAGGTGCGCGGCCATCACCATGCCACAGCCCACGGCCTCGCCATGCAGCCATTCGCCGTAACCCAGACCGGCCTCGATGGCGTGACCAAAGGTGTGGCCAAAGTTCAGAATGGCGCGCAGACCTGATTCGCGCTCGTCTTGCCCGACCACCCAGGCTTTGATCTCGCAGCTGCGTTTGACCAGATGCGCCAGCGCCGCCGGTTCACGCGCCATCACCTCGTCCATGTGCGCCTCCAGCCAGGCCAGAAACACCATGTCGGCAATCGGCCCGTATTTGATGACCTCGGCCAGCCCGGCGCTGAGCTCCCGGTCGGGCAGGGTTTTGAGCGTGCCGAGGTCACACACCACCTTGAGCGGCTGGTAAAACGCGCCAATCATGTTCTTGCCCAGCGGGTGATTGATGGCGGTTTTGCCACCCACGGACGAATCCACTTGCGCCAGCAGTGTGGTGGGCACCTGCACAAAGGGCACGCCGCGCATGTAACTGGCGGCGGCAAAACCGGTCATGTCACCCACCACACCACCCCCCAGCGCAAACAGCACGGTTTTGCGGTCACAGGCATGGACCAGCAAGGCGTCAAAAATCAGGTTCAGGCTGTCCCAGGTTTTGTATTGCTCGCCGTCGGGCAGCAGCACCGTGTGTACCTTGGGGTATTTGCCAGCCAGGGCTTTTTGCAGCTGCGGCGCGTAAAGTGGCCCAACCGTGGTGTTGGTCACAATCAGCGCGCTTTGTGCGTTTGGCAACTCGGCATAACTTAAGGGGTTGTCAAACAAGGAGCCGCGAATGGCGATGTGGTAGCTGCGGTCGGCCAGGTCAATGGCCACGGTTTGGAGGTCGGAGGAGTTCATGGGGCGGAGTTGTGTAAGGTTACCAATGTGCCGGTTTGCTGGCAGGCTTCTTTTTGGTGGGAACGTTTTGAGGAAGCTGGGAATTGGCTAACTCTTCATCCCGAATGTAATGCCGTACCCAATGCGCTTTTCCGATAAGCCGTTTGTTTGAGAATCGACGCACGTCCGTACCCGGTTCACGTAACGGCAACACCAATCCTACAGTGACTTCAGGCGCATCCTGGGCAAGCAGCTTCAATACCGGTTCGACGTCGCTGTCGTTGGAGCAAATGACGACCTGATCACAATGCCCCTTTGTCGCGTCACGGTACACCTGCAAGGCCAGGTTTTCGTCCGTTTGCTTTTCTTCAATCATCCAAACTGGCGACAAATTGGCTTTGCCTGCTGCGACGCCATGAACAAGAGTTGGCAATTTTGTAGGCTCAAAAATATGAAAACCATTGATTATCTCAATGCAATCGTACTTAGGTGATTTCCAAGAATAAATATGCCCAGATGACGCAGGATTTTTGTTCAGCTGCAAGGCGTAAAAATGGGCGTATAGCGAGCTATACAACCGTTTTTGCAACGCAGCAGATGGACAAAAAGACAAGTCAGAT
>JBBQSS010000218.1:0-5244 GCA_038213665.1 Burkholderiales bacterium | reverse complement strand
GCTTGTATTGGCCGCTTCGCACGGCGGCGATCATGGCGTCGGTGATCTCGGCGGCCTTCATCCACGGGCGCTGCTCAAACGGCACCACGTCGCTGGGCACTTCCTGCCAGGTCTCACCCTCAAACTTGTTGGAGCGGTTGCCGTTCCAGAAGTAGGTGACGTGGCCGAATTTCTGCGTCTCGGAACAGGCAAACTGGGTCAGGCCGGCCTTGCTGAACCATTCGCCCGAGGTGTCCTTGATGGCCGGTGGCGTCACCAGAAAGCGTTTCGGCAGTTGCAGGTCGCCGTCGTACTGCAGCATGCCGGCAAAGGTCACCTGCGGGGTGCGCACCCGCTCAAACCGGCTGAATTCGGCCTCGACAAAGGCACGGGTGATCTCAATGGCGCGGTCACCCCGGAAGTTGTAAAACACCACCGAGTCACCGTCTTCGATGGTGCCAATCGGCTGTCCGTTGTCGGCAATGACAAATTCGGGCAAATCCTGGTCAATGGTGCCGGGGTGGCTGGCGCGCAGGCCATTGACCGCAGCGGTGGCGTTGGCAAACTGCGGGCCCTGGCCCAGCACATGGGTCTTCCAGCCTTTTTCCACCATCGGCCAGTTGGCGTCGTAGCGGTCCATGGTGATGTTCTGGCGGCCACCGCCGGAGGCGATGCGGGCATCAAAGCCATTGGTGCTGAGCCCCGCCAGAAAAGCCTCGAACGGCACCACATAATCCAGCGCGCTGGTTTCGGGCACGTCGCGCCCGTCAAGCAGGGCGTGAATGCGCACGGTCTTGAGGCCCTCCAGCTTGGTCCGGACCACCATGGCTTTCAAGTGGTCAATGTGGCTGTGCACGTTGCCATCAGAAAACAGGCCGATGAAATGGATCACGCCGCGGCCAGCCTTGGCCCCGGCCACGATCTGCTGCCAGGCCTGGCCCTGCCAGATCGAGCCGTCGGCAATCGCGTGGGCGACCAGCGCCGCGCCCTGGCTATAGACCTGCCCGGCGCCGATGGCGTTGTGGCCGACCTCGGAGTTGCCCATGTCGTCGTCGGATGGCATACCCACCGCCGTGCCATGGGCGCGCAGGCTAATAACGGGGCACTCGGCCATCAGACGGTCCAGCGTGGGTTTGCGGGCGGCGGCAATGGCACTGCCGACATCGATTTTGGGAATGCCGTAGCCGTCCATCACGATGACAACCACCGGGCCCGGCACGCCGGGGAAAGCAAGGAATTTTTCTAGCATGGGGCGCTCCTGAAGTGAAAAAGCGGGGCCGACGCGGCGGAACCAAGCCCGCGCCACAACCGGCAACCCCGCTATCTTGCGTCAAATTCGTCGGCCAGCCAGGATGCAGCCAGCGGCACGGGCGCACGCCTGCCACTTAAGCGCATCTTGTGCTATATTTTTAATAGCTGCTGGCGCTTGTTTCTATTGGGCTAGAGGTCAATTTTGTTTATATTTCACGGCCCAGGCCACGCTCCGCTACGATGGGGCCATGAAAAAATCCAAAGACCATCAGCCCCACACCTTGGGCAAAAAAGACTACTTTGACAAGCTGGCGCCCTTGCAGCTTGAGCTCAATGACCTGGCGCGCTGGCTGTTGCACACTGGCCGTCGCCTGGTGGTGGTGATTGAGGGGCGCGACACGGCCGGCAAGGGCGGTGTGATTTCGGCCATTGCCGACACCTTGAACCCGCGCCAGTGCCGCACCGTGGCGCTGGCCAAGCCCGGCGAGCGCGAGCAAAGCCAGTGGTACTTTCAGCGCTACGTGCCGTTTTTGCCTGCGGCGGGCGAGATCGCGCTGTTTGACCGCAGCTGGTACAACCGGGCCGGGGTGGAACGTGTCATGGGTTTTTGCACCGAGCAGCAGACGCAAGACTTTTTGAAGCAAGCGCCGGTGTTTGAGCAGATGCTGGTGGACGACGGCATTTTGCTGTTCAAGTACTGGCTGACGGTGGACCAGGCGGAACAGGAAGAGCGTTTTGCCGAGCGCCTGGCGGACCCGCTCAAGCGCTGGAAACTCAGCCCGATTGACGTGCAAGCGCGCGAAAAATACGCCGAATACGGCCAGGCCCGCGACGTGATGCTGGAAGCCACGCACACAAAAACAGCACCCTGGACGCTGGTGGACTTCAACGACCAGCGCGCTGGCCGCCTCACCCTCATCCGCCACCTGCTAGACCACATTCCAGACCGCAGGGTGACTGAGACCCTGGTGACGTTCCCGCCGCTGGGTCATGAACCCTTGCGCGAAAAGTTTGGCACTGCGCTGGAGCCGATCAAGACCAAGGTTTAGGCGTCTCGGGTTTGCGCCCGCCATGGCCGGTGTCAGTTGGCCCTACTTGATCACCAGCACCGGCACCGGTGACAGGTGCAGCACCTTGGTGGTGATCGAGCCCATGAAGAGCCCGACCACGCTGCTAAAACCACGCGCCCCCATGACGATCATGCTGCAGCCCTTGTTTTTGGCAAAGTCGACGATGCTCGGGGCGGTCTCGCCCACCAAAATATGCGCCGAAAACGCCAGCCCGGCGGCCTCCAGTTTGGCTTTGGCCGCTGCCAGGGCGGCCTCGCCCGCCTCAATGTGAAAGTCTTCCACCACTTTGCCTTCGATGAAGCGGGTGACATTGCTTGAGAGCGGTGCCTGCGCATTCACCAGAAACAGCTTCGGCGGGGTCTGGCGCCCGGCGGCCTGTGTGATGACATGGTTTACCGCTTTGAGCGACGCCTCAGAATTGTCGATGGCAATCAGCCAGGATGAGTTCATGGTGTGGTGCCTTTGGTTGTGGGGTCGGTGGACTCGGGCGACAGCTCAATCGCCTTGGCTGGCACGCGGCGGCTTGCCAGCCATTTGCCCACCACCACCACCAGCACGGCACCGGTGGCAGCGAACAGGTAGTTGGCGTAGGGCACGCTTGATGCCACGGCGGGCGGCATGGCCGGGTCGGTCAGCAGCATGCCGCCGGCAATCCAGCCCAGCAGGGCCGCGCCGAGGGTGATCACCACCGGAAAGCGGTCCATCAGCGTCAGCACGATTTTGCTGCCCCAGACCACGATCGGGATCGACACCACAATGCCAAAGGTCACCAGCACCATGGAGCCGTGCGAGGCACCCGCCACGGCAATCACGTTGTCCAGGCTCATCACGGCGTCGGCCACGATGATGGTCTTGATGGCTGCCATCAGCGTGGTGCCACCGTCGATGCCGCCGTGGGCCTCATCGTGCTCAGGCAGCAGCAGTTTGACGCCAATCCACAGCAGCAACAGCGCGCCGACAATTTTCAGGTAGGGCAGGGCGAGCAATTGCAGCGCAAAGAAAATCATCACCACGCGCAGGCCAATGGCGCCAATCACGCCCCAGAAAATGCCTTTGTTGCGCTGCGCTGGCGGTAGCTTTCGGCAGGCCAGGGCAATCACCACCGCGTTGTCGCCGCCGAGCATGATGTCAATGGCAATGATCTGCAGCACGGCGATCCAGAAGAGCGAAGAGGAAAAATCAGGCATGGTCGATCAAGCGTTTGAATGGGCGGGTGGTGTCCTGCCAGGCAGGCAGTGGCCCCGCGTTGAGGTGGCCGCACGGGGCTGCCTCGTAAACGGCGATTGTGCCACTGGGGTATCTGGCGGCCTGGCTGGGTGACCCTGTTGCAATTAAAATGATAGCTGCTTGCGCTTATTCTATATGGGCTAGAGGCCAATTTGATGTATAAATAGCTGGTTCCCCCCCCTTGCCCCTTGAAGGATGGCCCCATGACGCACCACACCGCCACACCCGCCGATCCCCGCGCCTTGCTGCGCCGCCTGTTGGACGCCGCCATTGCCGCAGCGCAACCGGCGCTTTGCCTGCCTGCACATCTGCCGCCACCCCCCAAAGGCCGCACCCTCGTGATTGGCGCGGGCAAGGCCTCTGCCGCCATGGCGCGGGCGCTGGAGGACCACTGGCCTGGTCCGCTGGAAGGCCTGGTGGTGACGCGTTATGGCCATGAGGTGCCGTGCCAGCGCATTGAGATTGTGCAAGCCGCGCACCCGGTGCCTGATGCGGCAGGCCTGGCCGCCTCGCAGCGCATCGCCCGGCTGGTGACGGGGCTGACGGCCGATGACCTGGTGATGGCGCTGATCTCTGGCGGTGGCTCGTCCCTGCTGGTGGCACCGGCCCAGGGCCTGACGCTGGCTGACAAACAGGCGGTGAATGCCGCTCTGCTGGCCAGTGGTGCCACCATTTCCGAGATGAACTGCGTGCGCCGCCACTTGTCGAGCCTCAAGGGCGGCCGCCTGGGTGCCCTGTGCCACCCGGCGCAGTTGCTCACGCTGCTGATCTCGGATGTGCCGGGTGACGCCCCCGTGGACATTGCCTCTGGCCCCACCGTGGCCGACTCAAGCACCTGCGCCGATGCCTTGGCCATTGTCCAGCGCTACCAGATTGCCATGCCAGAGGCCGCACAACAGCTGCTGGAAAGCGGTGCCGGCGAAACCATCAAACCTGGCGATGCCCGCCTGCAACACAGCCGCGTGCGCCTGATCGCCACCTGCCAAATGGCACTGGAGGCAGCGGCGCAAGTGGCCCGCGCGGCGGGCATCACACCCTACATTCTGGGTGACAGCCTGGAGGGCGAGGCGCGCGATGTGGCCAAAGCACTGGCCGGCATCACGCGCCAGGTGGCGTTGCGCGGCCAGCCGTTTCAGACGCCTTGTGTCTTGCTCAGCGGCGGTGAAACCACGGTGACGCTCCGGGGCAAAGGTCGGGGCGGGCGCAATGTGGAGTTTTTGCTGGCTTTTGCCCTGGCGCTGGGTGATCTGAAAGGCGTTTACGCCTTGGCCGGCGACACCGACGGCGTCGATGGCATGGAAGAAATCGCCGGGGCTGTTCTGACCCCTGACACGCTAAAACGCGCCTGGGCGCAAGGCATGAACCCGCGCAGCTTCCTGGACCACAACGATGCCCACAGCTTCTTTCAAACCCTGGGCGACTCGGTGCTGACCGGCCCCACGCTGACCAATGTGAACGACTTTCGGGCCATTCTGATTAGGAGTCGAGAAATAATAAATTGAACCATGACCCGCTTTCAGACGAGATGCCAGGCAAGGCGCAAAGCGCGCTTTTTGGCGAGCCAAACAAGCGCTTTGCAACGCCGCATGGCACTCGTATGAAAGATGGGGAATGTTCAAGTTATTTTTTCTCGGCGACCTACAGCGTGCGCCGCATCCGCGAGGAAGTGCGCAACAAGGTGGACGCGGGCACCCGCTTCTCCAAAACCATGACACCC
>JBBQSS010000217.1:0-5248 GCA_038213665.1 Burkholderiales bacterium | reverse complement strand
CCCATCTGACTTGTCTTTTTGTCCATCTGCTGCGTTGCAAAAACGGTTGTATAGCTCGCTATACGCCCATTTTTACGCCTTGCAGCTGAACAAAAATCCTGCGTCATCTGGGCATATTTATTCTTGGAAATCACCTAAAGGTGCGCAATCGTCACTGGAGAATGCGCTGTCGGAGCTCAGTGAGTTTGGCATCAAGCGGCCCCGCGCGCATGCCCTCATTGCAGACGTGGCGCGTGTTGTTGACCAGTGGCCGCAGCATTTTGCGCAACAGGGCGTGTGCCAGGCGGACTTGGCGCAGTTGGCGGCCAGCATCGACCGGGATGCGTTGAAGTTTCAGCGCAAGGCGTTCTGCAAGACCAAGTTGTCCACCGTTGCCGGAAATTGACGACGCCCGATGGCTGGCGCGCGTTTGTGACCTGAACTGTATCGGTCATTAAACGACGTCAGACCTCCAGGTTGTCAATCAGCCGGGTGACGCCGATGCGGGCGGCGCCCAGCACCACCAGCCCCTTGTGGCGCGCCAGGTCAAATATCTCGTCAGCCCCCGGCGGCTGCAAGTCAACGCGGCGGCGCACCGCCAAGTAGTCTGGCTGCCAGCAGCGGGCGGTCAAATCGGCCATGGCCTGGCGCTCCAGTGCGGGCAGGTCAGCGGCACCGCTGTGCAGGGCTTGCGCCAGGGCGCTCAGGGCTTGCGACAACTGCACCGCTTGGGCACGTTCACTGGCGCTGAGGTAATGGTTGCGTGAGGACAAGGCCAAGCCATCGGCGGCGCGCAGGGTGGCACCCCCCACAACCTCAATCGGTAGCGCAAACTGTTGCACCATGCGCCGGATCATCATGAGTTGCTGGTAATCCTTTTGCCCAAACACCGCCACGCGCGGCTGCACGCAGGCAAACAGTTTCATCACCACGGTGCACACGCCGACAAAAAAACCGGGCCGAAAGTGGCCTTCAAGCAGGTCTGCCAGTTCAGGCGGTGGGAGCACCTTGAAGGACTGGGGCTCGGGGTAAAGCTCTTGCTCGGATGGTGCAAACAGCACATCGCAACCCGCGGCCGCAAGGGCGGCGCAATCGGCCTCCCAGGTGCGCGGGTAGGTGTCGAAGTCTTCGTGCGGCAAAAATTGCAGGCGGTTGACAAAAATGCTCACCACCAGCACATCACCCAGTGGCTTGGCCTGGCGCACCAGTGCCAGATGACCTTCGTGCAAATTTCCCATGGTGGGCACAAAGGCCGGGCGCTTGAAGCTTGCCAGGTGTGCGCGCAACTCAGTGATGGTTGTTATAATTTTCATAGCTGTAAGCGCTTTATTTATAAGGGCTAGAGGCCTATTTTATGTATAAAAGTCGGCTTATTCCATTTCTGAATCATCCATGGCCTTGTTGCAATGCCTTGACGTGAGACAGCACTGTCTGCGGCTTCGCGCCTGAACACGAATGATTTGGAAACGGGCTTACCAGGCGTGTAATGCGTTGTCGGGGAAGCTGCCATTTTTGACCGATTCCACATAGGCTTGGATGGCTTCCTTGATGCCGTGCTGGCCTTGCACGCCGGGCAGGTCGGCCATGAAATTGCGCACAAATTTAGCCATTTAGCCCAGGTTCAGTCCCAGCATGTCATGCAGCACCAGCACCTGGCCGGCCGTGCCGCTGCCCGCGCCAATGCCAATGGTCGGGCAGTGCGCCAGCTCGGCGGTGAGCTCGGCAGACAGCGCGGCAGGCACCATTTCAAGCACCAGCAGCGACGCACCCGCATGCTGCAACTCATGGGCGTGGCGTTTCATGAGGGCCGCAGATTCAATGGTTTTGCCCTGCACCCGGTAGCCGCCCAAAGCGTGCACGGTTTGCGGGGTCAACCCAAGGTGGGCGCACACCGGAATGCCACGTTCCACCAGAAAGCGCACGATCTCGGCGGTCCAGCCACCACCTTCGAGTTTGACCATGTGGGCGCCCGCCTGCATCAGCACAACGGCACTGCGCAGCGCCTGTTCTTTGGACTCGTGGTAGCTGCCGTAAGGCAGATCACCCACGATCCAGGCGGTGCCTTGCACCCGGCGCACACCACGCGTGACGCTTTCCACGTGGTAACGCATGGTTTCAAGTGACACACCGACGGTGCTCGAGAGTCCCTGGCAGACCATGCCCAGCGAATCGCCGACCAAGATGCAGTCCACTCCCGCAGCATCCGCCACTGCGGCAAAGGTGGCGTCGTAGGCGGTAAGCATGGTGATTTTTTCGCCACGGCCATGCATTTCAAGCAGCCGGGGCAGGCTGACCGGCTTGCGTGTGGCCGGGTTGCTGGTGGGTGGCAGGGTGCCGTAGGGTGATGCGCTTTGCACAGCGGGCTGGTTCATGCGGTGATTCCCAAAAAAAGTGGCGCGAGTCTAAGGACGTGACAAGAAATAACTTTCCAAATCTGTTGCAGCAAATTGGGGTGTTGTCCCTTGCTGCATCCTAAGGCAGACCCGCGGGTTTGCCTTAGTCGTGTGGGCTCAGGATGGTCGGCAGCGCCTGGTCCAGCAGGTTGGGGTAGTCGCGGCTGAAGTGCAGCCCGCGGCTTTCGTGGCGGGCCTGGGCGCTGCGCACGATCAAGTCTGCCACTTGCACCAGGTTGCGCAATTCAAGCAAATCACGGGTGACATGAAAGTGGGCATAAAACTCCTGAATTTCGTCTTGCAGCAAGGCGATGCGGTGGGCGGCGCGGTCGAGGCGCTTGTTGGTGCGCACAATGCCCACATAGTCCCACATGAAGCGGCGCAATTCGTCCCAGTTGTGTGAAATCACCACGGTTTCATCGGCATCGGTCACGCGGCTGTCGTCCCAGGCGGGCAGGGCCAGGGCTGCACTGCCTGTGTTGTGCACGATGTCTTGCGTGGTGGCCTGGGCAAACACCATGCACTCCACCAGCGAGTTGCTGGCCAGCCGGTTGGCGCCATGCAGGCCGCTGCAAGCGGTTTCACCAATGGCGTAAAGCCCGGCAATGTCGGTGCGGCCATGCAGGTCAGCCAGCACACCGCCGCAGGTGTAATGCGCCGCCGGCACCACGGGAATGGGTTGCTTGGAGATGTCGATGCCGAGTTCAAGGCAGCGCGCGTAAATGTTGGGGAAGTGCTCCTTCAGGAAGCTTAAGGGCTGGTGCGAGATGTCCAGGTAGACGCAGTCAAAACCGCCTTTTTTCATCTCGAAGTCAATGGCGCGAGCCACCACATCGCGCGGGGCCAGTTCGGCGCGCGGGTCATGCGTGGGCATGAAGCGCGTGCCATCGGGCAGCAGCAGGCGTCCGCCTTCGCCGCGTACCGCCTCGCTGATCAAAAACGACTTGGCATGCGGGTGGTACAAGCAGGTGGGGTGAAACTGGATGAATTCCATGTTTTCTACCCGGCAGCCGGCGCGCCAGGCGGCCGCAATGCCGTCACCGGTGGCGGTATCGGGATTTGTCGTGTAGAGGTAAACCTTGCCCGCGCCACCCGTGGCCAGAATGGTTTGCGGCGCCTCAAAGGTGAGCACCTGGTCGGTGTCGCTGTCAAGCGCGTACAGGCCCAGGCAGTGGTTGCTGTGTACCGCACTGTCCATCGGGCTGCTGTGGTGCGTGGCCAGCTTGTCACTGGTGATCAGGTCAACCAGGGTGTGGTTTTCAAACAGCGTGATGTTGGGGGTTTTTTGCACCTTGTCGATCAACGTGCGCTGCACCGCAGCACCGGTGGCGTCGGTCACGTGCACGATGCGTCTGGCGCTGTGGCCGCCTTCGCGGGTCAGGTGCAGGTGGCCGTCTTCTTCAGAAAACGGCACCCCCATGGTTTGCAGCCAGGCGATGGCTTTGGGTGCGTTTTCCACCACAAAACGGGTGGCCTCCAGGTCACACAGACCAGCGCCTGCCACCAAGGTGTCGTCGACATGGGCCTCAAAGCTGTCGTCTTTGCTCCAGACCGCTGCAATGCCGCCCTGCGCCCAGCCGCTCGACCCCTCGGACACCGCGCGTTTGGTGATCACCGCTACCCGCTTGTCAGTGGGGAGCAGCAGGGCTGCGCTCAGGCCGGCCAAGCCGCTGCCCACAATCAGCACATCAAAGCGCAACGTGGCGGGGGGAGGTGTGGTTTGGCGTGAATTCATGAAAACTCCGGAATGAATTTAAGACGGTGTGTAGGCTAGGCGCACGTAAATAGGTGCGAACGCTTCAGCCTGGACAATTTCGATCAGGGTTTCTTTGGCGAGTTCCAGCAGGGCAATGAAAGTCACCACCAGCACGGCGGCGCCTTTTTCTGCGTCGAACAAGGCTTCAAATTCAACAAAGCGCCGGCCCTGCAGCTGTTTCAGCACCATGCCCATGTGTTCGCGCACCGACAGCTCTTCGCGGGTGATTTTGTGTCGCTGCACCAGCCGGGCGCGCTTGAGAATACCTTGCCAGGCCTCTTGCAGCTCGCTGACACAGACGTCCGGCAAACGCGGCTGCAGCGCCTGCTCAATGTAAACCTGGGCGCTCAAAAAATCGCGCCCGAGTTGCGGCAGGGCGTTGAGGCGGGCGGCGGCCAGTTTCATTTGCTCGTATTCCAGCAGACGGCGCACCAGCTCGGCACGCGGGTCATCCGCCTCGTGGCCGTCCGCTACCTGCTTCGGGGGCAGCAACATGCGTGACTTGATCTCGATCAGCATGGCCGCCATCAGCAAGTATTCGGCGGCCAGCTCCAGGTTACGGTGGCGGATTTCTTCCACATAGCTCAGGTACTGGCGGGTCAGCCCGGCCATGGGAATGTCCAGAATATTGAAATTTTGTTTGCGAATCAGGTACAGCAGCAAGTCCAGCGGGCCTTCAAAGGCCTCCAGAAAAACCTCCAGCGCGTCCGGTGGAATGTACAAATCATGCGGCATGGCAAACAGCGGCTCGCCATACAAGCGCGCCACGGCGACCTGATCAACGACCAAGGACATATGAGCAGTGGCCGCACTGTTGCCGGTGGTCAGCTTGGCTGAGTCAAGCATGTGGCTCTTGAGTTGCTATAGTAATTATAGCTAGTAGCGCTTGTTCTACATGGGCTACAGGCTAAAAATCTACTCTTTGGTGTTGGTCTGGTAGACGTAGGGCTTTTGCTTGACCTGGGCCGCGCGGTACTCGCGCCAGGCGTCACGGTCTACGGGTTTGTCCCATAACAAGGCACGGCCCTGGCGTTGCCCGGCTTCAAGTTCGGGGTTTTCCGCTTTCAGTTCAGTGAGGAACTCGGTGATGGGGGATTGGTACAGGGGACGGTAAAAAATG
>JBBQSS010000216.1:0-5250 GCA_038213665.1 Burkholderiales bacterium | reverse complement strand
TCGGGCTTTGGTAGGGGCCAAATTCGTTGTCACCGCGTTGCATCAGGGCCAGTCGGCCAGCGTCCATGCGCAGCGCAATCTCGTCGTCTTCAACGCAGGTTTCCATGTAGGCGGCCTGCTGCGCTTCAATGAATTCACGCTCAAAGGCGCAGATTTCTTCGGGGTAGAAAAACTCCACCACGTTCAGTGTCTTGTCGGGCCCCTGAGGGTGCAGCGTGCTGACCACCAGCACATGCGGGTACCACTCGACCATCACATTCGGGTAGTAGGTCAGCCAGATCGCGCCGTACTTGGGCGGCACGCCTTTGCGGTATTGCAGCACTACGTCGTGCCATTTCTTGTAGGTGTCGGTACCGGGTTTGCCAAGTTTGTCGGACACGCCCACGGTTTGCACCGAATACTGGGGCTGCAGTTCCCAGAGCAGGTCGTGCGTGGTGACAAAAGAGCCCAGGCCGGGGTGAAACGGGCCGACGTGATAGTCCTCAAGGTAGACCTCGATAAAGGTCTTCCAGTTGTAATTGCACTCGTGCAGATGGACCTTGTCGAGCTGGTAACCTGAAAAATCAAGGTCGCTCATGACGCCCAGGGGAGCCATTTCGGCAGCAATATCGCGGCCGTTGTCTTCAAAAACGAGGCCGTTCCAGGTCGTGGTTTTGTAGCGGTTCAGGTTCAGGCAGGGGTCAATCTCAAAGTGCGGGGCGCCTATCAGCTCGCCTGCGGTGTTGTAGGTCCAGCGGTGCAGCGGACAGACGATGTTGCTGCCGGTGTTGCCGCGGCCCTGCAGCATGGTCGACTGGCGATGGCGGCAAACGTTGGAAATCAGCTCGATGCCCGAGCCGTTGCGCACCAGCGCGCGGCCTTCGCCTTCATGGGGCAGGGCATAAAAATCCCCCATATGCGGTACAGCCAGCTCATGGCCCAGGTAGCGTGGCCCGCGCGCAAACAGTTTTTGCTGCTCCCTCTGGTACAGGCCTGCATCAAAGTAGCTTGAAATGGGGAGCTGGCTGGTGGCCTGCAGCAGGCGAAGGCTTAGATCAGACATGCAATTGGATTGGGCAGCCAGCGCCCGGCTGGGCTGCTGTCTGGAATACTTGAGAACCGTTATCAATTGTACCTGCGGGTATAGCGTGCAATTTGCTTGTCAGTGGCTGGCACGGCGTTTTGCGTGGTGCGAGGGGCCAAGAGCCTAAAATCAGGCTTCAACGAAATTAACCCTGGACCATGGCCAAAAGTTCTACATCTGCCCCCGCTGCTATCGCCGTCACGTCTGCTGACGGCAACACCGCGCCAGCAGCACCAGCACTGCCCGCAACTTACGAGGCAGCACTGCAAGAGCTTGAAGGCCTGGTGTCCAGCCTTGAATCCGGCCAGTTGCCGCTGGACCAGTTGCTGACCGGCTACCAGCGTGGCGCCCAGTTGATGGCGTTTTGCAAGGGCAAACTTGAAGCAGTTGAAACCCAGATCAAGGTACTTGACGGCGGCGAGCTGAAACCCTGGATTCCGGGTTAAGCCGCTGTCAAAGCCAATATCCGTTTTTTCAATCCCCTTTTTTGCCACGAACGACAGAGACTTCCGCTTGAACGCTCTTGATAAATCACCCCTTTTCAACCTCGGTTCCTGGAGCGCCCAGCAACTTGCTCTTGTGGAGCAGGCCCTCACGCGCTGGGTTGCCTGTCCTGATGAGCGTGCACCTGTATCTGACGGTCTGGCCGGGCTGAGCCAGTCCATGCGCTATGCCGTGCTTGACGGCGGCAAGCGCCTGCGCCCGCTGCTGGTGCTGGCGGCCTTTGAAGCGGTCAGCAGTGGCTTGATCGACGACCCGTTACCGGCAGAAGAGTGGGACGACGAGGCCGCCCGCCGTGGTGCGGCTGACCCCGATGCGCTCGACCTGGCGTCGGCTGAGGCAGCCTTGCGGGCGGCTTGTGCGGTCGAGTTGATCCATGCCTATTCGCTGGTGCATGACGACATGCCGTGTATGGACGACGATGTGCTGCGTCGCGGCAAGCCCACCGCACATGTGCAGTTTGGCGAGGCCAGTGCCTTGCTGGCCGGCGATGCCTTGCAGGCCCTGGCCTTTGAGCTGCTGACCCCCGAGGGGACGCAGATCAACCCGGCCTTGAAGGCCCGGTTGTGTCGCCTGTTGGCGCGTGCGGCGGGCTGTGCGGGTATGGCGGGTGGTCAGGCCATTGACCTGGCCAGCGTGGGGGTGCAACTTTCAGAAGACCAGTTGCGCGAAATGCACCGCCTGAAAACCGGTGCGCTGTTGCAGGCCAGCGTGATGATGGGCGCCGCCTGCGGCGAGCCAAGCCCTGCGGTATGGGCGGCATTGCAAAGCTTTGGGGCGGCCATCGGGCTGGCGTTTCAGGTGGTGGACGACATTCTGGACGTCACCGCCGACTCCCACACCCTGGGCAAAACCGCTGGCAAAGACGCCAAGCACGACAAACCCACCTATGTGTCGCTGATGGGCTTGGTGCAAGCACACGCCTACGCGCAAGACTTGTACGCCCAGGCGCTGGCCGCGCTGGCCAACACCGGGCTGGCCGACACCCGCGTCTTGCAGGGTCTGGCCGCGCTGGTGGTGCATCGCACCAATTAAGGCGTTGACGCTGTTAAATTTATGTCAAATGCGCTTGTAACCCTTATGGATAAAGCGTAGCTAGCTATAAAAAGTAAAGTATATGTTGATGAATATCCCGTACCCCCTGTTGCAGACGATTCACTCACCGGCCGATGTGCGGCACCTGCAGCGTGAGCAACTGGGTGATTTGGCCACCGAGTTGCGCGCCTATTTGCTGGAAAGTGTGTCCAAGACCGGTGGGCATTTAAGTTCCAACCTGGGCACGGTAGAACTCACCGTGGCGCTGCACTATGTGTTCCACACGCCGCATGACCGCGTGGTGTGGGACGTGGGCCACCAAACCTACCCGCACAAAATTTTGACCGGGCGGCGCGAGCGCATGGCCAGCTTGCGCCAGTTGGGTGGCCTGAGCGGTTTTCCGCAGCGTGCCGAGAGCGAATTTGACGCCTTTGGCACGGCGCACTCCAGCACCTCGATTTCTGCGGCACTGGGCATGGCGCTGGCGGCCAAGATCAAGGGCGAAGACCGTCACGCCATCGCCGTGATCGGCGACGGCGCCATGACCGCTGGCATGGCCTTTGAGGCCATGAACAACGCCGGCGTGTCCGACTGCAAGCTGCTGGTGATCCTGAACGACAACGACATGTCGATCAGCCCGCCGGTGGGCGCCTTGAACCGCTACCTGGCCAAGCTGATGAGTGGCCAGTTTTACGCCGCTGCCAAAAACGCCAGCAAAACCGTGCTCAAGGGCGCACCGCCCTTGCTTGAGTTGGCGCGCCGCCTTGAAGAATCCGCCAAAGGCATCGTCAAACCGATCACTTTGTTTGAGAAATTTGGCTTCAACTACGTCGGCCCGATCGACGGCCACGATGTCGACACGCTGGTGAGCGTGCTGGAGAACATCAAGCACCTCAAAGGTCCGCAGTTTCTGCACGTGGTCACCAAAAAAGGTCAGGGCTACAAACTGGCCGAGGCTGACCCGGTGGCCTACCACGGCCCCGGCAAGTTTGACCCGGCTGTGGGCCTGCTCAAGAGCGGCACGCCTTCCAAGCCAACTTTCACCCAAGTGTTTGGCGACTGGCTGTGCGACATGGCCGCCGCCGACGACCGCCTGGTGGGCATCACCCCGGCCATGCGCGAAGGCTCAGGGATGGTCGAGTTTCACAAACGTTTTCCCGAGCGCTACTTTGACGTCGGCATTGCCGAGCAACACGCGGTGACCTTTGCCGCTGGCCTGGCCTGCGAAGGCCTGAAACCGGTGGTGGCGATTTATTCCACCTTTTTGCAGCGCGCCTACGACCAGTTGATTCACGACGTGGCCATCCAAAACCTGCCGGTGGTGTTTGCCCTGGACCGCGCCGGGCTGGTCGGCGCCGACGGCGCCACCCATGCGGGCGCTTATGACATCGCGTATTTACGCTGCATTCCCAACCTGAGCCTGGCCTGCCCGGCCGATGAAAGCGAATGCCGCCAGTTGCTCAGCACCGCCTACGCGCAGTCAACCCCGGTGGCGGTGCGTTACCCGCGTGGCGCAGGTGCCGGCGTGCCCGTGCCCTGCACACTCGACGCGCTGCCGTTTGGCAAGGGCGAAATTCGCCGCAGCGGGCAGCGCATCGCGATTCTGGCCTTTGGCACGCTGCTGTACCCGGCCTTGCAAGCCGCTGAAAAGCTCAACGCCACGGTGGTGAACATGCGCTGGGCCAAACCGCTGGATGTGGACTTGCTGCTGCAAGTGGCCGCCGAACACAAGGCCCTGGTCACGCTGGAAGAGGGCTGCGTGATGGGCGGCGCAGGCAGTGCAGTGCTGGAAGCTTTGGCCGCGGCTGGCCTGGCCTTGCCTGTGCTGCAACTGGGTTTGCCCGACATCTTCATTGAGCATGGCGACCCGGTGACATTGCTGGCGCTGCAGGGCCTGGATGCGCCCGGCATTGAGGCCTCTGTGCGCGAGCGCTTTGTCTTGCCCTGACCTGTTAACGCATGGAAGACCGCCGTCCGGTCTGAGGGTAAACACACGCGGTGACGGCCGGACTGCTTCCTAAAATAGCAGCTGATTCTTATTCGTCCTGCACATGTCCATGGTCAAGTCCATGTGCCGGGCAACCCGTTCAATCAACAACTCCCGGAGTTAAAAAAATGGATCGTCGTTCTCTCATTAAAAATGCCGGCATTGCAGGTGTTCTGGCTGCGGGTGCGGCGCCCGCCGTGCATGCTCAGGGGGCCAATGTGCGCTGGCGTCTGGCGTCGAGCTTTCCCAAGTCATTGGCCACCATTTATGGCAGTGCCGAGATGTTTGCCAAGACCGTCAAGGCCCTGTCTGGCGGAAAATTTGAAGTGTCGGTGCACGCCGCTGGCGAATTGATGCCGGCCTTTGGTGTGGTCGATGGCATCCAGAATGGCACGGTCGAGATGGCGCAGACCGCCTCTTATTACTTCACCGGCAAGGACCCCATTTTTGCCTTTGGCTGTGCCGTGCCTTTTGGCCTGACCGCGCGCCAGATGGACGCCTGGATGGAGCATGGCAACGGCCGCAAGCTGATGGATGCGTTTTACGCCAAGTACAACATCAAGAGCCGCAGCGCCGGCAACACCGGCACCCAGATGGGCGGCTGGTACCGCAAGGAAATCAAGACCGTGAATGACCTCAAGGGTCTGAAAATGCGCATGGGCGG
>JBBQSS010000215.1:0-5287 GCA_038213665.1 Burkholderiales bacterium | reverse complement strand
GGGGCCAGGTTGGCCACCAGCACGGTGAGTTTGCCGGTCAGGTCTTCGGGCTTGTAGCAACTGGCAATGCCGGAAAACACGTTGCGCATTCTGGGCTGACCGGCCTCGTCGAGTTCGCCCACGTCCAGCGTCAGTTGCAGCAGTTTGGTGGAGCCTGCCACGGCTTGGCACTGCACGATTTTGGCGATGCGCAGGTCAATTTTGGCGAAATCGTCGATGCTGATGGTCGGGGCCAGCGCTTCGCCGCCGGGCGCGGTGGGGTCGACCGGCGTGCCTGGGGCGGCGGCTTTTGCACTCTTTTTGTCACCTGGCTTTGAAGATGCTATATTTTCTGTAGCTGCTTGCGCTTGTTCTGCCTGGGCTGGAGGCTCAAACAATGCATCAAGTTGCTTGACATCGACGCGCTGCATCAAATGCTGGTAGGTGCCGATCACATGGCCGGTCTCCATCGGTTCGATGATGTTGGCAAAACTCAGGGGTACGATCCGCAAGAATTTTTCAACTTCGGCTGCCAGCGCGGGCAGTACCGGTTTCAGGTAGCAGGTGAGGATGCGAAAGGCTTTGATGCACACCGTGCACACGTCTTGCAGGCGCGCGTCCTGGTCAGGCTTTTTCGCCAGATCCCAGGGTTTGTTGGCATCCACATAAGCGTTCACGCGGTCGGCCAGCAGCATGGTTTCTTTTAAGGCCTTGGCGTATTCACGGGCCTCGTACAACATTTCGATGCTGGTGCGTTCAATGCGCAACTGGTGCAGCAGCGCCGCGCCGTCTTCAGACACCTCGCCCAGCTTGCCCTCAAACCGCTTGGTCAGGAAACCTGCTGCGCGCGAGGCGATGTTGATGTATTTGCCGATCAAATCGCTGTTGACGCGGGCCATGAAGTCGTCGGCATTGAAGTCGATGTCTTCGTTGCGCGCGCTCAGTTTGGCCGCCAGGTAGTAGCGCAGCCACTCGGGGTTCATGACCAGGCTCAGGTATTTGAGCGGGTCCAGCCCGGTGCCACGGCTCTTGCTCATTTTTTCGCCATTGTTCACGGTCAAAAAGCCATGTACAAACACGTTGTCGGGGGTTTTTCGGCCACTGAAATGCAGCGTGGCAGGCCAGAACAGCGTGTGGAAGGTGACGATGTCTTTGCCGATGAAGTGGTATTGCTCCAGCTCGGGGTTGGCCATGTAGGCCTCATAGTCCACGCCGCGTTTGCCCAACAGATTTTTCAGCGACGCCAGATAACCAATGGGCGCGTCCAGCCAGACGTAAAAGTATTTGCCCGGTGCGTCCGGGATCTCAATGCCGAAGTAGGGCGCATCGCGGCTGATGTCCCAGTCGCCCAGACCTTCGCTCTTGGAGCCGTCCGGATTGGTGCGCACGGTGAACCATTCCTTGATCTTGTTGGCCACTTCGGGCTGCAACTTGCCGTCTTGTGTCCATTGTTCCAGAAAGGCCACGCAGCGTGGGTCCGACAGCTTGAAGAAGTAGTGTTCAGAGCTTTTCAGCTCGGGTTTGGCGCCCGACAAGGCCGAATACGGGTTGATCAGGTCGGTGGGGGCATAGACCGCGCCACACACCTCGCAGTTGTCGCCGTACTGATCTTTGGCGTGGCACTTGGGGCACTCTCCCTTGATGAAGCGATCCGGCAGGAACATGTTTTTCTGCGGGTCAAAAAACTGCTCGATGGTGCGGGTTTCGATCAGCGAGCCGTCCTTGTTGTCACGCAGGCCGCGGTAAATGGCCTGCGCCAGTTCGTGGTTTTCCGGGCCATCGGTGCTGTGCCAGTTGTCAAAACCGATGTGAAAACCGTCCAGATAAGGCTTGCGCCCAGCTGCAATGTTGGCCACAAACTGCTGCGGCGTGACGCCAGCTTTTTCAGCCGCAATCATGATCGGCGCGCCGTGGGTGTCGTCGGCGCAACAGAAGTCCACCGCGTTGCCCATCATTTTTTGGTAACGCACCCAGATGTCGGCCTGGATGTATTCCATGATGTGGCCAATGTGGAAATTGCCATTGGCGTAGGGCAGGGCAGTGGTGACAAAGAGTTGGCGTGACATGGGTGGGGCGATTTCTTTAAAAAACAAGCCGAATTTTAGTCGGGGGTCGGCTGGCGTTTTGGGTGGCTCCAGGTCAGCCAGCCAGCCAACGTGGCAGGCTTGGTCGCTTTGTGCCGGCTTGCCGGGAGTCGGCAGCGGCGTGTGGGCTGCCCAATGCGCTTGCCACAGGCAAAAAAAAGCGGGCAGTCAGATGACGCCCGCGTGCCTTCAAGGCCGAGTTTTAGGCTGCCGGGGCGCCCAGCATGGTTTGCAACTCGCCTTTTTCGTACATTTCCATCAAGATGTCAGAGCCGCCAATGAACTCACCCTTGAAGTAAAACTGGGGAATGGTTGGCCAGTTGCTGTAGTCTTTGATGCCGGCACGAATACCGTCGTCCTCCAGCACATTCACGGTCTTGATGGCCTTGGCGTCCACGCCGCAGGCTTTCAGGATTTGAATGGCGCGGCCGGAGAAGCCACACTGCGGAAAACTTGCCGTGCCCTTCATGAACAGCAAAATGTCGTTGTGTTTGACCAGGTCATCAATGCGTTGTTGTGCGTCGCTCATGCTCGGAGATCCTTTATTTAAAACAAGTTGGATTATTTCACCTTCGAAGGTGCTCTGGGGGGGTGACCCTGCCAGGCTTAGGGGTGTTAGCGGTCGCTATACAAAGTATAGCTATTAGCCTTTTGAAAATATGGGCTAGAGACTAATTTGTTATAAATTTCCTGACGCCGGCTCAATAGTGCGGCGGTAACTCATCGCGAAGGTTGCGCTGTGGCACCGGCCCTTCATTGGGGGCTTGCTGGCGCAGAAACTGCACCTCGCGCGTAAGGCGGTCAATCTGGTCTTGTTGTCGGGTGACGATCTGGTCGAGCTTGTCCAGCAAGTCTTCTGTGAAGCTAGCCTTGATTTCAAGGTTGGTCAGGCGCGTGTTGGTTTGTCTGGTCATGCGAGTCAATGCGCTTTGGAGCTGCCCACCACAATGGTGCGCCCGGTTAGCACGTCCAGGCTGTTGATTTGCTTGACATAAGACTCATTGTGCTGGTCAATGGTCAGGTATTTTGATTTTTCCTTGCGTGTGGTGAGGTGGGAAAAAAACCGGATGGGAAGATAAAACAAGACCAACCAAAAAAGAGATGTGCCTTGTTTTTTGTCTATGCTAAGTTTGATGTCATCAAACCCGGCATCTAGCAATGAATGAGCCAGGTAAAAATATGACACCGGGTTGATGTGCCCCCCCGTGGAGTGAAGGGCGCTTTCCCTGGCGTGCAACGGGCCAAACAAGTTGTGGAATCCATAGACAAAGAAACGGACTCGCGACTTGAGATTCAAAATATTGGGTGTGGTGAGCACCACCCGCCCCCCTGGTTTCAGAACGCGATGCATTTCTCTTAAGGTTTCACGGTAATGCTCCAGATGTTCAATGACTTCGGTACACGTCACTAGATCAAAGGATTGGGCTGCAAATGGTAGTGGCTGGTGATTGAGGTCGGCTACATGTACCTTGACATCCGGCAACTGCATCAGCGTGTGGGTGTAATCACAGGCTTCTGACCGGCCAACCAATTGCTGGTCTCGCAATAACTGGATCAACTCACCGTGACCAGATCCTATGTCCAAATGGTTTGGGTAGGTTATGTGCTCAGGCTGGATATTTTTGGCCATTTTGGCCGCAGCCAAAAGAATGTTATTTGTGCTGAGTCCCATGAGGGTTCTTTCTGAAATTGATCAATGAGGGGTAACGATAGCATCTGGATACTGGGTGACCGAAGTTAATCGATGGTGCTTGTCAGCCATTGTCCGCCGCTGCAGCGCTCAATGCCCGCCAGGTCTTGGCGCGACTGTACTGCGTCGAAGCCTGCAGATGTCAGCAAAGCCCGCACCGCCTGCGCCTGGTCGTAGCCATGCTCCAGCAACAGCCAGCCATGCGGTTTGAGATGTTCAGGGGCGTGGGTGATGATCTGGCGAATGTCGTCCAGGCCGTCCGGGCCGCTGGCCAGTGCCTGCAGTGGCTCGTGGGTGAGGGCGGCCCGGTGCGGGTCACGCGCAGCGATGTAAGGCGGGTTGGAGACGATGCAGTCAAATTTGAGGGCGTTGTTGCTCAAGCCAGCAAACCATGCGCCCTGGCTGAACGTCGCATCAAGTTGCAGCCGTTGGGCATTGGCCTGGGCCACAGCGAGGGCGTCGAGGCTGAAATCAATGGCGTGCACTTGCAGCTCGGGGTGGCTGGCTTTGAGTGCCAGCGCGATGGCGCCGCTGCCGGTGCCCAGGTCGAGCACGCGTTGGTGGCCCTGGCCCCGCCCCGATGTCGGCGGGGTTGCCGGGCTGAAGCTGGGGTCAGAGAGTGCCTCCAGCGCCCAGTTCACCAAGGTTTCAGTGTCGGGTCGCGGCACCAGCACGCGGGCGTCAACTTGTAACATCAGGCCAAAAAATTCTTTCTGTCCCGTGATGTAAGCCAGCGGCTCGCCGCTCAGGCGGCGTTGCGCGAGCAGCTTCAGTACCATGGCGCGTTCGGGTGACAGCACATCAGTGTCATGCGCCAGCAGCCAGCCGCGCTGGTGTGGCGGTTGCCCCAACACGTGCAACAGCAACAATTGCGCGTCCAACCGCTCCAGACCGCCGGCTTGCAAGGCAGCCAGCGTTTGGGCCAGATTTTCAGGGGCGGAAACAGCGGGCATAAATGCTATGTTAGTAATAGCATCTTACCCAATATGGATAAGGGCTAGAGACAAATTTGTCATATAAATTCAGGCGTTAAGCGCCAACGCTGCCAATTGCGTGGCGGCCTCGTGTGCCTGCAATGCGTTCACCACATCGTCCAGGTCACCTTCCATGATGGCCAGCAACTTGTAGAGTGTCAGGTTGATGCGGTGGTCGGTCAGGCGGCCCTGCGGAAAGTTGTAGGTGCGGATGCGGTCGCTGCGGTCGCCGGTGCCGACCAGGCTTTTGCGTTCGGCGGCATCTTTGGCGGCGCGCTCGGCGCGGTCTTTTTCGTGGATTCTGGCGGTGAGTACTTTCAATGCCTGCGCCTTGTTGGCGTGCTGGCTGCGTCCGTCCTGGCATTCGGCCACGGTTCCGGTGGGTAAGTGGGTGATGCGCACCGCCGAGTCGGATTTGTTGATGTGCTGGCCCCCCGCACCACTGGCGCGGTAGGTGTCAATGCGCAGGTCAGAGGCGTTGATTTTGATGGCCTCGGCCTCATCGGGCTCGGCCAGCACCGCCACGGTGCAGGCGCTGGTGTGGATGCGGCCTTGGGTTT
>JBBQSS010000214.1:0-5314 GCA_038213665.1 Burkholderiales bacterium | reverse complement strand
GCTGCAAGGCGTAAAAATGGGCGTATAGCGAGCTATACAACCGTTTTTGCAACGCAGCAGATGGACAAAAAGACAAGTCAGATGGGTATATTTTTCGCAGGAAATCACCTAAGGTGAAGCATGAGCAATCTCCTTTAGAGTTGGTGAGTGAGTCTGCACTCTGACGCAATGTTCAGAGACGCAGAGTTTGCTCCATAAGTTTGCCGGTGCTCGATAGGGTGGACATAGAAACTCTTAAAAGAGGCTCTGGCATTGTGGTTCTGCGGGAAATTTTCAGAAAACCCACTTGAATATAAGTAACCCTACGCCCCACAAATGCATTCGGCGATTCTGTCGGTCAGTACGACTACCAAGTCTTTCGGCGTGAGTCAGACGGCTCACATGAGTCGCACGAACGACCGGTCTGGAGCTACTCGGTCAATGGCTGGTCCTGGTCGACAACGGCCCTTACCGTTCTGGGCCCTCACCATAAGCCCACCGACAGTAATGAAAAGTCCCACCACTGCTACCTGCTCAGTATGGCGAAAAAATTCGCTAGAAAACAGTGATTCATTCCGAACGTGTCAGCACAGCCACACCTATTTGCTTACCAGGCCCCAAATTGCAGCCAATAGTGAATCCAGCTTTAAGGGCTTGTGCTGCACGAGTATCCCCTGGTCTGCCATGCTGCGCAGGAGGTTCGGGTCGGTGTCGCCAGTAATGACTATCGCGGGCAAGGTGTCGCCGAAGACACCCCTGAGGGACTGGATGACATCAAAGCCCGTTTCGTCGTAGGCGAGACGGAAATCGCTCACCACGACATCTGGCGCGCGTCCATCCAGATTCGCCAACAAATCTTTGCCGCAGGGGGCGGCCACGACCTCATGGCCCAATCCCTCCAACGCATAGGCTAGCGAATCAAGAACCATTTCATTGTCGTCAACCAGTGCGATGCGCAGCCGGTGCGAGACGCCCGGTTCGACAGCTTTCACACTTGCAGGGGCATCGCCGAGCGGCAATTCAATGGCGAAAATCGAACCTCTGCCGAGTACGGAGCGCACACGTATCTGCAACCCAAGCAGTGCTGCGGTCTTGGCAGCGATGGACAAGCCAAGCCCGCTGCCTTTGTCCTGGCCGCGCGCGACGTTATCGAGCTGGTGGAACTCCTCGAAGATGTCCTGCGTCTTGTCTGCGGCAAAGCCGATGCCGGTATCCCGGACTTCAATCCAGGTCTTGCCCTGATGCCGCCGGCAGCCCACCAGCACGCCACCCTGACGCGTGTAGCGCACGGCATTGCTCACAAAATTATCGAGTATTCGGCCATACAGCACCGGGTCGGTGTGCGCCGTCAGCTTGGAGGCTCGACAGCGCAGTTGGAGATTCTTCACTTTTGCTTGCGGCCCATGTGCCGAGGCCAGGCGTTCAAGCAGGTCGGCCACGGCAAAGTCCGTGATAACTGGCTTGACCACGCCAGCTTGGAGCTTTGACAGGTCAAGGAGGTCGGTCAACAAAGCGCTCAAGCTGTCGACGCAGTTGCTCATGTTGAGCACGACCATGTCGTCTGCTCCTAACTTGCTCTCCAGCAAACTCACGTAGAGGGAGAGCGCCGTTAGCGGTTGTCGCAGGTCATGGCTGGCCGCCGCCAGGAATACCGACTTGGCTAGATTGGCCCGCTCGGCCTCCAATCGCGCGTCGCGCAGTGCCGCCTTCGCCTGTTTGCGCTCAGTGACATCCTGGACCACCCCCTGGACGCCAATGCTGGCTCCGTTCTGGTCCAGGACCGGGAAATAGCTCACCAGCCAGTCACGCGGCTCATCGGGGCGCGCTGCGGGCGCGCCGTGAAATTCCTGCTCCAACAGCGGCTGACCGGTCAGCACGACCTGGCGAAACAGCGGCTCAACCGCATCAGCCAACGCAGGGGCCAGCACTTCATACAGGGTTTTGCCGATATGCTGCGCCGGTGTCAGGCCGTTCATCTCTGCCACGAAATTGTTCACCCGCAGGTAGCGCAAGTCCTTGTCAAAAAAGGTCAGCCCAATCGGTGCCTTGGCGTAGAGCATGTCCAACTCTGCCGTCTGCTGGCGGATGGTCTCTTCGGCTCGTATGCGCTCGGAGATGTCTTCGGTATACAGGATGATGCCGCCGATCTCATTGGCGCCGGCATACCAGGGATTTATCTCCCAGCGCAGCCACCAGACACTGCCGTCCTTGCGAACAAGGGCCTCTTGCTCACAGCGCAGGGTTTCTCCCGCCAGGCCGCGCCGATGAGCGTCTCGCCACGCCTGTGGCATGTCAGGAAACACCTCGTAATGGACTCGGCCGATGACGTCTATATCGATGAGGTGATGGTCCTCAAGAAAGCGCCGACTGACGGCCAAATAGCGCATGTCCCGGTCGAACATGGCAATACTTACGGGTGCCCCGTTAATGAAATGGCTCAGCTTCTGTTGCAGCTGCCGCAGCAAGCCCTCGGCCTGGTCGCGCAAGGCTATTTCATGCTGCAACGCCGCATAGGCCGCGTCGGCTTCGTCCCGGGCTTGGGTCAGCGCGGAGCGCTCCTTCAACCATTCGCTGGCCTGGGCCAGGGCGGTGGCCACCTCCGCAGCTTCCTGAATGCGCAGCGTGGGCACCGCGACGCTCTTCCCTGACCCCAAGGCCATGGCGGGCGCAACGAGTCCCTTGACCGAGGTGGCAATCCACCTCCCCATAAGCCAGGCCAGCCCGAGCGCCATGCCAAGCAAGGCGACGCCGCCCAGAGCGACTTTAGAGATGACACGCAGCTGCTGCGCTTGCAGCTCGGCGCGCGGAATGGAAATCCCCACCAGCCAGCCAGTGATGGGGGAGCGGCTGAAGATGAACACGGCCTCAACGCCGTCATTTAGCGTGGACTCAACGACCCCATCGGTGGATAAGTTGATGCCCTTCATGAGGGCCGAATTCACCTGCTGGCCCACAATCTGCTCAGCCGCCCGGCTTCTGCCAACGATGGTCCCGCTGCGGTCAACGATGGTGGCCACCCAACCTGGCGGCAGGTCTTGCGCCAGCAGAAGGCTGTTGAACTGCTCCGGCAATAGGCCAATGTTTAGCACAGCGGTGACTTTGCCCTGGCGCATCACGGGAACGCCGACGCTGATGACGGGACGATGCAGCAAACCACCCATGTAGAGGTCGGAAATTGCAGGCTGGCCGCTTGCCATGATTTGACGAATGAGCTCTGGATTGCCATGGCGGGGCAAGGGCTTGCCAAAGGGCTGAAGGGTGTTGACAAGCTGCTGCCCGCTGGTGTCACTGAGGACAACATTTACCCCCAGCGTGGTCAGGGCCAGTGCATCGCGCGCCTGCTTGTGGAAGCGCGCTAAATCACCATTGTCGAGCGCCATCGAGAGGGAAAGGGTCTGGGCCACGGCCTGGGCTTGTAACAGTTGCCGGTCCAGCGTCTGGCCGAGGGCATGCGCCGTCTGAATCGTGCGGTTTTCCAGTTGCGTTTGGCTATCCCGGTAAAGTTGAGCCATCAGCACGGCACTGCCAATCGCGCCCGGCAGCAGGCAGGCAAGCACCAGCGTGAGCAGTGCGTTGCGTATGGTCCAGTGGCGCGGAATGCGTTTTGGCAATAGCGAAAATTTCATGGTCGTTGATGTTGTCGCAATGCATGCTGAACAACCTGTGTGAAAGAGACGGGGAAAGCGAAAGGTGATGGCCTTGCGCAGGGAGCACAGAATCTGGCCATTGTCAACTGCGCCGGTACCTGGTTCCCTGACGCTGCAGCAGCACGTCACAAGTTGACAAGAATTTGGCCGGCTCAGCACGCCGATTGAATCTGGTTGGCGGCGAGGGATAGGTGATGTTTGTCATTCCCACCGCAGCTGGGCGACGAATACAAAGCCGTGATTCGCTTGGCGCTGGCCGGGCTGTGCCGCAAGCGGCCATCACCGCTGCCCAAAGGCACCGATAACGCCTGGGCTGCGGGCGTGGTGCAAGCGGTGGGCTCGACCAACTTTTTATTTGATGCCAGCCAAACCCCGCATTGCAAGGCCAGCGACATTCACGCCCATTTTGGCGTCAGCAAAAGCACCTCAGGCACCAGGTCTAAAGCCGCGCAGGATGCCCTGAACATGGGGCCGATGTCGCCCGAATGGACCTTGCCCAGCCGCATGGAAAGCAACCCGCTGATCTGGATGCGGCAAGTCAACGGCATGATGGTCGATGCGCGGCACCTGCCCCTGGAAGTGCAGGAAGTCGCCCTGGCCAAAGGGCTGATTCCGTGTATTGCTCGTGGGCCGGGAGGCTCGCCATGAAAAAAAACCAAAGACAGCGCTATTGACATCCAAGGCACCAGCGTTACATCAGCGATGACGGCTTGAGCGACTGGAGACCTATGCGCTGGTCTGGCAAACGATTCACGCCGATTTGCCTGAACTGCGGGCGTGGGTTGCCGCACTGATCACGCCATGAGCTGTTTCGCCCTCCTGCAGTGCGAAGACGTGGCAAACACGGCTGCGCGCACCGCCTGCTTCGAAGCCCGGTGCAGGGTGTAGCGGGCGCTACAAGCATCCCGCTACACTCTGAAAATGCCACGCCAGAACCCTTTAATGAACCAGCTCGTCAGCCCGCCCACAGTCAAACTCCGTGTGTTGGTCGTTGAAGACGAGTTGATCGTGGCGCGTGACATTGCGCAGCAGCTGCTTGATTTGGGCTACACCCCGGTGGGCAGCACCCACTCGGGGGAGCAGGCCATTGCGCTGGCCACTGAACTGCGTCCGGATTTGGTGCTGATGGACATTCAGCTCACTGGCCCCATGGACGGCATTGACGCCGCCAACGTCATTCGCGCCCAGTTGGCTTTGCCGATTGTTTTTTTGACCGCATTTTCTGCCGATGACGTGCTGGCGCGGGCCAAACTCATCGAGCCTTTTGGCTACATCCTCAAGCCGTTTTCCGAACGCGAACTAGGCACCGTGCTGGCTATGGCGCTCTACAACCACCAGGCTGAGGCGAAGTTGCTGACCAGCACCCGCCAACTCAAGGCCTTGTCGCAACGGGTGCTGGAGGCCCAGGAGCAAGAACGCCGCCGCGTCGCCATTGAATTACATGACGAACTGGGCCAGTCGCTTACCGCCATCAAGATCAACCTGCAGCTCAGCGAACGCTTCAAGGACAAGGCGCCGCCCGACCTGTACGCGGAAAACATCCGCATTGTTGAAGAAGCCTTGCAACAGGTGCGCCGTCTGGCGACCGGTCTGCGCCCCTCCATGCTCGACGATCTGGGCCTGGCACCAGCGCTGAAGTGGATGTCCGAGCAAAGCGCAAGCCGAGGCGGGTTTGAGGTGATTTCTCA
>JBBQSS010000213.1:0-5324 GCA_038213665.1 Burkholderiales bacterium | reverse complement strand
CTGGTGGCCAGCGCGATGCTGATTGGCTTTTTGGGCTACGGCTTGAGTCTGATGCTGTTTGTGCTGGCCTTGCGCGGCTTGGGCACGGCACGCACCGGGGCTTATTTTTCGACTGCGCCATTTGTGGGCGCGGCGCTGTCTGTTGCGTTGTTTGGCGAGCCCGTCAGCACAGTCTTCTGGCTGGCGGCTGGCCTGATGGCTGCAGGGGTCTGGCTGCACCTGACGGAACACCACGCCCATGACCACCAGCACACCGTGTTGGCGCACGAGCACCCGCACCGCCACGATGCCCACCACCAGCACCGCCATGAGGCTGACTGGGATGGCACCGAGCCCCACACCCATGCGCATCAACACGCGCCACTTACCCACAGCCACGCGCACTTCCCGGATATTCATCACCGGCATCCGCATTCATGATCGCAAGGCTTATTGGCAGTTGTTGTGCAGTTTCCATTGCGCTTCGTGGCCCAAGGTTTGGCAATGTCAGGCACCTTGCAGCGCTCCCGTTCAGCACGGTCAAGTGGCATGGTGACGGGTGTGCTGGCGGCAGCTCGCACGCACCGCACGTTCGTTGAGCACCGGCACAGCGTAGTCAGGGTGATGCTGTCCAAATTGAAAAATTGGTGGGTTCATGGTGTGGTTACGTTCTGACATGGCTGGCTCGATACAGATCAACGCCGGCCGCAGTATGGCGGTAAACGGGTCTGGCTGGGTATGATTGAAATCATAGGAAACCGAGGGCAATGGTGGTCACTTGCCGGTGGGTTCAGGGCTGAAGTCGTTGGCTGAACAGCTTGGCGTGACGCATGAGGCGCTTTACCGCTGCGTCGCCCACCTCGAAAAGGCGCAGCCTCTGCAGCGGGTACCGCAGGACTTGCAGTTGTTGCGGCGATGAACATGAATCAAACCCCATGCGTATCAAGAAAGTGAAGACATGACTGCCCCACCTTTCCAAACACGCACGAGTGCCTGGCCGGTTTTTCTCATCTTTTTGCGACTTGGTCTGACATCTTTCGGCGGCCCTGTCGCGCACCTGGGCTACTTTCACCAAGAGTTCGTCATACAACGGCGTTGGTTGACTGAAAGCAGCTACGCCGATCTGGTGGCGCTGTGCCAATTTCTGCCAGGCCCGGCCAGCAGCCAGGTGGGCATGGCGTTGGGCCTGTCAAGGGCTGGTTACGGTGGGGCCTTGGCGGCTTGGGCTGGCTTCACGCTGCCCTCGGCCATGGCCCTGATGCTGTTTGCGCTTGGTATGGCCCGCTATGGTGATGCCGTCTCGTCCGGCGCCCTGCATGGCCTCAAGGTGGTGGCCGTCGCCGTGGTCGCGCAAGCAGTGTGGGGCATGGCGCGCAACCTGTGCACCGACTTGCTGCGCATCAGTGTCATGGCGCTGGCGGCCTGCACTGTGCTGCTGGTGCCCACCGTGGTGGGTCAGGTTGGAACCCTCATCGTGGCAGGTCTTGCGGGACTCTGGTGGGTCAAGCCCCAGCAAAGCACGGCGCACGATGCGTTTCCGATCATGGTCAGCCGCCGGGCCGGGGCAATCTGGCTATCGCTGTTCTTCGGCCTGTTGGTCGGCCTGCCGGTGGTGCATCAACTGCTACCGGGACAGACGCTGGCGATGGTGGACGCGTTTTACCGGGTTGGGGCACTGGTGTTTGGTGGCGGCCATGTCGTGCTGCCCCTGCTGCAGGCTGAAGTGGTGCCCTCTGGCTGGGTTGGCAACGAGACTTTTCTTGCCGGGTACGGGGCTGCGCAGGCCGTGCCCGGCCCCTTGTTCACGTTTGCCGCTTTTCTTGGCGCCTCCATGGGCACGGCACCTTCGGGCGTGCTTGGTGGCATGGTTTGCCTGCTGGCAATTTTTGCGCCATCGTTCTTTCTGGTGGTTGGTGCCTTGCCATTCTGGGATCTGTTGCGCCGCCAAATGCGCATGCAAGCCGCGCTGTCCGGCATCAATGCGGCGGTGGTGGGTTTGCTGGTGGCCGCGCTCTACCAGCCGGTCTGGACCAACGCCATCCATCAGCCGCAAGACTTCGGACTGGCCTTGCTGGGGTTCATTGCCCTGATGTTCTGGAAGCTGCCGCCGTGGTTGGTGGTGGTGGGCAGTGGCTTTGCCGGATGGGGGTTGAGCGTCTTTTAACCCTCATGGCAACCCGCACTTGACGGACTGGCGTAGCCCTTGGCCTGCGTCCTGAAAGGCATCATCAGCATGCCATTGAGCTGCGCCACTTCACTCGGGTCGGTGTGGCCACGCAGGCCAATGGCCATGCTGGTTTGCGGGGCGCGGGCCTGGGCGCGGTAGGTGCCAAACAGGCGGTCCCACCAGGTTAAGCTGAAGCCAAAATTGCTGTTGCATTCATCGTATTCCACCGAGTGATGCACCCGGTGCATGTCGGGTGTGACGAGAAACCAGCGCAACGCGCCATCGAGTTTGGCGGGCAGGCGGATGTTGCCGTGGTTGAACATGGCGGTGGCATTGAGCATCACCTCAAACATGACGACGGCCAACACCGAGGGGCCAAGCACCACGATGGTGGCGAACTTGATCAGCATCGACAGCGCCATTTCAAGCGGGTGAAAACGCGCCCCGGTGGTCAGGTCGTAATCCGGGTCAGCGTGGTGCACCTGGTGCAAGCGCCACAGAAGCGGCACCGCGTGCACCATCACGTGCTGCAACCAGATCACAAAGTCCATGGCGATGACGGCCAGCGGCACCGCCAGCCAGAATGGCACCGCGAAGTGGTTGAGCAAACCCCAGCCATTGGCCATGCAAAAGGCCGCCAAGCCGACCGCTGCGATGGGGAACAGCAGGCGCAACAGCACGGTGTTGAGCACCACCAGCCCCAGGTTGCTGCGCCAGCGCAGGGCGCGGGACAAGGTCAGCGCGCGCCGGGGCGCATAGACCTCCCATAACGCGACCAGCGCAAAAACCCCTACAAAAAAGCCCAGCCGGATGGCGGGCTCGTGGTCGAGGACAAATTGCTCGAAGTTCATGGGGGTCTCCATTTGTGCTGGATTCAGGTCGGCAAACCATTGCATGCGACTGCTTTGATGCCTCATTCTATAACTACATTCTAATGATCGTTTGATTGTTTGAGCGTTGGTTAAAATGACCCAAGCGTGGGCCATCTCAAACTCCTCAATCACTGGCAAGTCAGCCCAAACCAGTGTCGCCGTGCGCGTGGCGGGGTGTGGTAGCGTGCCTGTTTTGCAAGGGAGGTTTGTCAAGTGGAAAGCCAAAGCTGAGCCGGACGCCGACGCCAAAGTGGCCGGGCTACTGAGTCATTGAGTGGCGCCAACAATCTTAGTAAAATCTGGCTGCGGCGCTTATAGGTATTGCGCTGATAGCTATTAAAAACATAGTATTTTGAATGGACGCATCCAATGACCTACTCGGTTCTTTTTGTCTGCATGGGCAACATCTGCCGCAGCCCCACGGCTGACGGCGTGTTTCAAAAGAAAGTGCTGCTGGCTGGCCTGTCAAAAGCCATCAAGATGGACTCGGCCGGCACCCACAACTACCACCCCGGCAAGGCGCCAGACGAGCGCTCGCAGTCGCACGCCTATTTGCGCGGCTACGACCTGTCAGCCCTGCGCGCACGGCAGGTTCAGGGCACAGATTTTGAGGCGTTCGATTTGATCCTGGCCATGGACTGGGACAACCTTGCGCTGATGCAAGCTGACTGTCCACCGGCGCACCAGCACAAGCTGCGCCGCCTCACCGAGTTTTGCCAAAAGCACGATGCCACGGTGGTGCCCGACCCGTATTACGACGGTGCGGCTGGGTTTGAGACAGTGCTGGACTTGGTGGAGGATGCCTGCGATGGGCTGCTGGCGCATGTGCGGCGGCAGGTGCTGAAGTAGCTCGCAAGTGGTGCATGAATTCGCGCAGGGGCGTTGTTCATGACGGCATGCCCCACACATACGACGCCATCGACAACACACCGTGGGTGACGCTTTCGTCAATCACATGCGCGGCGTCGTCACCCCGGGCACCAAGCGCCACCAGCAGCGGCAAAAAGTGTTCCTCAGACGGGTGGGCGCGTTGGGCGTGCGGCGCCAGTTCGCGGTAGGCCACCAGTGAATCCGTGGCGTTGGACTGCACCGCAGCGCGCACCCAGGCGGCAAATTCCTGCGCATAGGGCGCCACCCGTGTGGCATACGGGCTGAATTCATGCAGGTTGTGCGTCATGCTCCCTGAGGCCAAAATCACTACACCCTGCGCACGCAGCGGTGCCAGCGCCTGGCCCAGGCGCAGGGCTTGCGCCGTGGTCAGGGTGCGCGGCATGGATACCTGAAACACCGGCACGTTGGCGTCGGGCAACAAGTGCAGCAGCGGCACCCAGGCGCCGTGGTCCAGCCCACGCTGGTCCACCAAGGTGGTGGCAAAACCAGCGTCTGTCAGCAGCCGAGCCGCATCCCGGGCGATGTCGGGCTGGCCAATCGCTGGGTACTGCAGCTTGTACAGCGCGGCCGGAAAACCACCAAAGTCGTGCATGGTTTCTGGTTTGGCGGTGGTCATCACCTGCACGTCATGCGTTTGCCAGTGCGGCGAGACCACCAACACGGCTTTGGCGCCGGTGAGTTGCTGGCCCAGCGTGTGCAAACGGGGCCCAAGCACACCGGGCTCGATGGCAAAAGTGGGTGCGCCGTGTGAAATAAAAAAGACTGGGGCTTGGGTCATGGGGTTACCTCAAAAACGGTGGCACGGGGCTGCGCGGCACAAAGTCCGCCACGCGGCCTGTTTCGTCCAGCCTGACCTGGCAGGCCACCGACATCTGCGCTTTCAGCCGCACGCGGGCGCGCTGCAGGCGTGACTTGGTGGCGCTCAAGCTCAGGCCATGGACGGCGGCAAAATCAGCTTGGCTCATGCCTTGCAGGTCGCAGGCGGTGATGGCTTCGCGGTCTGGTGCGCTCAGCTCGGACAGCACCATGGGCAGGCAGGCGGTCAGCACATCCACGGTGTCAACGTCAGCCACGCTCTGCGCCAGATCGTCGGGCACTTCAACCGTGTCGCGGTGCACGCGCAGGTGGTCGGTCAGCGTGTTGCGCGCCACTTCAAATAGCCAGGCGCGGTCGTTGTGCAGCTCGCAAAACCGCTCACCCTGGCGCAGCGCCTTGATGAACAGGTCTTGCAGCAGGTCATCGGCCTCGGCCGGGCTGCTGACGCGCTGGCGCAACCAGCCGCGCAGTTCACCCGAATGGGCGGCCCAGGCGTGGGTCAGGCAATTCATGGTTTCATATAAAAAATGACCTCTAGCCTTTATTCTTAATGGGTAAGCAGCTATAAATTAAATAGTTATTTGACACGGTTCAAGGCG
>JBBQSS010000212.1:0-5337 GCA_038213665.1 Burkholderiales bacterium | reverse complement strand
GGCATGCAGGTGTGGGGCGATGTGGTGCGCCGACATCCCAAGGATTGGATCGCCCTGGATGATGACGACCTGCACTGGCCGAAGTGGTGCCTGGACAAGTACGTCAAAACCAACGAGTACGAGGGCATCAGCGACCCTGTGGTTTTTGCTGAGATTGAGCGCAAGTTGGCGGGCATGGCGGCCTGCATCGACCTGAGGAGTCGGCCATGCTGATTTTTCTGGACACTGAATTCACCCAATTCAACTATCCCGACCTCATCAGCATGGCACTGGTGGCAGAAGACGGGCGCGAGTTCTACGCTGAGCGAGACGACTACCACCGGGATGATTGCAGCGACTTTGTGAGAGAGACCGTGCTGCCGCTGCTGGGCCGTGTGCCAGGGGCCGCCTGCAGCCGTTCAGAGTTGACCGACCGCTTGCGCGAGTGGTTCGCTCAATTGCCTGAGCCTGCCACGATCATTTTTGACTTCGAGACCGATTGGTGGCTGCTGGCCTCCGCGATCCTTGGGAGGCCGCAAAAGAACCCCCCAAATACCTTTGGGGAAAAGCTGCACCTGGATAGCTATGCCATCACGCACCCGGTCTTCGAGCAGGCACAAAGCAGCACCTACACGCAAGAATGGCCCCTGCACCATGCGCTGGCCGATGCGCGGGCACTGAGGGCGGGCTACCGAGCCTGGCGACCGTTCATGGAAAAGATTTGGAGGGTTCAATGAATCATATCGACCAGTTCGACCAGGAGCACGCCGACGCTTTGAGAGACATTTGGTTCTTGGGTGACGTGCATGGCGCGTTCAAGCACATTGCCCAAGCCTTGTTGGCGGCAAAAGAGAAGCCGCGCTGGCTGGTGTTCTTGGGCGACATCGACATCGACCACATTACGTTCCGTGAGGTCCTGGCGCCCGTGCATTGCCACTTCCCGGCGACCAAAGTGGCCTTCATCCATGGCAACCACGATGCCGACACCTACGAGCACTGGGAGATGTTGCACGACTGCGGCGATGCCGTGGCCTTGCATGGACAAGTGACTGACCTGGACGGCGTGAAGGTGGCCGGTTTGGGCGGCAACTTCATGGGCCGGGTCTGGAGCCCGCCCGCTCAAGCTTCGTTTGAGAACAAGAAAAAAGCGATGAACCGGGGTCCGTACCAATGGCGCGATGGCCAGAAGCCCAATCCTTCGCTGCACGCAGCCATCTACCCGGATGACGTGGCGGCACTGTCCAAATTGAGAGCGGACATTTTGGTGACGCATGAAGCACCATCGTGCCACCCGCACGGCTTTGATGCGCTGGATGATCTGGCCCGGTCCATGCGCGTGGCGCGCAGCTTCCACGGCCATCACCATGACGACCTATCCGCTCAATACATGCTGGGCAGGGAACAACGTGGATTCGATGCGCGCGCCGTGGCCTATTGCGGCATCAAAAATGGTTTGGGCGAGGTGATTCGGGCAGGGGATGCGGGTTGGTGATGTTGCCCGCAAACCGGCGAGCAAGAAATGGAAGTGCCACTGAGCGGCAAAAGCCTCGTATGGTTCACAGACAGGGGACTGCAATTGTCCAAAGCTCAGAGCCGACGAGGCATAGCTAGTGTACTTCTTGAGCGGAATGTTGTCCCTGCGTTCTGTGCCCTACGCTGTGGATAACCCTAGGGGAAACCCGAAGAAGTGACGCCCGTGCTGGCTTTGCGGGCGGCGCTTAAAAAACAGGCAGGCATGAGCGACCGTGGTAGACACGACAGGCGTTATGTTGAGTGAACCAGCAATTACATTAAATATCGGAGTCCATTTAGTAAGTGCGTGGCTACAATATTGTCTATTGATTGGTCACATGAAAGGCTCAAAATGGCTCACACTGTAGATACGATAGACCACGCAACCCTGGAGCACCTAGTCCAAGCGGGGGCGGTGCGCGGCGCACACGTTATTGGCCAGCCTGGCGGCTGGGGGGTGGTGGTGCAGTACGGCATGACCGAGCGGGCACTCGCCGCGCGGCGCGGTGCGGTGCGCCTCTTTCGCAAGTTTGAAACCTTGGCGGGCTATCTCAAAGAGGTTGGAATCCAGCAGTACCAGGTGGATGCAAGGCTGTACGACCCTACTGCGCTGAAAGTTGAGCGCAGTCGCACAGACGCAGCGGCCAGGATGAAAGCGACCCATGAGGGGGCGGCATACAACAAGATGTTTGAGGCAAAAGTGGCCGCGTCATTAGCAGGACTGAAAGACGGCACCAATAAACCGTTCACTGACAAACAATGGGCCGCAGAGCTGCAGAAAAGACCACGCACGGTCGTATGAAAAAACAGGTCATACGCACACCGGCCTACTTGGCGGACCTCGATGACGTTGAGTTTTACATTGTCGAAGACAACGCACAGGCGGGCCGTGATATGTGGCATCACATCAATGACCAGGTGCTGAAACTAGCAGATCCAAATTTCCCGCGCAGGCCTGGTCGGGTAGTAGGGACCATGGAGCTGGTCGCCCACAAAAATTACATTGTGGTGCTGGTAGAAGATGCAGCCTCAGTGACGGTCCTCAACGTCATCCGATCACGCCAGCAGTGGCCACCGAGTGCTTGACCGCCCTGCGTGTGCGTTAAGCACGTGGCGCAACAATGGCATGCGTTCTACCTTGTACCGAGCCTTAGATCGAGCTTGACCGCTTTTGATGTTTTCTGTAAAATTACATCGATACAAATTACCAAAAGGTAAAAACATGATTTTTGGATTTCTTAACCAAAAAGGCGGCGTAGGCAAAAGCACGCTCAGCATTTGCCTTGCTGCAAGCCTGGCCCGTAGCGGATCGCGAGTCCTGCTGATCGACGCAGACCCGCAGGGCAGCGCCTTGGACTGGGCCGCTGCACGTCAATCCCCGCCGCTCTTTACCGTCGTTGGCTTTCCACGTCCATCCATTCACAAGGAAATCGGTCAGATGGGTAAGGGCTACGACCACATCATCATTGACGGCCCCCCACGAGTCACCGACTTGGCCAGGTCCGCAATCATGGCTTCGGATGTTGTCGTGATCCCTGTCCAACCCAGCCCTTACGACATATGGGCAGCTGAGGAAGTCGTGAAGCTTATCGACGAGGCCCGCATATATAAAGAAAACATTAAATCTGCTTTTCTTGTAAATCGTAAAATTACAAACACGGCAATTGGGCGAGACGTGCGCGAGGCGTTGGCTGCATACCCAGTGCATGTGCTGAACGCCAGCGTAGCTCAGCGTGTCGTGTTCGCGGAAGCCGCAGCCCAAGGGCAAGCCATTTTTGAAATTGACCCGACCGGCCCAGCAGTGGCAGAGATCGAGGCCGTAGCAGCTGAACTGTTGGAGTACGCAAAATGAGCACCAAGAAAATTGCCTTCGGCACCAAACCGACCAACAAGCCCGCCCCGGTGGCCGCTGATGCGTGGGTAGAAAGCCGCGATGCCGAGGAAGTCGAAACCACAAAGCGGCTCACTATCGACATACCCGAGAGCTTGCACCGTGCCATTAAAGCGCAATGCGCCATGCGTGGGAGCAAGATAGTTGACGAAGTGCGCGTGTTACTTTTGCAGAAATACGGCAATACAGAAATACGATAAAAAACGAAGAGCGGCGCTGCCAGGTGCAGAAACACCCAGCAACCACCTAGGAGGGGGAATGCGCGGATTTGGTGTTCACGCCTCAACGCCCCAGTCAGCGCCGTACTTTGCAACAGCAAACGCCTCGACCATTTTTCCCAACACTGTCCCATTCCAACTTCCGGCCTTTACCCTCGCTTTAATCGCCTCGGTTGCACTACCGGCAGCAGCCATTTTCGCAATCGCAGAGTCAGCAAAAATCCTCTGCTGATCGAGCGGCAAGCCCAGCAATTCCAATTTGATTTCAGTGCGACGCCGTCCTTTAAAGCTCAGAGTTTCGGCAATTGGTGCGGCCACTTGCGCCGCTACGCCAGTATTTTTTTGCGGTGCGTCAGATACATACTGATTCATATCAGCTAAGACCGTCTTGAGATACGCAAATCTTGCGCCAACGGGGGTAAGCTCCTTATTGGCAAATCTAGCTTCGAGCTTGCTAAATGCGACTTTTAAAACCGCCTCGCTCTGGCCTTGGCTAATGAGCCCAGAAATGTCACTCAACGACAGATCAAGTTTTGTTGCTGCCAGTGCAGTCTCCGGGCTCATTTTTGCAGCTGTGGCAAGAACAGCATTTTTAGTCTTGCTCATTACTTTGAATTGAGCCTCTTTAATCGCTTTCCCGACTTTGAATTCAAGCAAATCGACAGTAATATCGGTCTTGGAATTTATCTCTTCAATGGCCTTGTTAAGAGTTTCATTCTTCACCCTGCGCCATGGCCGCCGAACGACGAGACCAGTCTTTTTGTCAACTGTTCCAGGCATATTTGTCAGTGCATCGATCCACCAGTCGGTGGAGTTTCGGCTTGTCAAGTGTGTTGGATTTTCCTTGTATTTTCTACAAATCTCATACAGAGCTACGGCGCAGTAACTATCAAGTCTAGCAAGCAAATCCAGGTCAAGTACTGTGAACCGCTCAGGATCAGAAACAGCGGTCAATAGCGACGGTGGGAGCATCCATCGGCCCCATACGACACCTTCTCTGACCTCAATTTGAGCTTCTGATAGCAATCCCATGGATCTCCAGACGACGCCAGTTTCAGCATCTGGCGCTTCCCAATCCATTCGAACATTCTGCATTTCGCTCAAATGGTCTTTGACCAATTTTCTGTAGTGTTTATCCTCGCCGCCTTCAGACAGCAAATGGAAGAACTCGTTGATGGGCATTTCGAACATCGATTCAGCGTCAACCACCTTCCCCACGCTTTTTAGTTCCATCACTTTAGTGTGGGTTTTTTTGAGCATCACGTTGTACATTTTTCTACCAATCGCAGTGAGCTTTCCCTTGCGCGGGATCATCACCAACGCGAGGTTGGGCTTCTTGAAAATGGTTGTTTGATCTTTCATGTGTCGAATTATACAACGACATATCGACACAAGTAAAATATTTACAAAAACACCGACACTTGGCGAACTAAACACCGACACTTGGCGAACTAAACACCGACACTTGGCGAACTAAACACCGACACTTGGCCGGTTTTGGTGAACGTAACCTATTGATTTAAAAGAAGAAAAGTGCTGAGTCAGTTTGCTTTGACTTATTGGAGACTTCTCTTGGAGTTTTATTTAGAGATCAGCGATCTTAAAAAAAATTCAGCTTCAACATCCAAAACCACGACCTCCATCCCCCCGTCCACGCGCGGGGATAAACAGCCATGTTTAACAAAAGAAAGTCCGGTTAACCGCATCAATGCCAGCAGGAAGGCTGGAAACAGCCTT
>JBBQSS010000211.1:0-5379 GCA_038213665.1 Burkholderiales bacterium | reverse complement strand
CGAACAAGCCTGGTGGTATGCCGCTGATGAACTCACCGACCGCAGCGAGCGCTTCATGGCTTCCGAGATGGTGCGCGAAAAGCTGTTTCGCCTGACCGGTGACGAGCTGCCCTACACCTCGACCGTCATCATCGACAAGTTCGAGGAAGAGCCGCCCCAGAAAAAAGGCCAGAAGCGCCTGCTGCGCATTGCCGCCACCATTGTGGTGGAGCGTGACGGCCACAAAGCCATGGTGATTGGCGACAAGGGTGAGCGCATCAAGCGCATTGGCATGGAAACCCGGGTTGAGCTTGAAAAACTGCTCGACTGCAAGGTGTTCATCGAAATGTGGGTCAAAGTGCGCTCGGGTTGGGCTGATGACGAGGCGCGGGTGCGCTCGTTCGGCTACGAGTAACCCATTGAGCCCCGTGCGCCGTCGTCTGGCGCACACGGTCTGGCTGGGGCACCAAACGGGTAACGGCTGCTTACAACATGGGTGGCGTTGGCGCGGTTTTTCCTCATAGACTGGGAAAAGCCGCCCAAGAAGACGGTGTGACATGCGAATCAGCAATTTTGCGTCATTCAAGTCGCGCCATCATGGGATATCTCTCACTTATCCCCATTTCGCCATGACCAATACTAGCCTCGGTGAGTTGTTTCAAACGCACTTTGCGATACAGCCTGCCGATCAAACCCACATGCTTGACAACGTCTTTCGCATTAGACACCAGGTCTATTGCGAAGAGCTTGGTTTTGAGCCGCACCGCGCCAACCAACTTGAATATGATGATTACGACAAAAACTCGGTCCATTGCCTGTTGTTGCACAAGCCCAGCCAGACCTATGCGGGCTGTGTCCGTTTGATTCTGGCGGACAGTCACGCGCCCGAGGTGAGCTTTCCGTTTGAGCAAGTCTGTGGCAAGTCGCTGCGCTGGACCTTTGACAGCGCTGGGGGCAAAGGTCGTAAAAGATATGGCGAGATCTCCCGCCTGGCCATTACCGCGCCCTTTCGTCGTCCCAGGTACAGCGCGCATGCACCGCCCAGCGAGGGCAGACAACTTGCGGCTGGGGATGAAGACGCCCGGCGACTCTTTCCCTCGGTGGCACTCGGACTCTACTTGGCAAGCACCGCCATGGGTCTGAGCAAGGGCCTGGATGGCGTGTTCGCCATGATGGAGCCACGGCTGGCCCGACAGCTGCGCCGTTTTGGCATTCATTGTGAGCAAATTGGTGAGCCTGTGGCGCACCGCGGCATACGGGTGCCCTACTTCATTGACAGCAACACCGTGTTGGACAGTTTGAAGCTGGAGTGCCGTTCCTTGTTGGGCAGAATACAAGACTGCCTGACCTTGCCACAGGCGGCATACGCGTGATGATGATTCGGCCATTGTTTGGCGCCGCGCTCTTGGGTGACGTTTGACAGGCGGTTACGGCGTCTGACGGCGCAACGCCACGGCGTGTTTCACAATGTTGGGTTTATTTGCGGGCTTGCGCCCATCGCGCGATGTTTGCATGAACAATCCAGCGCATAAATGGTAACTAAACGCATCTCCGAAGAACCCGCCTATGTGCTGCACCGCTACGACTGGAGCGAGACCAGCCTGATCCTGGAAGTCTTCACCCGCCACCATGGTCGCATGGCGCTGGTGGCCAAAGGCGTCAAGCGGCCGAGTTCCAGTTTTCGCCCGATTCTGCTGCCGCTGCAGCCGCTGCACTTGGCGTTTGGTGGCGATGCAGAAATCAAAACCCTCAAAGCCGCCGAGTGGCAGGGCGGCCACGTCATGCCCACCGGCGATGCGCTGATGTCAGGTCTCTACCTCAATGAATTGCTGCTGCTGCTGTTGGCGCGCGAAGACCCGCACCCGCTGCTGTTTGACGTGTATGCCAGCGTGGTGCAACTCATTGCCAGCGAGCACGGCGAGGTGCTGGAAGCCGCTTTGCGCGCGTTCGAGCTGTTGCTGTTGCGTGAAATTGGCCTGCTGCCGCTGCTGGATGCGCAAACCATGACCTTGCTGGATCTGCACCCTGAAGAGCGCTACAGCCTGGTGCCCGAAGGCGGCCTGCGCCAGACCGGCACCGCCGATCGCACCAGCCTGAGCGGCACGCAGTGGACGCGCCTGCAACAGGTGTTGGGTGAGCGTGTGCCTTTCACGGCGGTGCTGCGCGCCTGTGCCGAGGTGGCCAGCGCCCTCAAGCCGCAACTGCGCAAGCTGCTCAATTACCATTGCGGGGTGCCCGCCTTGCGCACCCGGCAAATGATGATCGACTTGCAGAGTGTGTCAGCGGGCGTCGGCAGATTGCAAGATGCACCTCACTGAACAGGACCAAAAGACCCCATGACACCCGTTACCCCCGCGCTTTCCGTCAACCTGAACAAAGTGGCGCTGGTGCGCAACACGCGCCACCTTGGCATTCCCAGCGTCGCGCGTGCCGCCACGCTGTGCCTGCAGGCCGGGGCCAACGGCATCACGGTGCACCCGCGCCCGGACCAGCGCCACATTCGCGCCAGCGACCTGCCAGAACTCGCCACGCTACTCAAAGCCTGGCCGGACCGCGAATTCAACATCGAAGGCAACCCGCAGCACAACCTGATGGACGTGGTGGGCCAACTGGTGGCCGCCAAACTGCCGGTGCATCAGGTGACTTTTGTGCCCGACAGCGAGGGCCAGTTCACCAGCGACCACGGCTGGCGTTTTCCGATGGATGCTGCCCGGCTGCAACCCCTGATCGACCAGGCCCATGCCTGGGGCTTGCGCGTGAGCCTGTTCATGGATGCCGATGCACCAGCCATGGCCGCAGCCAAAGCCGTGGGCGCCGACCGGGTCGAGCTTTACACCGAGCCCTACGCCGCCGCCTGGGGCACCGTGGATCAGGCCATCCAGCTGGCGCGTTTTGCCGCTGCTGCCCAAGCCGCGCTGGATGTGGGCCTGGGCGTGAACGCCGGCCACGACCTCAACCGCGACAACCTGAGCGCCTTCATCGCCCACGTGCCGGGGGTCTGCGAAGTGTCGATTGGTCACGCCCTGATTGCCGACGCGCTGGAGCTGGGTTATACCGCCACGGTGCAGGACTATGTGCGCTGCATCCATGAAGGCTTGTCGCGCCGTCCCCGCATCAATTCCGGGCGTTTGGATGACGGTTCAGGCCCGCAATGATCACCTGATGGGCAATGACACCCCATGATCTACGGCATTGGCACCGACATTTGCGACGTGCGACGCATCCAGGCTAGCCTGGCGCGCCATGGCGAACGCTTTGCACAAAAAATCCTGAGCGACGCCGAACTCGCCACCTGGCGGGTTCGCAGTGCGCGTTGGCCAGAGCGCGGTGTGCGCTACCTGGCGACCCGCTTCAGCGCCAAAGAGGCCTTCAGCAAAGCCATTGGGTTGGGCATGACCATGCCCATGACTTGGCGGCTGTGTGAAATTGGCAGCCTGCCCAGCGGCCAGCCGCGCATCGTGCTGCATGGCGCGCTCAAAACCTGGTTTGACGCCAAATCCTTGAGCGCCCATGTGAGCGTGACCGACGAGACCGACTATGCCGCCACCTTTTGTGTGGTCGAAGTTATAGATAAAAATGGCCTCTAGCCCTTATATATAAAGCGCAAGTAGCTATTAAAAAGAGAGTAAACCATGAGCTTTCACGCCCCTCTGATCATCGACATAGCCGGCACCACGCTGACCAAGCTGGACAAACGCCGCTTGAAGCACCCGCTGGTGGGCGGTTTGATCTTCTTCGCCCGCAACTGGCAAAGCCGCGAGCAGCTCACCGCGCTGTGCCATGACATCAAAAAAGTCCGCAAAGACCTGTTGATTTGTGTGGACCACGAAGGCGGCCGTGTGCAGCGCTTCAAAACCGACGGTTTCACGCACATCCCACCCATGCGCGCACTGGGTGAGTTGTGGTTGCAAGACGGCAAAGCCGGTGAGGGCAGCGGCGCCCTGCGCGCCACCCGTGCCGCCACTGCGTGTGGTTATGTGCTGGGTGCCGAGCTGCGCGCCTGTGGGGTGGATTTGAGCTTTACCCCGGTGCTTGACCTGGACCATCAGGACGAGGCCGCCACGCCAGCGCCTGCGGCCCGTGCAGGCGCGGCAAGCCTGGGGCGGCCCGGCGCGTCCCGCAGCAGCGTCATTGGCGACCGCGCCTTTGGTCGCGACCCGCGCGTGGTGAGCCTGCTGGCCAAGAGCCTGATGCACGGCCTGCAGTTGAGCGGCATGGCCAACTGCGGCAAGCACTTCCCCGGCCACGGCTTTGTCGCCGCTGATTCGCACACCGACATCCCGGTCGACACACGCAGCCTCAAAGCGATTCTGGCCGATGATGCCAAGCCTTACGAATGGCTCGGTACCACGCTGGCCAGCGTGATGCCCGCGCATGTGGTCTACCCCAAGGTTGACACGCGCCCGGCGGGGTTCTCCGGCAAATGGCTGGGCGACATCCTGCGGGGCCAGCTCGGGTTCACCGGCGCGGTCTTCAGCGATGACCTCTCGATGGCCGGTGCCCGTGTCATGGACGGCCAGCCCGTCAGCAGCACCCAGGCCGCTATGGCGGCCCTGAACGCGGGCTGCGACATGGTGTTGTTGTGCGGGCAATCGGCGGGTGAGGGCGCCGAGCTTGACGCCCTGATCAGCGGCCTGACCGAGGCCCAGCTCAAAGGCCAATGGCAGCCGCTGGAGGCCAGTGAAGCGCGCCGACTGGCCCTGTTGCCCACCCGCCGTGCCACACCGTGGGATGAGCTGATGGTGCAGCCCAATTACATGCAGTCGCTGGATTTATTACCGTGAGTGCAGCAATAACGCCAAAAATTGCTGACATACCGTTGCCATGCCGTGTCCAGGCATCCGGTGAATTCGCAGCCATGGATTGCGGATCAGGTCCGCAATGACAGCCGTTCGGTGCCGGTACCTTTGTAATTCCCAGTTCGTTAAGGCGCGCGGTGCAGCCGTGGTGCCGACAGCTCGGCAATCATGTCGCTGCTGGCCGCATCCACATTGGGGTGCAGTTTGAGCAGGTTGGCTGCGGTCAGCAGTTTGCGCAGTTCTTGCAAGTCTTTGACCGTGGGCGCCACCTTGATCTGGGCGATGGCGGCTGGGCTGTTGCCGCCCTTGATCAGGCTCAGCACCTTGGGTGCCCAAATACTTTGACGTGACATGTGTGTGTTCCTTCATATAATTTACAAGCTATTTTAGCCTGTATGGCTTATAAAATAAGCGCAAGTAGCTATAAATAATATAGCAGTGCGCCAGCGCAAGCCGGTAGATCGTAGTTGATTGAGAAGTTCAATACTGAGAAGAAATGGCGAATCACTCAGACCCCGAGTCATGCGTTGCACATCGCGAGGTGTGGGTTGAGCGTTGACAGGGGAGACCAGCAGGCCAGCCATAGAGCTGCGAAATCATT
>JBBQSS010000210.1:0-5385 GCA_038213665.1 Burkholderiales bacterium | reverse complement strand
CGCCATGGTGAGTTTGTCGCAGTGCAGGGCGTTGATTTTGAATTGGCCAACGGTCAGACGTTGGGCATCATGGGTGAATCGGGCTCTGGCAAGTCGACGCTGGCCCTGGCGGCTTTGGGTTTGCTACCGTTTCAAGGCCATTTGAGCCTGATGGGTGCCAACTGGGGCACCGATACGCTCAAAAATCGGGCGTTGCGCCGGCAGGTTCAAGTGGTGTTCCAAGACCCTTTTTCTTCGCTTTCGCCGCGCATGACGGTGGAAGCCATTGTGGGTGAGGGTCTGGGTGTGCATGAGCCCGAGCTGTCCTTGGCGCAGCGCCGCACCCGCGTCATTGCCGCTTTGACAGATGTGGGTCTGGGCGGTGAAACCGGCGCGGATGCGCTGCCGTTGCTGGCGCGTTACCCGCATGAATTTTCTGGCGGCCAGCGCCAACGGCTGGCCATTGCCCGCGCCTTGATCATTGCACCCAAGGTGCTGGTGCTGGACGAGCCGACCAGCGCGCTGGATGTCACCGTGCAAAAGCAGGTCTTGCAGTTGCTACAGAAATTGCAGCGGGAACACCACTTGAGTTATTTGCTGATCACCCACGATGTGGCGGTGATTGCGGCCATGGCTCATACCGTGCTGGTGATGAAAGACGGTGTGGTGGTGGAGGCAGGTCCGGTGGCTTCGGTGCTGGTCAGTCCGGTGCACCCTTATACGCAGGCTTTGCTGAGCGCAGCCTGATATCGCCTTACAAATCAAGGCTTGCAGATGTGTTTTAGGATACAATGTGGGGCTTCACGACCAAACGGGCGAGTCACTTCCGCCCGTTTTTTTTGGTCGATTGTTTTTGATGTACCGGTTACAAGGCAGGGATATTGGTGGCGCTCAAGGAAATTATTGAACAAATTGTGGCTGGCTTAGGCTATGACCTGGTGGAAATTGACCGTTCCGCCGGGGGTCTGCTGCGCATCACCATCGACTTGCCTTGGACGCCGCCCACTGCTGATGCCCCGCAGGTTGGGCAGTTTGTGACGGTGGAAGACTGCGAAAAGGTCACGCGGCAACTGCAGTTTGCACTTGAGGTGGATCAGATTGAATACAGTCGTCTTGAAGTCTCGTCGCCCGGCATTGATCGCCCCTTGCGCAATGACCAGGATTTTGAACGTTTTACCGGTCACACCATTGATGTGACCTTGAAGGCGCCAATCGGTGCGGCGGCAGCTGGCCAGGTCAACGCCAATCGCAAGAAGTTTCGGGGTGTACTCGAACGTGTGGAGGCTGCGCTTGGTGCAACTGAGGCTGCACAAGCGCAAGCGTCATGGCAGATCGTCTGGCGTGATGAGATTGATGCAAAACCAGGGCAAAAGATCAGCAAAAAGCGCGTGTTGCCCCCGCTGCAGGCGCTCGGATTTGTATTGAGCGAGCTCAAAGAGGCGCGTTTGGCGCCCATCGTCAGCTTCAAAGGTCGCGCCCAGGCGCAGCAGTTGGACCTGTCTGAACCCCATTTGAATTGAAACAGGAGAGTCATGGCATGAATCGCGAAATGTTAATGTTGGTGGACGCCATCTCACGTGAGAAAAACGTCGAGCGTGACGTGGTGTTTGGTGCCGTGGAAGCAGCGCTGGCGCAGGCGACGAAAAAGCTTTATGTCGGTGAGGTGGACATTCGTGTGTCGCTCAACCGTGATACCGGTGTGTACGAGACTTTTCGCCGTTGGCATGTGGTCCCGGATGAGGCTGGCCTGCAATTGCCTGACCAGGAAATTTTGCTGTTTGAAGCCAAAGAGCAAATTCCTGACATTGAGGTCGATGAGTACATCGAGGAAACCATCGAGTCCGTGCCGATCGGGCGCATTGGTGCCATGGCGGCCAAGCAAGTCATCCTGCAAAAGATTCGCGATGCCGAGCGTGAGATGCTGCTCAACGACTTCATGTCGCGCGGCGACAAGATTTTTGTCGGCACCGTTAAGCGCATGGACAAAGGTGATTTGATTGTCGAGTCGGGTCGGGTCGAAGGCCGCCTGCGCCGCAACGAGATGATCCCCAAGGAAAACTTCCGCACTGGCGACCGCGTGCGCGCCATGATCATGGAGGTCGATCTGACCTTGCGCGGCGCGCCCATCGTGTTGTCACGCTCTGCCCCGGACTTCATGGTGGAGTTGTTTCGCAACGAAGTGCCTGAAATCGAACAAGGGCTGCTGGAGATCAAGTCTTGCGCCCGTGATGCGGGTTCGCGTGCCAAGATTGCTGTGCTGTCGCATGACAAACGCGTTGACCCCATCGGCACCTGTGTCGGTGTGCGCGGCACGCGTGTGAATGCCGTGACCAACGAGTTGGCGGGTGAGCGTGTGGACATTGTGCTGTGGAGCGAAGATCCGGCGCAGTTCGTGATTGGCGCACTGGCGCCAGCCAACGTCAGCAGCATCGTGGTTGACGAAGAGCGCCATGCCATGGATGTCGTGGTTGACGAAGAAAACCTGGCGATTGCCATCGGCCGTGGCGGCCAAAACGTGCGTCTGGCAGCAGAGCTCACGGGTTGGAAAATCAACATTCTCGATGCCGCCGAATCTGCCGAGAAGCAAGCCTCTGAAGTGGACATGAGCCGTCAGCTGTTCATGGAAAAACTTGATGTCGACCAAGAGATCGCCGATCTCTTGATTGCAGAAGGCTTTGCCAGCCTGGAGCAGGTGGCCTATGTGCCGCTGGAAGAAATGCTGGAAATCGAGAGTTTTGACGAGGACACCGTCAATGAGTTGCGCTCCCGTGCCAAGGATGCGTTGTTGACGATGGAAATTGCCAATGAAGAGAGTGTGGGCAATGCTGCGCTTGAATTGCGTGACCTGCCGGGCTTGACGCCGGAACTCTTTGCCAAGTTAGCCGAAAATGGTGTCCATACACTTGACGACCTGGGTGACCTGGCCGTTGACGAACTGACGGAAATTACCGGTCAGTCTGCGGAAGACGCTAAATCTATGATTATGAAGGCGCGTGAACATTGGTTCTCCAATGACGCACCTTCACAAGAGTCTTGATCATGAATACACAGTTTAAGTAAAGACTCTCCATTGCCCGCAGGGCGTGATAGTCGGAACTAAAGGTTACCCAAAAAATGTCCAGTAAGACCGTTGCCGAGTTTGCCAATGAACTCAAGAAATCCACCGACACGTTGCTTGAGCAATTCAAGTCGGCAGGCGTTGCTAAAACAGCCGCGTCTGACCCGCTCACTGAATCTGACAAGCATCGTCTGCTGAGCTATCTGCAGGCCAGCCACGGCACTGCAAGCGCTGAGCGGAAGAAAATCACTTTGGTCAAGAAGTCGACCACTGAGATTAAGCAGGCTGATGCCAGTGGGAAAGCGCGCACCATTCAGGTGGAGGTGCGCAAAAAACGCACCTTTGTGCGCCGTGACGATGCGCCTGATGCGCCGGCTGAGGCCATGGAACACGAGGTGGCAGAAGATGCAGCACCCGCAGTTGACCATGCCGAACTGTCGCGTCGCGAAGAAGAAGTTCGCCAGCAAGCGGAGTTGATCCGTCGCCAGGAAGAAGAGTTGGCAGAGCGTCGCAGCCAGCGTGAGGCACAAGAGGCTGCGGCCCAAAAGGCTTCCGAATTGGCCGCTGTGCAAGCCGCTCAAGCGGCTGCGCAGGCCTTGGCTCTGGCGCAGCAACAGGCGCAGCATATTCAGTCCAAAGCGTCCCAATCTGCGGCAAATGACAGTGCAGCCCAAGTTGCTAAAGACGTCGCTGCGACGCAAGCTCAGGCCAAGGCTACGGCGGACATGCAAGTACGGGCGCTGGCCAAGGAAAAGGCCGCTGCAGAGTCCCAAGTCCGCCTTGCTGAAGAGCAGGCGCGCGCGCTGGATTTGACGGATCGCCGACGTAAAGCCGAAGCTGAAGCCGCCGCGATTCGCCTGATGATGTCCCAACCCGGCAAAAAGCTGCCACCCCCCAAAAAGCCTGAAGAGCCCAAGCCAGTGATCAAGCCTGCGGATGCTGCCAAGGCGGGCATCAAGGGCACGCTGCATAAGCCAGCAGGCAGTGCTGTGGCCAAGCCTGCGGCAGGCGCTACGCCTGCCGCAGGTGCGGCTGCGGGTGCTGGTAAGGAAGTTAAATCAGCCAAATTGTCAAGCAGCTGGGCAGGGGATCCGGCCAAGAAAAAAGGCATTCCGACCCGTGGCGACACCGGTGCAGGTGCCGGGCGCGGTGGCAATTGGCGCGGTGGCCCACGTGGCCGCCGTGGCAGCAACGACCGTGGTCGCGACGACCAGCATGGCCATTCAGCGCCAGTTGAGGTGCGTGTGCTTGAGGTGCACGTTCCGGAAACGATTACTGTGGCCGAATTGGCGCACAAGATGGCCGTCAAGGCATCAGAGGTGATCAAACACCTGATGAAACTGGGTCAAATGGTCACCATCAACCAGCCGCTGGACCAGGACACCGCCATGATTTTGGTGGAAGAAATGGGTCATAAAGCCATCGTGGCGGCGCTGGATGATCCGGAAGCTTTTACCGATGATGAGGTTCAGCAACAGCATGCTGAAACGCTGCCGCGCGCACCGGTGGTGACGGTGATGGGTCACGTGGACCACGGCAAGACCTCGCTGCTGGACTACATTCGTCGCACCAAAGTGGCGTCGGGCGAAGCCGGTGGCATCACCCAGCACATTGGCGCCTACCATGTGGAAACCGCGCGTGGCGTGGTGTCCTTCCTGGATACCCCCGGCCACGAGGCGTTTACCGCCATGCGTGCCCGTGGTGCCAAGGCAACCGACATTGTGATTCTGGTGGTGGCTGCAGACGACGGTGTCATGCCACAAACCAAAGAAGCCATCAAGCACGCCAAGGCGGCGGGTGTGCCGATCGTGGTGGCCATCACGAAAATTGACAAGCCCGATGCCAGCCCTGAGCGTGTCAAAAACGAACTGGTGGTGGAAGACGTTATTCCGGAAGATTTTGGCGGTACCTCACCGTTTGTGTCGGTGTCGGCCAAAACCGGTCAAGGCATTGACGAGTTGCTTGAGCAAGTGCTGTTGCAGGCCGAAGTGCTTGAACTCAGGGCACCTGTCGACGCCATGGCCAAGGGCCTGGTGATCGAAGCCCAGCTCGACAAGGGTCGTGGCCCAGTGGCTACCGTGCTGGTGCAATCGGGCACCCTTAAGACCGGTGACATTGTGCTGGCGGGACAGACTTATGGCCGTGTGCGTGCGATGCTGGACGAAAACGGCAAAGCCGTCAAAACCGCAGGGCCGTCGATTCCGGTTGAAATTCAGGGCCTGACCGAAGTGCCGCAAGCCGGTGACGAATTCATGGTGCTGTCTGACGAGCGTCGTGCCCGTGAAATCGCCACCTACCGTGCCGGCAAGTTCCGCCACACCAAGTTGGCCAAGCAACAAGCAGCCAAG
>JBBQSS010000209.1:0-5420 GCA_038213665.1 Burkholderiales bacterium | reverse complement strand
ATTCGACATGAGCACACTGCAATCGGAGTTGGACCGCCTCTATCTCGCGCGCGAGCGAACCACCCAAAACCCTCACGGTACCGAGCCCGGCCTGATGGCGCCCGATGGGAGCGTACGCGCCATGGTGCTGGCGCTGGCCAGACCCGCCGACTGGGCCCTGCTGTCGACCCTTTGGCAAGGGGTGCAGACTGACCTCGAATTGCCGGCGCCTGCCATCGCCGTCTCCGGCGTTGACGCTTACCAACTGTGGTTTTCCCTTGCAGAGCCGGTGTCCGTCGTTCAAGCGGTGGCGTTTCTGGAATTGTTACGTGTGCGCTATTTGAGCTCGGTGGCCCCAGGGCGCCTTTCAATGATGCCGTCGGTTGACGCTGCCAACTTAGGCCAAGTCCAGCACGCCATGTGGGTACCTGCACTGCAGCCAGCCACCGGCCGATGGTCGGCGTTCATTGCGCCGGACCTGGCCGCCATCTTCTCGGAAGAACCCTGGCTCGACCTGCCCCCCAACCCCGATGCGCAGGCCAACATGCTGTCACGCCTTGAAAGCATCAAACCCGCTGTGTTTCAGGCGGCCCTGGAGCGACTGAGTCCCGTGGTCAGGCCGACGACCTCACCCATGGCATCCATGGCTGACGAGGCGGGCGGCAGCCAAACCAGCCAGTGCGCCAACACATCAGCGGCACAAAGGACCGGTCTCGACCCAAAGGGCTTTTTACTCGCCGTGATGAACGACAAGACGATTGAACTTCATCTGCGCATCGAGGCGGCGAAAGCCCTTTTGCCTTAATTTAGGGGCGAGGCGGCAGTGATGCAAAAAAAATTTTGCGGCGCGCCGTATTCAAGATTGCTTGAATGCCTCAGGCCGCCACTGATGGTGCCTGAAGGCTGACCTGCATCGTCTCGCACGCACGCACGTCAACACTTATTGGGTGGACTGGAAACGGAGAAACTCCTAAGAAAACATTGATGGCATTTGTGGTGTTAGCGGATGAAACCGGCATCCGGGTCAAACGTCGGCAGCACTGGCTACATTGTCTGATGACAAAGACCTTGATCTGGCTGGGCCAGTCATCAAAAACGTGGCAGCGCAGCATTTGATGCGTTGGACCTATTGGCGGGAGTGCAAAGCACCTTGGTGCTGCGGATGCCGGTTAATGTGACCGCTGATTCCGGCGACGCAGCCGACAAGGACTTACTACTATCTGGCAACCGTGCGCAAGCAGAACGCCTGCTTGTTTGACTGCTTGGCCATCCCGTTTATGGACCAACCTATCCGGCCTCAATGGAATCGGTGAACTGAGTCGTTACTAAATTAACCGGACGTGGCGCTGGCGGTGCCGATGGTGACTGTATTGAACAGGCGGGTCAGAGGGCGATTCATTGGGATCTGACCCCCACTCCCTTCGTTCACTCAACCTTGCGGTAGGGTCCGTTTGGAATGGCGTTCGGCCCCAGCACGAACACCATCTGGTTCGCCTGCTGCGTCAGCGGCAGATAGTTTGGCGCCGCGCGGGTCACGGCTGCGTTTATCGCAGCGGTAATCAATAGGGCGATTGGGCTTCCTCCGCTGTTGTTGTTCTGAGGTGAATACTGCATCCGCTGGTTGGCCTGCCAAATCTCGGTGCCATCACTAGCCACAATGCGATAGTCAAATTCAACCGTCACCGTCGCAGCAAGGATGGCGTATTGGGCGTCCCAGCGCTTGATCGTCACGTAAAGAACGGCATCAGCGCCAAACAACTTGGCCAGTGCTTCAGGCGATTGCCGGTGCACCTGCTCCCCCTCGTAATAGCCTTCTTGCTCAAGCACAAACTTGGCCGTGTTGACCGGAAAAACGTAGAACCCCTTTTCTGCCAGCGGCACCGTCAGCGTTGAAAGCAAGTAGTTGGGCGCGTCCACATCGAGCGTTTTGTTGATGGCAGGCACAACCAGAATGGACCTGGGCGCGGCAGTATTGAACGCGCTCAGATCTTTTTTGACCGGGGCACCGGCACAGCCAGTGAGCACCGCCACCAACAGGCAAAGCAGCAATTTGATGGCGTTCATGATTTCACCTCCGGCTTTTCGCTGGCGCGCTTGGCCACGTTATTGATCAGTGCGTCCATCAGGCCCCGGCTCTCAGGCCAAACCTCTCGTTCTTTGGTGTACATCGTCACCGCCTTGGTTGCGTCGCCTGCCTGCAGGTGCAGCGTGCCGAGCTCGGCATACAGGCCGGGGGCGACTTTTTGCTTCGACGCCTCCATTTTGCTGATGTGCAACTCAAGCCCTTGACGGAACTCCACGGCTTTCTCGGGATTTTTGTACGACTGGTACAGCATTGCGTCATAGCCGCCCCATTGGTAAATACCGGAGCGATTCGCGCAGCCTGTCAGAAACAGGCCGGCCAGTGCAATAAACAAGATTTTCATGGTTTTGTTTCTCATTTGACGATGAATGGGCGAGCCACGCCGTCTCCAACATAGGCGCGCTCATTGAGCAACAACTCAGACCCGCTGAAGACTTGAACAGTGTGCGTGCCCGACAAGACCCGCAGTGATCCCGAACCGTCCAGAAAATCGGCCATGCGGCCTGCGTCGAGGCCATCGACCACCACGCGCGCTTGTGTCATCCGCGTATCCGCCGGGTCAAAACGGAACGAAATTTGGGGACGCAAATCGACAACGCTTTGGCGTTCGGTGGGGTACTGAACACAACCAACGAGTGCAGTAAGCGCCATTGCCAGCAGACTTGCCGCGGCGATTTTTTTGCTAGCCATTAAGAAGCCTCCTTGACACGAATCACCAACTGATCAACCTTGAAGCCCTGAATCGCGCCACTGACAATGCTCCCCACCGAGCCCTCGGTGGCCTCAGAATCACCAAAGTTGGCGTCAATACGCAGTTGGGCAATCTCACGCCCAGGCAGCGTGATATCAAAACCCGTTTGCGGCGATTTAATCTTTTCGCCGGCGGTTTGCACCGAAAACAACATGCCGGGCCGCAGCCCTTGCGCTTTACCACCCGCCACGAAATAACGCCCTGGCTCGGCCGACAGGAAGAAGGTTTGCCATGGCCGCCCCGCCATTTCGGTTGATAGTCGATTAACCGCCTCGGAGATGGCTTGGCGAATGGCGGAGTCGTTCAGCGTGCCGTCGTATGCCGCCTGCGAGCCGAACCCGAACGTGGACGCCACTTCTGTAGACGATTCACCCGCGCCAGAGGTGGCAAAGAAGACTTGCCCAGTGGTGACATCGACCACGCGTAGATCGACCTTGGCAAACGCGACTTGTTTTTTACTGGAAGAGACGAATCCAGTCTGGCCCACCGTCTTGCGTCCAAATTCGGTGAGTGAACCAATAATCAGCGCGTCAACGCCGATGATGTTGAGCTTTGCACCGGTGAGCGCGCTCTCATCCTTCAACCGCGAAATATCTGGCCGCTCAAAGACCAGATAGGCGCCCGATTCCGTCAGCGACTTGCTGAGCAGATCTGTGACCTGCTTGCCCAACGGATCGCCTGCCGAGTCACGCAGCAGTGATTTACCGTAAGACGTCTCGTTGGTAATGCGACCCAGCGCGATCTTGCGCTTCAGAATGGGCTTGGCTGGGGTAATGCTTGCAGCGGAAAGTTGCGCACTTTTTTGTGCTGCCATGGGTTGCTGCGATTCCTGCATTGCAACCGGCGGTGCCTGTGTGGCGCAACCGGTGAAAAGTGCGGCTGAGGATATCGCCGCCACCAGCCGCAGCCCGGCCTTAGCTTGACTAATTTTCATGAAACTCCCTTGAAATCCGTATTGCGATGGTCTTGATTATTTTTATGACCTGCCTGCCATCTAGCGCCGGTTTTCCAACGACTGCCCGCGAACGCACTTGTTGGCGTTTGTGATTTGTAAACAAATGTAACCTGCATTGAGCAACGGTTTGGCTTTGCATCGAAATAAGAAAGTGACTGGCCTCTACTATGTGAGGCATGTCAAAAGCACCACAGCTGATCGAAACCAGCGCATTTTCCGAGCGGCTGCGGTTGGCACTCAAAGGCGTTGGCATTCGGCCATCGCTTACGTTGGTGGCCAATGAATTCAAGCTGCGTTAAAGGGGGGCAAGAGCCTCACGCCCCACACCGCCCGCAACTGGCTTTTGGGCAAATCCCTACCCACACAAGACAAGTTGCGCATGCTGGCCGTGGCGGCGACAGTCAAGGCGCGTTCATAAGCAAGTCATTCAAGATTTTTCATATCATTGGCAATATGACAAATCTCGTGCGTCTCATCATCGATACCAATATTTTGGTGGCCGCCGTGCGCAACAACAAAGGCCCGTCTTTTGCCTTGATGCAGTTGGTGCGGCAGGGTGGTGCCGTGATGCATTGCAGTCCCGCGATGTTTCTGGAATACGAGGATGTACTGAAGCGGCCGACGCAGCTTGCCGCGTCTGGCCTGTTGGTCTCGGACGTGGATGCCATATCGAACGATTTGGCAGCTTCGATTGAACCCGTCAGCACCCATTACCAATGGCGTCCGCAATTGCAAGACCCGGCGGATGAAATGGTGCTGGAGGCGGCGGTGAACGCGCAAGCCAACGCCATCGTGACCTATAACCTGCGCGACTTCAAACCCGCGCCTCGCTTTGGAATTTTGTTGCTGAACCCAGAGCAAACCTTTAAGCATTTCAACTTGTCCCCACCTCGGAGCGCCACACCATGAGTAACTATGCCCTTCGCTTACCAGAGTCTTTGAAACAGGCGGCCAAACGCATTGCGGCGGCCGACGACACCACCATGAACCAGTTTTTCGTGGTCGCTATTGCGGAAAAAATTAGCGCCATGGAAACCGCACAGTTTTTTGAAAAGCGTGCTGCTTTGACTGAAATTGGCGCGGCCGATACCGCTTGGGGCAAAGTGGGCGCACAGGCGGTGGTCAACGGGGATGAGTGGAAGGCCAAGCCTTGACGATGGCGCCTGGGTTAAAGGCGCCATCACGGCGACAGGTGTGCCGGCGATGGTTGACGGGGACGTCAACCATGACCAGATCACGCGGGTTTTATCTGCCGCACCCAATTCACTATTATTTAAATAGCTGTTAGCTCATTTTTCATAAGGGCTAGAGGCCAAAAAGTCTCTAAAAACTACTCCGAACTCTGCTGCAGCGCCCACATCTGCGCATAGCGTCCATTCGCCGCCAGCAGCTCCGCATGCGAGCCGCGCTCAAGAATGCGCCCGGCCTCCATCACCAGAATCTCATACGCGTCCACCACGGTGGACAGGCGGTGGGCGATGACCAGTGTGGTCTTGTTTTGCGCCACACTTTGCAGTTCGGCCTGAATCGCGCGCTCGTTGGCACTGTCCAGCGCCGAGGTGGCTTCGTCAAAAATCAGAATCGGCGGGTTTTTCAGCAGGGTGCGGGCGATCGCCACACGTTGTTTTTCACCGCCAGACAATTTCAGGCCA
>JBBQSS010000208.1:0-5435 GCA_038213665.1 Burkholderiales bacterium | reverse complement strand
CGGTCAACTTCAGCGATGCCAGCAAGGTCGACTTCAAGCTGGCTTACCAGCCTTTCTTTGTCACCGGCGACTTGGTGTCGGACGGTAAGGGCGGCAAAACGCTGGCCGGTGGTTACTACGACATCTACAACCAGCCGATCATGGATGCCACCGGGGCGGTCTCACGCCAGTATTTCTCCGACGCACCTGATGGCACGTCCTTGTTGAAGATCGACGGTGCCAAGGTCGCTGGTGTCACCGGCAACACCGTGTTTGCCGTGGTGCAGTTTGAATACACCACCTGGGCTCAGAACGGCACGACCGACATGTATGGCAAGCTGCCCTCGCCGATTGCCGTGCTCACGCTCGACCAAAACCCCACCACCGGCAAGCTCACCTTGGTGAAATACCACAACGTGGACACCGCTGGCGTGCATGGCTTGTGGATTACCTGCGGTGCCAGCCTGTCGCCCTGGAACACGCACTTGTCGAGCGAAGAGTACGAGCCTGATGCTTTCGCCTTGCGCAGCAAGAATTACATGGACGACTTCAGCACCAACCTGTACGGCAGCGCCTCTGTAGCCAACCCCTACCACTACGGCCACATGCCCGAAGTGACCGTCAATGCCGACGGCACTGGCAGCATCAAGAAGCATTACTGCATGGGCCGCATCTCGCACGAGCTGGTGCAAGTCATGCCCGACAACCGCACCGTGTTCATGGGCGACGATGCCACCAACAGCGGCTATTTCGTGTTCGTGGCCGACAAGGAAAAAGACTTGTCGGCCGGTACGCTTTACGTGGCCAAGGTGGGTGCGGACTTCTCCATTGACCCGGCCGCTGCGGCCGCCGCTCCGCTGACCTGGATCAAGCTCGGCTCGGCCACCAGCGCTGAAATCGAGAAACTGGCTACGACACGCCTGCCAACCGACATCATGACGGTGTCCGCGACCGATCCAGCGCTGGCCACCCCCGCCGACACCACTTACACCAAGATCACCTCCAATGGCAAAGTGGAGTGGGTCAAGGTCACGGCCGGCATGGAAAAAGCCGCCGCCTTCCTTGAAACCCACCGCTACGCCGCTTTTGTGGGCGCCAGCCTGGGCTTCACGAAGATGGAAGGCACCACCGTCAACATCAAGGACAAGGTGGCCTATTCTGCGTTGCAGAACATTCAGGCTTCCATGGTGGCTGGCGATAAAGCCAATGTCCCCGACAACGGCATTTCAGTCGCCAAGCAGTTGAAAGCCGGTGGCGTGATGGCGCTGAACCTCAAGGGTGGCCAAAAGGACACCGCGGGCGCAGCCATCAACAGCGAATGGATGCCGGTGGACACCAAGGCCTTGCTCATGGGTGAAGACATCGCCGCCGACACGCTGGGCAACACCGCCAACCCCAGCAAGATTGCCAATCCCGACAACCTGAAGTTCTCGGAAAAAATGTGCACCCTGTTCATCGGCGAAGACAGCAGCCAGCACGTCAACAACTTCCTGTGGGCTTACAACATCGACACCAAGGTGCTGTCGCGCATCATGTCGATTCCCGCGGGCGGCGAGTCCACGGGTTTGCACGCGGTAGACGAGCTCAATGGCTGGACTTACATCATGAGCAACTTCCAGCACCCTGGCGACTGGGGGACAGGCAGTGACAAGACCGTTGACACCGGCTTGCACAAGAACGTTTATAAAACGCTCGACCCACTGCTCAAAGCCAACTACAAGGACAAATTTGGTGCCGCCGTGGGTTATTTGACCGGCGAAGCAACGCAGGCCAAGCTGTCAAAAGCCTGAGACTGAAATGCCACTGATTTGAGATAAAGATCAGCTGACTGCGGCCAAGCCGCTGGCCCGGTTTCCGAAAGGAGGCCAGGCCATTTTTTGCCTTCAGCGCGTCGTCAGCGCAGGGGATGAAGAAAGTGGGTGAATTCTGGCGCTGTCATGCCGCTATTGGGCGGCGCAGATTCGCTTGAGCTGGTACAGCGCTTCTAGTGCTTCGCGTGGGCTCAATTCGTCAGGATTTATGTCTCTAGCCCAAGTTTCTATTGGGTTTTCTGCTATTTTTTCAATAGCAATTGGGGCGGCAAACAAATCGATCTGGGCTTGGTTTTGTGAGGCCTGGGCCTCCAGCGCCTCCAGGGTGTGGCGGGCGTGGTTGAGCACGGCGGCGGGCATGCCGGCCAGGCGCGCCACCTGAATGCCGTAGCTTTTGCTGGCCGGGCCGGGCTGGATTTCGTGCAAAAACACAATGTCGCGGCCCGATTCCGCCGCGCTGACGTGCACGTTGATGGCGTTGTGGTGGCTGGCCGGAAACTCGGTCAGCTCAAAATAATGGGTGGCAAACAGAGTGAAGGCCTGGGTTTTGTCGTGCAACTGGGTGGCAATGGCCGAGGCCAGCGCCAGACCGTCAAAGGTGCTGGTGCCACGGCCAATTTCGTCCATCAACACCAGCGAGCTTGGGGTGGCGGCGTGCAAAATTTGCGCCGCTTCGAGCATCTCCAGCATGAAGGTTGATTGCGCGTTGGCCAGGTCATCGGCCGCACCAATGCGGGTGTGAATGGCATCAATCGGCCCTAGCCGGCAACTGTCGGCAGGCACGTAACTGCCCATACTGGCCAGCAGCGTGATCACTGCAATTTGACGCATGTAGGTGGATTTGCCGCCCATGTTGGGGCCGGTGATGATTTGCATGCGCTGCTTGGGGCCCAGATGGGTGTCGTTGGCAATGAAAGCACTCGCACCCGAGGCACTGCCCTGCCCGCTGGTTTCAGCCAGACGCGCTTGCACCACCGGGTGACGGCCCTGCACGATGTCCAGGCAGGGCTCTTTGGCAAACTGCGGTGCGCACCAGTCAAGTGTCAGGCTGCGCTCAGCCAGTGCGCACAGCGCGTCCAGCGTGGCCAAGGCGCGTGCCAGCTGAGTCAGGGCGGGCACGTGCGGCTGCAAGGCGTCGAGCAACTGCTCGTAGAGCCACTTTTCACGCGCCAGCGCACGTTCTTGTGCACTTAGCGCCTTGTCTTCAAAGGCCTTGAGTTCGGGGGTGATGAAACGCTCGGCATTTTTCAGGGTCTGGCGGCGGCGGTAGTCGTCGGGCACTTTGTCGAGTTGGCCTTGCGACACTTCGATGAAAAAGCCGTGCACCCGGTTGAACTGCACGCGCAAATTGGCAATGCCGGTGCGGGCTTTTTCGCGCACCTCCAGGTCGAGCAGAAAGCTGTCGCAATTGGTCTGGATGGCGCGCAATTCATCGAGTTCAGCGTCGAACCCGCTGGCGATCACACCGCCGTCGCGCACCAGGGAGGCTGGCTCGTCAGAGATGGCGCGGGTCAGTAAATCCGCACAACCGGCGGGCGGCATGAGTTGCTCTGAAATATAAGTCAAATAGGCCTCTAGCCCTTTTATGACGGGCGCAAGCAGCTCTGTTTTTTGCAGTGTCTTTTGAAGCCCGACCAATTCTCGTGGGCGCACCTGGCGCAGCGCGATGCGGGCGGTGATGCGCTCCACATCGGTACTGCCCTTGAGTTGCTCACGCAAGGCTTGCCACAAACCGGTGGGTGCGCTGGGTTGGTTGGCACGCAACACGGCAATGGCGTTCAGGCGTTGCTGCGCATACGTGCGCTCGCGTTTGGGCTGCAGCAACCAGCTTTTGAGCAGGCGGCTGCCCATGCCGGTCAGGCAGGTGTCGAGCAGCGAAAAAAGTGTGGGGGAATCTTCCCCACGCAGGGTCTGGGTGAGTTCCAGGTTGCGCCGGGTGCTGTGAGGCAGGTCGATGAGTTCGCCCGCGCGTTGCACCCGCACGCTGTGAATGTGGGTAAGCGTTCGGCCTTGGGTGTGCTCGGCGTAAGCCAGCAAGGCGGCCACAGCGGCGTGGGCCAGCGGCAGGTCTTGTGCGCCCCAGGCACTCAAAGTGGCGGCGTTCAGGTGGGCAAGCAAGGTGCGCTGGCCCAGCCCGGCGTCAAACTGCCAGTCGGGTCGCACGCTTAACGACATGCTGATGCCGCAGGCGGTGCGGAGTTTTGATTCAAACGCTGGCGTGGCCCCGGCGCTGAAGATCAATTCGCCCGCGCCAATGCGCAGCACCCAGTCTGCCAGCTCATCCAGGGCGCACTCGGCCAACATCACCTCGCCTTGGGTCACGCTCAGCCAGGCCAGGCCGCAGACATTGCGTGTGCCTTGGTGCACCGCCAGCAACAGCGACTCGGTCTTGTCGCCCAGCAGTTCCAGGTCCGTCAGCGTGCCGGGGGTCACCACACGCACCACTTTGCGCTCGACCGGCCCTTTGGCGGTGGCCACGTCGCCCACCTGCTCGCAAATGGCCACCGATTCGCCCAGCTTGATGAGGCGCGCCAGATAGGTGTCCACCGCGTGAAATGGCACGCCCGCCATGACTACGGGCCGCCCGGCACTTTGCCCGCGCTGTGTCAGCGTGATGTTGAGCAGGCGGGCGGCTTTCTCGGCATCGTCATAAAACAGCTCGTAGAAATCCCCCATTCGGTAAAACAGCAGGGTGTCGGGGTAGTCGGCTTTGAGGCCCCAGTACTGGGCCATCATGGGGGTGTGCTTTTCAATCACTTCGGGGGAGGAATTCATTTCGTTGCAGGAAGCTATTTGTTGGTGGGACTGTCCGCCTTTGGGTTAACGCAACGTGGTCCTTAAAGCGGGCATGGGGCTACCTTGCAAAAAGCAAGAAAAAACCCAACCCGCAGATTTCGTTTACGCGCAACAGCACCCTGACAGGGTAAACAAACCTGCAGACAGCAGTGACTGGCTTCAGCGGTCACGTTGAAGTGGAATACTCAGTGAAGTCAAATTCGCCCGGTTTGACGTTCAGCATTCAGCCATCGTGATTCAAAAATCACTCAGACAGCGCCATGCACAAACATATCTAGTGAAAACAAAAATGCAGCGTGCCATGTTGGGAACAGGCAGACTGAAGGCGACCTATGCGGTGGCGTTCACCCGTGTTCCCAAATCGCCACTGTTGGCCAATGGCAAGTGTCCGGGGACGGCCTGGAGCAGCGCCAGGGCAGAAGATGCTTCTAGGTCCATGGACTTTTTCAGCATCAGCAGCTGGGCTGACTCTGCAACCTTGCTTTGCTGCATCTGTGTAGATGCGTTCACGAGACCTGTAGATGAGATGTCCATATCTTTTGCCTTTTGATTGGACCCGATCATATCGTCACAACAGCGAGACACCTACAACAGCGGCAGCCATTCATAGCGCACATGACTGTGCGAACCATTGCAGCGCATAGTCAACCAAGGAGTCGGGAGATAAAAAAGAAAAAGCCCTAAGTAAATCAATTACTTAGGGCTTTATTTGGCGGAGCGGACGGGACTCGAACCCGCGACCCCCGGCGTGACAGGCCGGTATTCTAACCAACTGAACTACCACTCCTAGTAGCTAACGTTTACTCTTTCGAGCCAAGCCGTCTGTCTTTTCAGACAAACCGTTACTGA
>JBBQSS010000207.1:0-5442 GCA_038213665.1 Burkholderiales bacterium | reverse complement strand
ACCAGCCGTGTCGCTGGCAGAGGGCCGCATTGCCCTCAAGTTGGGCTGGCAGCATCAAAGCCGCCCGGCCGATGATTTGATCCGCAAATGCGTCGCCTGGACCTGGCGCGTCAAGCTGAGTTTGTCGACCGAGCGCGACCTGTTCACCCGCCTGCGCGAAGACGCTGAAAAAGTCGCCATCAAGGTGTTTGCCGACAACCTGCGTGACCTGTTGCTGGCCGCACCGGCCGGCCCGCGCGTGGTGCTGGGGCTGGACCCCGGCATTCGCACCGGCGTAAAAGTGGCGGTGGTCGACGCCACCGGCAAGCTGGTCGACACCAGCACCGTTTACCCGCACGAACCGCGCAAAGACTGGGACGGCGCGCTGCACATTTTGGCCAAACTGTGCGAAAAACACGGCGTCAACCTGATCGCCATCGGCAACGGCACCGCCAGCCGCGAGACTGACAAGCTTGCCGCTGATTTGATAAAAATTATGGCCAAATCGGCTGTAGCCCATACAGATAAAGCGCAAGCAGCTATCGAAAAAGTAGTGGTCAGCGAAGCCGGTGCGTCCGTTTATTCGGCCAGTGAATTTGCCAGCCAAGAGATGCCCGACGTGGACGTGAGCCTGCGCGGTGCCGCCAGCATTGCCCGGCGCCTGCAAGACCCGCTGGCTGAGCTCGTCAAGATCGACCCCAAATCGATTGGTGTGGGCCAGTATCAGCACGACGTGAACCAGAGCGAGCTGGCCAAAACCCTGGAAGCCGTGGTGGAAGACTGCGTCAACTCGGTCGGGGTGGACCTGAACATGGCCAGCGTGCCGCTCTTGAGCCGCGTGTCGGGCCTGAGTGGCAGCGTGGCCAAGGCGGTGGTGCGCTGGCGCGAGGCCAACGGCGCCTTTGCCAGCCGCCAAGATTTGCTGAAAGTCACCGGCCTGGGGCCCAAGGCGTTTGAGCAAAGCGCGGGCTTTTTGCGCATTCGTGGCGGCTCTAACCCGCTCGACATGACCGGCGTGCACCCCGAGACCTACCCGGTGGTGGAGCAGATCATGGCCAAGACCGGCCAGCCGGTGGCGGCCTTGATGGGCCGCGCCGACATGCTTAAAACCCTGCGCCCTGAGCTGTTTGCCAACGAGAAATTTGGCGTGATCACGGTGCGTGACATTTTGGGCGAGCTGGAAAAACCCGGCCGCGACCCGCGCCCTGACTTCAAGGTGGCGCGTTTCAACGACGGCGTGGAAGACATTCGCGACCTGAAAGAGGGCATGGTGCTTGAAGGCACGGTGAGCAATGTGGCCGCCTTTGGCGCCTTTATTGACCTGGGCGTGCACCAGGACGGCCTGGTGCATGTGAGCCAGCTCAGCCACAAGTTTGTCACCGATGCGCGCGAGGTCGTCAAGACCGGTGACATCGTCAAGGTGCAGGTGGTGGAGGTGGACGTGGCACGCAAACGCATTGCGCTCACCATGAAGCTCGGCGCCGCACCGGCCCGCAGTGCCGGCGACAACCGTTTTCAGGGGGCCAACCCGCAGCAGCGCGGCCGCTCGGGCGGGCAAGCTTACGCTGCCAGTGCCGGGCAGGGCGCGGGTGCTCACGCATCTCCCGCCAACGCCATGTCGTCAGCCTTTGCCAAACTCAAAGGCCTGGGAACCTAGCCGCCGTGGAACTCACCGCCCTGCTGACCCAGCGCTTTGTCATGCCCAGCGCACCCCGTGTGGTGGCGCTGCTGCTGACCGAGCTGGGGGCAGCGCAGCCTGATTTACGCCGTATTGACCAGCTGCTGTGCACGGACCCGGCCCTGGGGCTGCGCCTGCTGCAGACGGCCAACACGCCTTTGTTCAAGCTGCCGGGTCAAATACACAGTGTGGCCCAGGCGCTGGCCGTGCTGCGCCTGGCGCAGGTGCAGGGCATGGTGGGCCAGGCCGCCGCCCAAGTCTCGTTCAAAGCGGTGCCAGGCTTGCAGTTGAGCAAATTTTGGTCTTACAGCGTGGACGCCGCCCGCTTGGCACGCTCGTTGGCGGGCTTGTTGCGGCTGAACCAGCAAGCGGCCTACACCCTTGGCCTGATCCATGCGGTGGGTGAATTGGCCATGCGGTTTGCCATGCCGCAGGCGGTGGCGCTGGATGCCCAGTGCGGCCCGCTGGACCTCAAACGCATGCGGGTCGAGCGCCAGGTGTTTGGTTATTGCTACACCCAGGTCAGTGCCGGGCTGGGCGCCGAGTGGCATTTTCCGCACATCATGGTGGATGCCTTGAGCTTTGCACACGCCCCGTTCGACAACGATGCCTATGAGCCGCTGGCAGGTGTACTGCACCTGGCCATCTGGCGCGCCCGCGCGCGCCAGGCAGGCCTGCTGCCCAACGGCCTGGCGGTGACTTTTCCGGCACAAGTGGCTGAGGTGCTGGGCCTGGACATTGACATGGTGTTACAACAAGACCCGCTGGACTGGTCCAAGCAGGTGCCAGGCCAGACCTTTGCCGAGCTCTCCGCATAGCCACACGTTGAACTTGAAGAGCACCCGATGATCGCGCCGTATCTCCCCCTGTTGCTGAGCCCGCCTGAGAGCAGCCTGCTTTACAACGGGTTTTATGACCCGGTGCTGGTCGGCTTGTCGGTGGCCTTGGCCATCTTTGCGTCTTATGCGGCCTTGCTGGTGACGCAACCCATCTCGTTGGCTAGCTCATCCGCGAGTCGGGGCCTGTGGACCACCATAGGCGGTCTGTGCCTGGGGGGTGGCATCTGGGCCATGCACTTTGTTGGCATGCTGGCGTTCAGCTTGCCTTGCACCACCAGCTACAGCGCCACGTTGACATTTTTGTCCACCATTCCGGGGGTGTTGGCCAGCACGCTGGCGATCCGGATCATCAGCCGTCGCAGCTTGTCGCGCCGGCGTTTGGTGCTGGGCGGCGTGCTGATTGGGGCGGGCATTGGCGCCATGCACTATGCCGGCATGGCGGCCATGCACCTGGACGGGATGATTCGCTACAACGCCTGGTTGTTTTTGCTGTCGATCGCGGTGGCGGTGGTGCTGGCCACGCTGGCCCTGTGGCTCAAGTTCCGCATCTTTGCCTTGCCGGTGCGCTGGCGCGGTTGGGCCCTGCCTATAAGCGCCGTGGTGTTGGGGTTGGCGATGTCGGGCATGCATTACACCGCCATGGCGGCGGCCTACTTTATTCAGGGCGGTGAGCCCGGCGCTGCCAGCGCACCTGGCCTGTCCAACCTGTTTCTGGCGACCATCGTTCTGGTGATCACGTCGCTTCTGGTGGTGATCACGGTCATGGCAAGTTATGTCCGCAGCACCCGCCTGGCCGTGCTGGGTCGTGCCAACCCATGGATTGCCTTGGGTGTGCTGGGGTGGTGCGCCGTGGCCTGGCTGGGCGCAGATTTTTACCACCAGCGCCGCAGCAGCGCTTATTTGGAAGCCGAGAAACAATTGGCACAGCAGCAGGCGCAGCGCACCGCCAACAACATCAACGAGCACCTGCAATTGCTGCGCGGTATTGCGCGCATGGGGGCGGCGGGCAGCGTGGCCCAGCAGGCCTTGGACGCGTTTGCCTTGCAGCCGCTCGACGCCACGCTGACGGCTGGGCAGCGCAAGCTGCGCTGGACGGCCAACCCGGCGCTGGGCCTTGTCAACCAGTATCTGGCCCAGACAGCGGCCCAACTCAATACGGATCAAATTTATGTGATGGACGCTTTGGGCAACTGCCTGGCCTCCAGCAACGCCGACCGGCGCGACAGTTTTGTCGGTAGCAACTTCGTTGACCGCGACTATTTTTTGCAAGCACGCGCGGGCCAGCTTGGCCAGCAATACGCCATGGGGCGCGTCAGCAAAAAGGCTGGTGTGTATTACGCCGCGCCGGTCTCAAAGCAGGGCCGGTTTGTAGGCACCGTGGCGGTCAAAACCGACATTGAAAAACTTGGCTACTTCACCGACCCGGTGAATGCCTTTATCTCAGACGCCCGCGGCGTCATTGTGCTGGCGCCTGACAAGGCGTTTGAGTATCGCGCCTTGCCGGGTGCGGCCATTGCGCAACTGTCAGCGCAGCAGCGGTTTCACCTGTATGGGCGTGAGGTGTTTGACACCCTGCACATCGCACCTTGGGACGATGGCCGCCTGGCTGGCGCCGTGATGATGGGGCCAAGCCGCGAGCCGGTGGTGCTGGCATCTGCGCCCCTGCCTGAAGACGCCATCAGCGTCCACGCGATGCGGCCATTGGGCGAGCTGGTGCGATTTCAGCTGGAGCGCAACTGGTTGTTCTTTTTGTTTGCGGCGGCGGGCAGCCTGCTGATGGTGGCGGCCTGGGCGGTGATCAACTACCTGCGCGCCACCCAACAAGCCGATGCTGAACTGCGCATTGCCGCCACCGCGTTCGAGTCGCAACAGGGCATGACCATCACCAATGCAAACGGCGTGATATTGCGGGTCAACCAGGCCTTTACCGAGATCACCGGCTACGGCGCTGAAGAAGCGGTCGGCCAGACGCCGAAGTTGTTGCGCTCAGGCCGGCATGACGCCGCTTTTTACGCCGCCATGTGGGACACCTTGACCCGCATGGGCGCCTGGCAGGGCGAAATCTGGAACCGGCGCAAGAATGGCGAGGTGTTTCCCGAATGGCTGAGCTTGAGCAGCGTCAAAAATGCAGCCGGCAAGGTGACCCATTTCGTCGCCATATTTTCTGACATCACCGCACGCAAGACGGCCGAAACCCAGATCGAGCAACTGGCTTTTTTTGACCCCTTGACGAATCTGCCCAACCGGCGCTTGTTGCTGGACCGCTTGGCACAGGCAATCACCGGCTGTGCGCGCCACCAACGCCGGGGTGCGCTGCTGTACCTGGACCTGGACAATTTCAAGACGCTCAACGACACCTGCGGGCACGCGTTGGGCGACTTGCTTTTGATGCAAGTGGCCGATCGCTTGAGCTGCAGCGTGCGCGACGGTGACACGGTGGCGCGCCTGGGCGGCGACAAGTTTGCCGTGATGCTTGAAGACTTGAGCCAGGACGCGTTCGAGGCGGCCAGTCAGGCCGAGGCTGTGGGCGAAAAAATCCGTCTGGCGCTGAGCCATGCGTACCTGCTTGACGGTCATGAACACCACAGCACGTGCAGCATCGGCATCACGATGTGTGGCGAAGACGCCCAGGCGCTGCAGACGGACGAGCCCTTGAAGCGCGCCGAACTGGCCATGTACCAGGCCAAAGCCATCGGGCGCGATGTAATTCGCTTCTTTGACCCCCAAATGCAGGAAAAAGTGAGCGCCCGTGCGACCCTTGAAAGCGACTTGCGTGAGGCCATCGCCAACACCCAGTTTGTGCTTCATTACCAGGCGCAGGTGGTGGGTGCTGGCCGCCTGACGGGGGTGGAAGCCTTGGTGCGCTGGCAGCATCCGCAACGCGGCCTGGTGTCGCCGGCCGAGTTCATCCCACTGGCTGAAGATACCGGCCTGATTCTGCCGCTG
>JBBQSS010000206.1:0-5468 GCA_038213665.1 Burkholderiales bacterium | reverse complement strand
GACATTCGCCGTTTTGCCGTGACCGACCTGCATCTGCCCGACAACGCCAGCTACCAACGTTATGCCGACTTGCAGCGCCGCCATGTGGTTTGGAACGTGGTGGCTGCCCCGGCGTTCTCGCTGACGCTGAAAACCTGGTGTTTTCCCGTGGCTGGCTGCGTGGGTTACCGCGGCTATTTTTCAGAAAGTGACGCGCAGGCTGAGGCACAAGCGCTGCGCTTGCAAGGGCTTGAGGTCAGTGTCTATGGCGTGCCGGCGTATTCCACCCTGGGCTGGATGAACTGGCTGGGCGGTGACCCCCTGCTCAACACTTTCATCCATTACCCCGAGGGTGAAGTGGCGCGCCTGGTATTTCATGAGCTCTCGCACCAAGTGTTGTATGTGCGGGACGACACGGAGTTCAACGAGTCGTTTGCCACCGCGGTAGAGCGACTCGGGGGCGCGCTGTGGTTGCAGCATCAAGCCTCACCCGTAGCGCGCAGCAACTATGCGGCATTTGATGCACGACGCCAGCAGTTTCGTGCGCTGACCCGCGCCACGCGCGCGCAGTTGGCTTCTATTTACAAGAAAAATGACCCTCAAGCCCCCGTAGATAAAGCGCAGCTAGCTATGAAACTGGATGCAATGCGGGACTTCAGGGCCGCCTATGTCGTACTGAAAACCAGTTGGGGTGGCTACAGCGGGTATGACGCCTGGGTGGCCCAAGCCAACAATGCGGCGTTTGGCGCGCAGGCGGCCTATGATGAGCTGGTGCCCGGTTTTGAAGCACTTTTTGCCCGTGCGGGGCGTGATTGGCCGCGGTTTTATGATGCAGTCAGACAGCTGGCTAAGCGTCCGCGAGACGAGCGCCTGCAACAGCTGAAGCTTTGGGCAATTGAACAACCTGGGTAAGGGAATATGGCTGAACTGAACATCGTCCGTGAACACACACTTGGTCTGGCCAAAGCGCGCAAAGTGGCCTTCAAATGGGCCGAGCAGGCTGAGCAGGAGTTCGCCATGCAGTGCGCCTACCTTGAGGGCCCGCACGGCGATGAGGTCGATTTTGCGCGTTTAGGCGTCAAAGGCCGCTTGCTGGTGACCAAAGACCGCTTCGAGCTGCGCGCTCACTTGGGGTTTTTGCTGGGTGCGTTCAAAGGCTCGATTGAGGCCGAGATTGTGAAAAACCTCGACGCCTTGCTGGCCGAACCTGCGCTGCACGCAGCAGCCAAAGAGCCCGTCACCAAGCGGCGGACAACGCCCAAGGCGTGATCAGGCGGCGGCGGTCGTTTGCACCGCGTGGCGGTGGTCGCCAGACGGCAGCCCGCATGCGGGGCGTGATCAGCTCAGCGACTCAATCTGGTCAATGTACTGCTGCATGGCATCAGTCTGGGGGGCGCCTTTGAGGGTGTTCCAGGCGTCCCATTTGGCGCGCGCCACCATGTCGGTGAAGCCGGGTTTTTTCTCGCTGTTGTCGCCGGCGCTGCCTTGTTTGTAGAGCGCGTAGAGCTTGAGCAGGGTCATGTTGTCGGGGCGCTCGCTGAGGTTTTTCGAGTGGGCCACGGCCGCTTCAAATTGGGTTGTCAGGTCTGACATGGGGGGTAATCTCCGTTGCTGTAAATCATTGATTTTTGGTGAAACGCATTACCCAAGGGTAATCCGGGGTGATCTTACGAGGCGTTTTGACCACAAAATAGAGAACTATCCCCAACACGCAGCCGCCATGGTCACCAGATTCAAACCCGCCGTCACAGTTGAGCGCATGAGCAAGGTGGACACCGCCTGGCTGCGCATGGACTCAGCCCACAACTTGATGATGATTCTGGGCGTCTGGCTCATCAAGCCGGCGGTCAGCTACGACGACACCCGTGACCGCATCGAAGAGCGGCTGCTGAAATACCCGCGTTTTTCCCAGCGCGCGCAGCTCGACACCACCGGGGCCAGTTGGGTCACCGACACCACCTTCGACATCAGCCGCCATGTGCTGCGCGAAAAACTCCCCGCAGGCGCCAGGGCGCACCCGCAGCAAGCCTTGCAAACGCGTTTGGCTGAACTGGCCATGCAGCCGATGGACAGGCGCTACCCGCTGTGGGACTTTCGCCTGATCGAGCATTTTGACGGCGGCTCGGCGCTGCTGGTGCGCATTCACCACTGCATTGCAGACGGGCTGGCGCTGATTGCCGTGATTCAGTCGCTGGTGGACGGCGGCAGTGAGCCGCCCCAGCACCAGGCGCACGCCTCTGCCACCTCCGGCTGGGCGGCCGCCGAGGACTGGATGGCGCACAGCGTGATCGAGCCGCTGACGCTGGCTGCCGTGAAGGCGCTGGAGGCCGCCGGTGAAGGCGCAGAACAGGCGCTCAAGGCCATGGCTGAGCCGCGCCATGTGCTTGACAATCTGCTGGGCAAAGGCCTGAGCAAGGGGCTGGGTGGCTCGGCCGACGCGGCGCGGCTGGCCTACCGGGTGCTCCATGACGGCGCCGCCCTGGCGCTGATGCCCGATGACTCACCGACCCGGCTCAAGGGCACACCGGGCAGCACCAAACGCGTGGCCTGGTGCCAGCCGATTCCCCTGGATGATGTGCGCGCCGTCAGCAAGGCGCTGCACTGCTCCATCAACGATGTGCTGCTGGCCTGCGTGGCCGGTGCCATTGGACAGTACCTGCGGGCGCAGGGCGACTCGGTCGCGGGCAAAGAGATTCGCGCCATGGTGCCGGTGAACTTGCGCTCAGCCGCCGACGCCTACAAGCTGGGCAACCAGTTTGGCCTGGCACCAGTGGTGCTGCCGATTGGCCTAGACAACCCGCTGGCGCGGGTGTTTGAGGTGCGCCGGCGCATGGGCGAACTCAAGGGCAGCTTGCAGCCCTTGCTGGCTTTTGCCTTATTGGCCGTGGCGGGTGTGCTGATCAAACCGGCGCAAGACGCCATGCTGAGCCTGTTTTCAAAAAAAACCACGGCGGTCATGACCAATGTGCCGGGGCCGCGCGAGAAGCTCAGCTTTTGCGGCGCCACGCTGGAGCAGGCGCTGTTTTGGGTGCCCCAGTCTGGCACCGTCGGCCTGGGGGTGTCGATCTTGAGTTACGGTGGCGGGGTGCAGTTTGGCGTGATCAGCGACACCACCTTGTGCCCTGACCCGCAGGCCATCATCGACCAGTTTGCGCCCGAGTTTGAGCGCCTGCTCTGGCTCACCTTAATGCTGCCGTGGGGGGCACACGAAGCTATTAAATAAATAGCTGCTTGCGCTTATATATAAAGGGCTAGAGGCCTAAAACTCTTAAATTTTAGGCGGGTTTCAATCGGTCAGTTCGGTGCGCGCCATTTCGATGTCGAGACGCTCCGAGGCGTCTATCGGTTCGGCGCCCGCTGCCAGTTGGTACAGGCGGTTGGCCTCGGTCATCATCTTCTCACCGTCGAGCATGAGCATGGCATGGGCGTATTCGATCATGCCGGCGGCCGATGCCATGTGCAGTTGGAGGGCCTGGGAAAACAGATTCATGCCGGTGTCGCGGTTGGCGCCATAGGCCATGGCGCCAATCAGTGCGCCCACTTTGTCGATCACTTCGGCGTGAAAGGTGCCCAGCGCAATGTGGGCGTCGGGGTGTTTGGGTTGGCGCTTGATGACCGTCTCAAGGTTGGATTTGATCGCGCTGCCAATGCCTTGGGCCAGCGCCTTGGCCACGCTGATGCCCTGGCTGTAGCGGCCCAGCGCGTAGGCACGCCAGTAGTAGGCGTTGACGTTGTCCGGGTCCTGGTTGATATGGCTTTCGGCACGCCTGGCCACCTCCAGAAATAACGCCAGGCGGCGGGCCTCATGCTTTTCAAGGTAGGTGGCGTAAATGCAGGTGGCCTTGTGCGCCACGTTCAGGCCGCTCAGGCCCAGCTTGAGGCCATCGGTGGCTGCACTGTAAAACTCGCCATTGTGAAATTTGGCCCAGGCATGGAGCACTTGGTCGTCTTGCGGCAGCGGCTCCAGGTCGCCAGCATGCAGTCTGGCCCATTTGTTCTTGACGCTGTCTGCATCAAAGTTGTACTCGCCCACAAAGGGAAAGGCGGTCCAATTGGCCATGTTTGTCTCCTGATCGCTGTTTTTTTACTTGGAATCCCTATTGTAGGCATCTGTCAGATGGACCAAATGGGCGCGCTGACCAGCTTCCAGATAGGGCACCAGCAGGTTCAGCACATGTTGCGCACCGCGCAGCAGCGCGGCTTGTGCGTTTTGGTCTTCCAGCGCGTTGCGCGGGTCGCGCACGTACTCAAAGCTGAGCCAATAGGTCAGCAGCACCACCATGCTGGTCGCAGTGGCGTCCAGCGCGCGCGCATCCATTTGCAGTGCGCCGCTGCGGCGCATGCCTTCGAGCAGCGCTTTCAGCGCACGGGTTTTGTTTTTCAGGATGGATTGAAAGTGGGTTTCCAGGCGGCGGTTTTTGCTCAGCAGGTCGTTCAGGTCGCGGTACAAAAAGCGGTATTGCCAGATCATCTCGAATAAGCTGTGCAGAAAAAACCAGGCGTCCTCCACATTGCGCACGTCATCGCTGGCCGCCAGCAGCTCGTTCAGGGCGCGCTCAAAGCGGTCAAACAAGGCGTTGATGAGCTCGTCTTTTGCGGGATAGTGGTAGTAGAGGTTGCCGGGGCTGATGTTGAGCTCGGCGGAAATCAGCGTGGTTGACACATTGGGCTCGCCAAAGCGGTTAAACAGCACCAGCGTCACTTCCAGAATGCGCTCTGCGGTGCGCCGGGGCGCTTTTTTTACCATGTGGGGATACCTTTCAAGGCGGCCACGTCAACCACTTGCTGCAGGTTGTCCATCAGGCTGTGCAGCCGGGTCAAGGACTGGCCCACGCGGGTTGGCGGGTGTTTGGGCGGGCACAGGTGCCGCTGGGTGTCATCAAGCGCGGCGTGGTTCAGGGTGATGCCGTGGTAGCCCAGCTTGGTGCATAAGCCCGTTTGGCGCGAGCGCAGCATGTGGCGGGTTTGCTGGTAAGCGTGTTCGGCCAGATGGCGGCGCTGGCTGTAGCTGAAGGTGTTGGCCAGGTACAGCTCGGGGTCGCGGTGGTTGGGCTCGATCAACACAATGTCGGTGTTGGGGTAGGTGTGCTCGTAAGCCTTCAGGCCGAGGACCAGGCGCGAGTGGATGAGCGAGCGGAAGGTCTGGCTCAACACCGCGGGCAGACCGCCGTCCACAATGTGCGGAATCGGTTCGGGCGACGCCCAAGGGGTGGGGCTGTCTGTGGTGTGCAAAGCTGCAGAGGCATTAAAGGGCACCAGCGGGTTCAGGCACAGCATCAGGTCGACGCCTTCGTCGAGCGCAATGGAGGCGTGCATGGTTTTGATGAGTGCACCGTCACAGTAATGCTGGCCGTCAATTTCTACCGGGGGAAACAAGCCCGGCAGAGCTGAGCTGGCTTGCACGGCTTTGGAAATGGGCACATGGTCCCAGCCGCTGCGGCCAAACGCCACGGCCTTGCTGCTGTCGAGATGGGTGGCCACCAGCGTCA
>JBBQSS010000205.1:0-5522 GCA_038213665.1 Burkholderiales bacterium | reverse complement strand
CACGTATTTGAGCGCAGGCACCGGAAAGTAGCCTTTGGGCCGGTCAATCACCGAATCAGGAATCAGCCCGCGTGAAATGGCCTTGAGCGGAAACTTGCCGCCTTCTTTGAGCTTGAGTTCAGGCGGCATGTGCGCCGCCAGCTCCACCAGTTCGTGGTCCAGAAACGGCGTGCGCACCTCCAGCCCCCACGCCATTGGCATGTTGTCGACGCGTTTGACCGGGTCGTCCACGATCAGCGTGGTGGCATCAAGCCGCCAGACCTGGTCCAGAAAGGTGTCGGCTTGCGGCTTGGTGAGTTCGGCGGCAATCCATTCAGACGTGACATCGCCCACCTGATAGGCCGGGGCGATCATCTGCAGGTATTCCGCGTGGTCGCGGTCAAAGTAGTGCGGGCTGAAGCGCTCCAGTGGCGTGCCGGTGGCGGCGTCCATCTTTGGGTACCAGAAGTAGCCGCCAAACACCTCGTCAGCGCCCTGGCCCGACATCACCACCTTGACCTCTTTGGAGACACGCTCGGCCAGCAAATAGAACGCGATCACGTCATGGCTCACCATGGGTTCGGTCATTTGCGCAACCGCCTCTGGCAGGCGTTGCATCACTTCGCTGTTGGGAATGCTGAACTGGTGGTGCCGGGTGTGAAAGTGCTGGGCAATCTGGTCAGAGTATTCAAACTCGTCGGCTTTTTCTGCGCCGCCGCCCAGGTCTTCAAAACCAATCGAGAAGGTGCGCAGGTCTTTGACTTGGTCGGCCAGCAAGCCGACCAGCAGGCTCGAATCAAGCCCGCCAGAGAGCAGCACACCCACCGGCACGTCAGCCGCCAGTAGACGGCGCTTCACGCTTTGGGTCAGCTGCGCGCGGGTGGCAGCCAACCACTCGGCTTCAGACAAAGGTGTTTCGGGCCGTGTGGCGTCCAGCGTCCAGTACACCTGCTCGGTGACGCTGCCATCGGGGTCGATGCGCAGGGTGGAGGCCGGTGGCAGTTTGCGCACGCCCTTGAGGACGGTGCGCGGTGCCGGCACCACTGTGTGCAGGGTGAAGTGGTGGTGCAGGGCGACCGCATCCAGTGTGGTGTCCACGCCGCCGCCGGCCAGCAAGGCCGGCAGGCTGGAGGCAAAACGCAGGCGGTGGCCGTCTTGCGTCAGGTACAGCGGCTTGATGCCAAAACGGTCACGCGCCAGAAACAACTGTTTGCGGTGCGTATCCCAGATGGCAAAGGCAAACATGCCTTTGAAGCGTGTCACACACTGTTCGCCCCAGGCGTGGTAACTTTTCAGGATGACTTCGCTGTCGCCTTCCGAGAAAAACCGGTAACCCAAGGCCAGCAGCTCGGTGCGTAACTCGCGGTAGTTGTAAATGGTGCCATTGAACACCAGCGTGAGTTGCAGCGCGGCATCCACCATGGGCTGGTTGGCGTGGGCTGACAGATCAATGATGGACAGGCGACGGTGGCCAAAGGCCAGCGGGCCGTCCTGATAAATGCCGGCGTGATCCGGGCCCCGGCGTGCCAGTTTGTCAGACATGCGGCTGATGGCAGCCATGTCGGGCGCGCGGCGGTCAAAGCGCAATTCTCCGCAGATGCCGCACATCAGCGTGCGCCTGTGAGGGACGCCAGCGCCAAGCCAGCTGCGGCAGTCCCGGTATGAGTGGCTGCGTCTGCCGCCAATGGCAGCGGCGAAGGCACCACAATCACCGGCGCAAAACCGCCACCCTGGGTGCGAAAGTTGGTGGTTTGCCCGGCATACATGCGGGCCGCCAGCAGCTGCACCTGGCCGGCGTAGGTGTAGGCGCGAATGTCAAACTTCAGGTCGGTTTGGACCCCATCGACTTCAATCATGCGCCCGCTGGGTGGCACCAGGGCTTGTGCCACAAAGTCGCTTTCAAGAATTTCAGCCCAGACGCGTTTGGTGAGCTTGTCGCCCCGGTAGGTGGCTTTGGCGCCGTAACCCGCGACCGGCTTGAAAAACAACTGGCGGCGCTGCGCCCACAGCTCATCGGCACGCTCAGGCGTCACCAAACGCGTGGCCGGCACGTTGGCACTGAGCAACTTGCGGTCTGCCGCCGTGGCACCCCAGGCCAGCAGCAACTCGTTCTGGCTCAGGGCAATCAGGTTGCGCTTGTCAGCCAGCAGCGCGTGGGCACGCGGGTGCGGCGTCAGCACCACGCCGTTGGCTTCATGTGCCTGGCGCAGGGCAAGGTGGGCGGGATCTGTCAGGTAAAAGTCGGTGAGCCGGTTGTAGACCATGTCCACGGGTACGCCCTGGTGCAGGAGCTGGCCGTTTTGCCAGTTCAGCTCTGCGGGGTCGGCAATGGCTGCGGTGATGCCATGCTGGGCAAAAAATTGGCGAAACAGCTCGAACTCGGGGGCCAGGTATTGCTCAAGGGGCGCGTGGTCCACGATCAGCACCGAGCGCCATGCGGCGGAGCCGCGCTGCAATTGCCACTCGGCAGCAAACATGTCGAAGACACTCTTGTTCAGGGTGTCACGACGTGGGTTGGGCGCAAAGGCCCAGTCCATCTCGTCACAACAGGCTTCTTGTGCACGCGCCAGCGCCACGTTGAGCAGCAGGCCACCGGCATTGGTGTTGACCTCGATGAGTTGCGGGCCATTGGCGCTTAAATGAAAGTCGTAGCCCATGCACGCGCCCAGCGGGCCAAAGTCATGCTGTGCGCTGGCGTCAGCCCTGGCCAAGGCCCGCGTCTGGTAGCCGGGCAGGGCAACCACGCGCTCAATCGCCCACACGGTCGCCTCAATTTGCCGCTGTACCTCATGTGACACAAACACCACCGTTGACGAAAACAGATTGGGCCGCGTCTGCATGATGCTGGCCATCATCCCTTTCAGGCTGGGGTCACTCTCAAGCTGCTCGCGCAGGCGCCCGACGTTCAGGGTGCGGCAAAAGCAGTCGCGGTTAAGCGACTCGGCAGTAGACAGTGCAGATGCGTTGAATGAGGTTGGGGTCATAGGGCCTGTCAAGGTGCAGTGAGTTCACAAGCCGCGAAGTCAGGCTGGCTGCGGGGTCAGTCAGGCGGTCAGTGGGAATGCTGATGCCCTGCGCGTCCATGGGCTTGCTCGCTGCGGGTGTGCGTAGGCTTTGATTCTGCCTCAGTCGGGCAGTCCTTGTCAGACGCGGGCACACAACTCAGGGTGAAGGGGGCCTTGACCACTTGCAGCGTCACATGGGCGATGTCAAAGTGCGCATGCAACTGCTCGGTGGCATTGGCCAGAAACGTGTCGTCTGTGTTGCCCGCTGGCATGACGAGATGGGCAGTGAGCGCCACCTGCGAGGTGCCCATGGCCCAAATGTGCAGGTCATGCACTTTTTCAACGCCTGGCAACGCGGCCAGCAGGTCATGCACCGCGTGTGGGTCGATGTGTTCGGGCACACCGTCAAACAGCATGTGCAAGGATTGTTTGAACAAATCCCAGGTGCCCCACAAAATCACGGCGGCAATGCCCAAACTCACCACCGGGTCAAGCCAGGTCCAGCCTTGCCACAACGTGAGTGCGCCCGCAATCACCACACCGGCAGACACCAGCGCGTCGGCGGCCATGTGCATGAAGGCACCGCGAATGTTCAGGTCATGTTCACGGCCGCGCATGAAAAGCAGTGCCGTGGCGGTGTTGACCACAATGCCAATGCCCGCCACTGCCATGATGGTGACGCCTTGTTCTTGCAACGAGACTTCATCAGACATGAGCCGCCCAACGGCCTCCCAGGCCAGGCCACCCATGGCCACCAGCAGCAGCAAGGCGTTGGCAAACGCCGCCAGAATGGTGGCGCGCTTCCAGCCATAGGTGTGGCGCGCGTTGGGCTGCAGCTTGATCGCCAGCGCACCGCCCCAGGCCAGCACCAAGCCCGCCACGTCACTCAGGTTGTGGCCGGCATCGGCCAGCAAGGCCAGCGAGTTGACTTGCCAGCCATAAAACGCCTCAATGCCGACAAACCCCAGGTTCAGCACAATGCCAATGGCAAAGGCGCGGTTGAAGTTGGCGGGTGCGTGGTCGTGGTCCATGGCGTCTTTTGTGTGCCCCGATGGGGCGGGTGAATGGTTTTGGCTTTAAGCGGCAGCCAGCCAGGCCTCGATTTTGTCGCGGCTTGGCACACCGCCCGCATGCACCACTTTACCGTTGATGACCACGCCGGGTGTGCTCATGGCGCCATAAGCCATGATGTCGCGCAGTTCTTCAACTTTGCTCAGTGTCACGTCAACGCTTTTGGCTTTGGCGATTTGATCAATGAGTGCGATGGTGGTTTTGCAGTTGGCGCAACCGGTGCCGAGTACTTTGATGTCCATGGTGTTCTCTTTCAAAAATAATAGCTAGTCACGCAATATCCGTAAGGGCTAGAGCCTGATTTTATATAAATTATTCGCGCTCCATCTCCAGATAAGTCTGGTTCGCCAGTTGTGGAATCCACACCTCGGCGTGTTTCAGATGGGCAAACGGCTTGCCATCAAAACGCTTGACTGCGGCGCTGATGTCCACGCCGTCGTTGACGGCTTTTTCCATGTGGGCGCGCAGGGCCAGCAGCAGGTCGCGGGTGTGGGCTTGCGCGGTGGCCAGATCGGTCACGCTGCCGTGGCCTGGCACGATGATTTGGGGTTTGAGCGCGTCAATCACGGCAAACGACGCCAGCCAGGTTTTGCTGGAACTCACATCAATCAAGCCCAAAGTGCGGTTCACGTAGACCACATCACCCGTGAACATCAGGCTTTTTTGCGGCAGCCAGACCATGGTGTCGCCGGGTGTGTGGCCGCCGTGCGCATGCTTGAGTTCAATCACCGTGCCGCCCAGTTCCAGGCGCGTGTCCGGCCCGGTGACGAAACGCGTCGGCAAGGTAGGCACGGTGCCGTCAAGGCGCTCTTTCAGCACTTTCAGACCTTCCATGTGCATGCCTGAGCGCGCCGTCATGTCCGCCTGGGCATCGATGTGGGCGATGGTCTCAACCCCCTTGGCCTTGAAGTAGCCGTTGCCCAGCCAGCGGTGGTCTTGCCCACCGGTGTTGATGACCCATTTGATCGGCTGGGTGGTGATTTTTTTCACCGCCGCGTCGATCTTGGCGGCCACCTGAAAGCTCGAACCACTGTCAATCAGCACCGCACCGGCCGGGGTCACGACCAGCCCGATGTTGGCGTTAAGCCCTTCGTTGTCGTAGCTGCGCCCCTCAAGGTCACCAATGTAGGCGTACACGCCGTCGGCCACGGGTGTGAAGCTGACCTCAACTGCCCAGGCGGGCAGGGCGAACAGGCTGGTGGCCAAGGTGGCAAGCGTAAATAGTCGTTTTGTCATGAAGTCTCCTGGTTGTAAAAATGCTGTCATCGTTGAAAAGTTGCGGTCAAAGCACCGCGTTGAACACAAAGCCCACCAACAAGATGCCGGTGGCGACCACCGCCACAAAGGTGGCAATCAGCCGCACTTTAAGCACCTTGCGCAAAATGATCATCTCGGGCAACGAGAGCGCAATCACACTCATCATGAACGCCAGCACCGTGCCCAGTGCCGCACCCTTGGCCAGCAGGG
>JBBQSS010000204.1:0-5536 GCA_038213665.1 Burkholderiales bacterium | reverse complement strand
TCTGAGCGCCTTGATGACCGGCGGGTCCTTGGGTGTGGCCGCCATCAGCCTGCAGCGCCATGTCGGGCGCTCGGCGCAGAGCAACACCGAACTCAAACGCATGTTCAGCTGGCTCTCGATTGGCCCGGCGCTGTCCAACTTCATCGGCCCTTTGATGGCTGGTTTGCTGATTGACCTGGGTGGCTTTCGGGTGGCGTTTTTTGCCCTGGCCTGCTTTCCTTTGATGACCTGGCTGTGGGTGCGCCACACCGTGGAATTGCCGCCTGTGGTGGTGAAGCCGGGTGCTGTCAAAGGCCGCGCCTGGGATTTGTTGCGCGAGCCCATGATGCGCCGACTGATGTTGGTGAACTGGCTGCTGTCGTCCTGCTGGGACGTGCACACCTTTGTGGTGCCCGTGCTGGGTCACGAGCGGGGCTTGAGCGCCTCGGCCATTGGCGCCATTTTGGGCGGGTTTGCCTTGGCCGCGACCGCCGTCAGGGTGGCTTTGCCATTGTTGGCAGCCCATTGGCATGAATGGGCGGTGGTCACCACGGCCATGTTGACCACCGCTGTGCTGTTTGCGGTTTATCCCTTGATGCCGGACGCGCTGAGCATGGGCATTTGTTCCGCCTTACTGGGGGTGTCACTGGGCTCGGTGCAGCCCATGATCATGAGCACCTTGCACCAGATCACACCCGAGGCGCGCCACGGCGAGGCACTGGGCTTGCGGCTGATGATGATCAACGCCTCCAGTGTGCTGATGCCCATGCTGTTTGGCACGGCGGGTGCCGTGATGGGCGTGTCGTTGGTGTTCTGGACGGTGGGCGCTGGCGTGGCCGCCGGGGCGCGTTCGGCTTGGCGCCTGCGCCCTCCGGATCACAAACCGTAAAACTGTTGAATCACAGCCCAGGCGGCTTCGGGTTCATCCACATACTGGAAAAGCGTCAGGTCTTCCGCTGAGATCACACCTTCTTCGACCATCGCGTCGATGTTGATCAGGCGCTTCCAGTAGTCGGTGCCAAACAGCACGATAGGTACGGGTTTGGATTTGCGGGTTTGTACCAGCGTGATCACTTCAAACAACTCGTCGAGTGTGCCAAAGCCGCCGGGGAAAGCCACCAGCGCCTTGGCCCGCATCATAAAGTGCATCTTGCGCAACGCAAAGTAGTGAAACTTGAAATTCAGCAAGGGGGTGACGTAGGGGTTGGCGCCTTGCTCATGGGGCAGGGCGATGTTCAAGCCAATGCTCAGGGCACCCATTTCATGCGCACCGCGGTTGGCGGCTTCCATGATGCCGGGGCCGCCGCCGGTGGCAATGAACAGGCGCTCTTCTGGTCGGCGGTGCATGCTGTCGCCTGCCACCAGGCGGGCAAACAAGCGCGCCTGATCGTAATAGTGGGCATTGCGCACCTGGCGTTGCGCCAGCGCCAGCGCACTGGCATCGCCACTGAGTTGTGCCAGTTTCAGCTTGGCCTGTGCGTCTTCCGGCGCCGGAAAACGGGCGCTGCCAAACACCACCACGGTGCTCTCAATGCCTTGTTCGCTCTGGTTCAGGTCGGGTTTGAGCATTTCCAGTTGAAAACGGATGCCACGGGTTTCGCGGCGCACCAGAAACTCGGGGTCGGCAAAGGCCAAGCGGTAAGCATCGGCTTGCAGCGGGTTGCCTTGGTCGGAGTGGTTTTGCAGTTCAGCCCAGGCATCTGCCAGCCGACTTTCGGTGAGTTGTTGGGGGAGTTTTTCAGGGAAATTCATGGTGGTGATTGTGTGGGGGAAATGCGTAAGCGCCCAACGCTCTGAATGATTATTCGCAACGGACGTGGCGCCGGGGCTGCCTAAGATGCGTGATGGAGGGGTGTGGCCAGATGTCGATTTTCGATCCATTGCATTTCAGTTCGGTGTCGATGGCGGTGCTGACCGGCGGACGGGCCGCAGCACCCGAACTTGCGCACCTGCAAAACACACGGCTGGCCAGCTTGCTTGATGCCGCCATGCGTGGCTCGCGGTTTTACCGTGAGCACCTGAACGGCGCAACGCCGGGCACCACGCCGCTGGCCGAGCTGCCGCCAGTGTCCAGACAAGAACTGATGGCGCGTTTTGACGATTGGGTGACCGATCCCCGACTCAAACTCAGTGAACTTCGCGCATTCACCGCAGATCCGCTTCGCATCGGGGCACCTTACCTTGACAAGTACCTGGTGTGGGAGAGTTCAGGCACCAGCCATCAGCCAGGAATTTTCGTGCAAGACGCGCAAGCCATGGCTGTTTATGATGCGCTGGAGTCCTTGCGGCGCAACGCCCCGCGACCGCTTCTGCGCTGGTTTGATCCCTTGGCATTGTCCGAACGCATCGCCTTTGTCGGCGCGATCAGCGGCCATTTCGCCAGTGTCGTGTCCGTGCAAAGGCTGCGCGAACTGAATCCCTGGCTGGCATCCAGCATCCGAAGCTTCTCGATTCTTCAGTCCGCCCGGGCACTGGTGGATGAGCTCAATGCGTTTGCGCCGACCGTGCTTGCCACTTACCCCACGGTGGCTGCCCTGCTGGCAGATGAGGCAAGCTGTGGTGCGTTGCACTTTGCCCCCAAAGAAGTCTGGACCGGCGGTGAAACCCTGAGCGCTGCCGTGCGCCAAAGGCTGGAATTGGCGCTTGGATGCGCCGTGCGCAACAGCTATGGCGCCTCGGAGTTCATGTCGATCGCCTGGGAGTGCGGGCAGGGTTGCCTGCATGTGAACGCCGATTGGGTGATTTTGGAGCCGGTAGACGAGCGCGGGCGGCCCATGCCTGCAGATGAGCTCTCGCACTCTACCTTGCTGACCAATTTGGCCAATCATGTGCAGCCGCTGATTCGTTATGACCTGGGCGACCAGGTGCGGCTACGCCATGCGCCCTGTGTGTGCGGCTCACCCTTGCCGGTGATCGAAGTGCAGGGGCGCCGGGATGATGCGCTGGTCATGGCTGGCTTGCATGGTCGGCCGGTCACGCTGCTGCCGCTGGCGCTGACCACGGTGCTGGAAGATCAGGCGGGTGTGTTTGACTTTCACTTGCGCCAGCGCAACGACCACACGCTGGTGCTGCGACTCGCGTTGCAGGGGGCGCAAGGGGCGGCCGCCATGGCGCGATGCCTCACAGTGTTGGAGAGATTCGCAGTGGCCCAGGAGCTCAGGCCCATCAAGGTGCTCAGTGAGTTGGGCCAGGCGATTCCCAGGGGGCGCAGTGGTAAGGCGCAGCGCATCGTGGCGTGCCGAGGCGTTCGGCAAAGCTGACGGCATCTCAGCCGGCGGTATTCTTTTCAAGACAAGGGCGATGGGTACTGGGTCAGGGCTTGTGCGACGGCGCCAGCCATGTTGACGACGTTGCTGGGGTGTGCAATGCAGTCGGTGCTCCAGACCTCACCCACACCCGCGTGTTGCATCACTTGAAGTCAGTTGGGCTGCTTGCGCGATGCGGGTTGCGCTGCTCAGCTCATCTTCAAAGCACAACAGCACGGGCTTGGACAGTTTGAGTAACGGGGCTTGCTGCATCAAAATTCCACAAAGACGTGGGGTACCTCGCTGGCCTTGCCAAGGGTGTAACCGTTTGATTTGTCACACGCCTGGCGTGCAAAGCCCAGGTCGCTTTGAAAGCTGGCGTGCACCCGGTACAAACATTCACCTACGGTCACGGCATCGCCGAGTTTGCGACACAGGTCAATGCCAGCGCCAGCCACTTTGGGTGCACCGGCCAAACGCGCAATCCGCGCCACCTGCAAGTTATCAATGTCGGTGACCACATCGGCCTGCGTGGCGCAGACCTCAAAGGTCAAAAGCCCCAACGGCGGGTTGTTGTAGTCAAACACCTTGGCACCCTGGGCGGCCATGATGGCGTTCATTTTGGCAAGGGCCCGGCCAGAGTCCAGAATGTCGCGTGCTATCGCAAAACCGTCGCTGGCGTCCGTCTGTGATGACCACATCCAGCGACAGGCGGATACGGCTGGCCACATACTCAAAAAGCCGGCGCAGGCGTTGCGCCTCGGGCATGGAGCGCACTTTGGCCGTGGGGCCAATCGGGATGTCGAGCACCAGGCAAGTGCCGCAAAGCACCATTAAAAAAGGCTTCCGAAGAAGCCATTTTTTGGGTGAGGCCCAGCAGGCCCGGTGCTTACACGCGCTTGCGGTATTCGCCGGTGCGGGTGTCGATTTCGACCTTGTCGCCTTGTGCGACAAAAATTGGCACACCGATCTCGAAGCCGGTGGCCAGCTTGGCGGGCTTGAGCACTTTGCCTGAGGTGTCGCCCTTGACAGCGGGCTCAGTCCAGGTGATTTCACGCACCACGCTGGTGGGCAGCTCGACCGAAATCGCCTTGCCGTCATAGAACACCACTTCAAGCGGCATGCCGTCTTCGAGGTAGCTGAGCGAGTCGCCCATGTTTTCGGCTTCCACTTCGTACTGGTTGAATTCCTCGTCCATGCAGATGTACATGGGGTCGGCAAAGTACGAGTAGGTGCAATCTTTCTTGTCGAGGATCACGTTGTCAATTTTGTCATCGGCCCGCAGCACCACTTCGGTACCGAAATTGGCGATCAGGCTTTTGAGCTTCATGCGCACGGTGGCGGCGCCGCGACCACCACGGGCGTATTCGGTCTTCAGGACGACCATAGGGTCTTTACCGTGCATGATGACGTTGCCGGCGCGGATTTCTTGAGCGATTTTCATAATCAGAGAGTGAAAGTAGGCCGCGCATCTGGCGGCGAGGGCGGCGTGCACCTCGAAGAATATCAAGGCTGTGCCGCACACAGCCCGCTATTTTAGTGGGTTTTCGAGGCGAAATCTATCAGGGTGCGTGCCAGATCATCTTGCGCCAGCAGCGTATGGCGGGCAAGGGCAACGCTGGCTTGCCACTCGGCCAGCGCCTGACCCGTCAGCCATGGCAGCTGTGGGGCAGCCGCGGCAGCCGCGTTCAGACCGTTCCACAGCTCGTGGGCCCGGCACCATGAGAGCGGGGCTTGCAACCAGGTCAGGAAGGCATCGAGTTTGGGGCCATGGGCGCCATCGTCTTGCGGGTAAATCTGCCAAACCAGGGGCTTGCCAGCCCACAGCGCCCGCACCAGCGAGTCTTCTCCCCGCACGAAATTCAGGTCGCAGACCCAAAGCAGGTGATCAAAATCAGTTTGTGTGAGTTGTGGAAGATAAAAAATTGATAGCTGCTCACGCTTATTCCATAAGGGCTTTAGGCTATTTTTGCTTAAAATGTCTGCACGAACCGCCGCACTGGCCCGACCGGAGGTGACCAACAGGCGGGTGGGTTGTGTGTCATTGGCCAAGGTGGTCAGCAAGTCGGCCAAACCGGCTGGCTCATAACAAAAGAGGGACACCAGGCGCTCGCCGCACCAATCGACGCCCAGGCCAGCCAGCCAGGTTTTTCGATCAAATTGCGCCTGGCGTTCAAGCAGATCCGGTTCGCGTAAAAGCCCCCCCGTGCCTTGGATGAAGCCTGGGTAGAAAAAATGCTTGCTCAAGCCCGCGCCCGGACCATACATGACCGGTGAGGGCAAGCCGTGGCAACGGGCAGAAAAGTCTTCAG
>JBBQSS010000203.1:0-5561 GCA_038213665.1 Burkholderiales bacterium | reverse complement strand
CCCATCTGACTTGTCTTTTTGTCCATCTGCTGCGTTGCAAAAACGGTTGTATAGCTCGCTATACGCCCATTTTTACGCCTTGCAGCTGAACAAAAATCCTGCGTCATCTGGGCATATTTATTCTTGGAAATCACCTTAATGTTTTCAGGATGTCAGATCAGTTTAAATCGCACTTTCCATCATGAGTGTCCTTGACAGAAAGCCTTAGCGTCCAGGTGTGTGGGTGGGGCGGATGTCGGGGGGCGATTTCAAAAAGCGAAGCGTATGAGCCCCGGCGTCCGCTCTGCCCGCGCACGGGGTTAAGCCCAACGGCAGGGTAAACAAGTGGCAGCCCCGGTTAGCCCCGCCCATCCACCATGTTCAAAGCGCACAGACTTTTGGCCCAACTACACTAGCGCCCGTGTTTCACGTGAAACAACCCCCTAACCCTCCGAAAAAGTAAGCATCTCATGGCCAAAATCTTCTGCATCGCTAACCAAAAAGGTGGCGTGGGTAAAACCACCACCACAGTCAATTTGGCTGCCGGTTTGGCCAAGGCGGGGCAGCGGGTGCTGATGGTTGACCTGGACCCGCAGGGCAATGCCACCATGGGCTCTGGCGTGGACAAGCGCAAACTGGCGCTCACCGTGTACGACGTGTTGCTGGAATCCGCCTCAGTGGCTGAGGCACGGGTGCAAAGCAGCAAGCTGGTCGACGCCGGTTGCAGCTATGACATTTTGGGCGCCAACCGCGAGCTCGCGGGCGCCGAGGTGGAGATGGTGGAACTGGAGCGCCGCGAAAAGCGACTTAAAGCCGCACTGGCCCAGGTCGATGCTGACTACGACTTTGTCCTGATTGACTGCCCACCCAGCCTGTCGATGCTCACACTCAACGGCCTGTGCTGTGCCAACGGCGTGATTGTGCCGATGCAGTGCGAGTACTTTGCGCTGTAAGGCCTGGCCGATTTGGTCAACACCATCAAGCAAGTGCATGCCAATTTGAACAAAGACCTGGCCATCATCGGCTTGCTGCGGGTGATGTTTGACCCACGCATCACCCTGCAGCAGCAGGTCAGCGAGCAGCTCAAGGCGCGTTTTTCCGACAAGGTGTTCAATACCGTGATTCCGCGCAATGTGCGCCTGGCAGAAGCCCCCAGCTATGGCCTGCCAGGCGTGGCGTTTGACCCTTCCAGCAAAGGCGCGCATGCCTTTGTGGCGTTTGCCAAAGAAATCGCTGAGCGCATTTCGTAATTTATACAAAATTGGCCTCTAGCCCCCGTACACCATGCGCAAGCAGCTATTTAATTCATAGTCATGAAATCTCACAACGTGCTCATCTTGCCGGGTTGGCAAGGCTCAGGCCCGCAGCATTGGCAAAGCCTGTGGCAGACGAGCCAAGGCTTGCAGCGCGTTGATCAGAGTGACTGGCAGCGCCCGCTGCGCGGTGACTGGATTTCCCGGCTGGAAGACGTGGTGCTTTCTGCCGACGAACCGGTGGTGCTGGTGGCGCACAGCCTGGGTTGTGTGCTGGTGGCGGCATGGGCATCACACACCCGCCATGCGCACCGCGTGAAAGCCGCGTTGCTGGTGGCACCGGGTGATGTCGAACGCGAGGCCTTGCGCCCGGTGCTTGCCAGCTGGTCGCCCATCCCCTTGCAGCCGCTGCCGTTCACCAGCACGCTGGTGGCCAGCCAAGACGACCCCTGTTGCAGTTTTGCGCGTGCGCAAAGTTTTGCCGCCGCCTGGGGCTCGGCCCTGGTTGACGCCGGTGCCGTAGGGCACATCAACGCAGATTCTGCGCTGGGCGAATGGCCGCAGGGCCAAGCGCTGCTGCGCGCACTCATTGACATTTAACCGAGAGACGAGTCATGGTCACAAAAAAACTCAAAGGCCTTGGCCGCGGTCTGGAGGCCTTGTTAGGCCCCACGGTGGATGACGCACTGGGGCCGGATGGCAGCGATGCCCATGCCGCCAACAGCGGCCTGCCCTCCACATTGTTGCTGAGCGACATGGTGGCGGGCCAGTACCAGCCGCGCACCCGCATGGACGAAGGTGCGTTGTATGAGCTGGCCGAATCCATCAAGGTGCAGGGCATCATGCAGCCGATTTTGGTGCGCCGTTTGAGCGACCTTGACGCCGAACTCAAGCGCAGCCAGCAGTCACCCGGCATGCAGGGCGGTGGCGCGGTGCGCCCGGTGTATGAAATTATTGCCGGCGAGCGGCGCTTTCGGGCGGCCAAGCTGGCCGGGCTGGACAGCGTGCCAGTGCTGGTGCGTGAGGTGCCCAACGAGGCCGCTGCGGCCATGGCGCTGATTGAGAACATCCAGCGCGAAGACCTCAACCCGCTGGAAGAAGCCCAAGGTGTGCAGCGCCTGATCAAGGAGTTTGGCCTCACGCATGAGACGGCAGCACAGGCGGTAGGGCGCTCGCGCAGCGCCACCAGCAACCTGCTGCGGCTGTTGAATCTGGCTGAGCCGGTGCAAACCATGCTGATGGCTGGCGACGTCGACATGGGCCACGCGCGCGCGCTGTTGTCTCTGGACAAAGCCACCCAGATCACGGCAGCGAACCAGATCACCGCCAGGAAAATGTCGGTGCGAGAGGCCGAGGGTTTGGTGAAAAAGCTCAGCGCCGAGTTTTCACTGGTGGCCTCCAAGCCCAAGAAAGACAAGTCGGGTGACATGAAGCGGGTTGAAGAAGAACTCTCTGACCTGCTCATGGCCCAGGTGGATGTGCGGGTGAAAAAACGCGTCAAGCGCCAGGGCCGCATGGAAGAAATGGGCGAACTCAGCATCCAGTTTGGCTCGCTTGACGAGCTCAACGGCCTGATCGACAAGCTGCGCGGCACGGTTGCCCTGTGATGCGCTGACGCTTGCAAAGCCCACCCGGAAGTCCATCGTCGTTTCACAGCCACTCTCATCTTGACGCGCTTATGACAAGCCAAGCAGCCAGCCCTCTGGGCGAAAAGGCGCCGGGCATGCAATGGTCCATCGCCCAGAGGGTTCGGCTCCTACGGGCGGCAGAATCATCCACTGTTCTTTCGCGTGAATGTCCTACTGAGAATTGTGGGTCGTTTTAGAGTGGACTGGGTCCCGCCTGGCCGACTGAAGCCGGCCCCGTGTCAGCCCGGCAGACGCCCTTGTTTCACGTGAAACAATATTGGCCACTGCCTGCTGTGCTGGTCTGGGGTGCGGCCTGGGCGCTGAGTGTCGGGCTGCCGCGCTGGGGCATCAGCTCTGCGCTGGCACTTGGCGCGGCCAGTGCACTGGGCATCGCGGCCAGCTTGGCGGGCGACACCTGGTGGCGGCGCCTGATGATCGGGCTGGGCTTTCCCTTGTCGCTGTTGTTGACGCAGGCCGCCACAGTGCCCGGCTGGGCCTGGCTGCTGCCATTGCTGGCGCTGCTGCTGATTTACCCCATCAACGCCTGGCGCGATGCGCCGCTGTTTCCCACACCAAAAAATGCATTAAATGAGCTTCCAGCCCTTGTTCCCCTTGCGCGAGGCGCTATTGTTTTAGATGCGGGTTGTGGCTTGGGTGCTGGCCTCAAAGCCTTGCGCAACGGCTACCCCCAGGCGCAGCTGACCGGCATTGAATGGAGCTGGCCGCTGCGCGCCCTGTGTGCCTTGCGCTGCCCTTGGGCACGGGTGCGCCAAGGCGACATCTGGGCTGCAGATTGGTCAGGCTATGACATGGTTTATGTGTTTCAGCGCCCCGAGAGCATGCCGCGTGCCGTGGCCAAAGCGCGTGCCGAACTCAAGACCGGCGCGTATCTGGTGAGTCTTGAATTTGAAGCGCAGGCGCTCATACCGCATGCGGTGTTGCGTCCGGCGCAGGGAAAACCCGTCTGGGTGTACCGCATGCCGTTTGACGCGCAAAAAGAAAGGTGAATGAGGTGGCGGGCAGCGCTTGGCCCAGATGACCACAGCGCTGCTGGGGTTCAAGGTGGCGGCGCTAGGTCATGGGACTGGTCGGGTGTCGGCGTCATGGGTGCCGCAGTAGCTTGATCACGTCATCGTCGTCCACCTGCGCGAAGTCCTGGTAAAACTGCCCCACCGCCTGGAAAAACACAGGCACTTCAAGGCACACCACCTCATCCGCCAGCTCCGCCACTTTGGCCAGTGTGTCGGGTGGCGCCACCGGCACGGCGCAAATGAGTTTGGCGGGCTTGGCGGCACGCAAGCCATGCAGTGCGGCGATCATGGTGGCAGCGGTGGCCAGACCGTCGTCGATCACGATCACTGTGCGCCCGGTGGGGCTGACGGGTGGGCGAATCGGTGTGTACTGGGCGCGCCAGCTGGCGAAGGGTCGCCAGCTGGCGCTGCGCTTCGGCTTCGACATAGTCGGCGCTGCCGCCATAGGCTTGGGCGAAAGCGGCCAGATAAGGTGATTTCCTGCGAAAAATATACCCACCTGACTTGTCTTTTTGTCCATCTGCTGCGTTGTAAAAACGGTTGTATAGCTCGCTATACGCCCATTTTTACGCCTTGCAGCTGAACAAAAATCCTACGTCATCTGGGCATATTTATTCTTGGAAATCACCTAAGTCCAGCCGCTTTCATCGACCGAGCCAATGGCCAGCGCCGGTTGTTGTGGGGCGCGCAGCTTGCGCACCAGCACCACATCGAGTTCACCGCCCAACTGGTCGGCAATGACCCGGGCCATGGGCACACCACCGCGCGGAATCGCCAGCACCAGCGGATGTTGGCCCCGGTAGGCCGTGAGCCTGTCGGCCAGCCGATGGGCGGCCTCGTCGCGGTCAAGAAACATGGTTCAGGTACGCCGCAAAAGGTGCGGCAAAACCAGCGTCGACGGTTTCATGAGGCATCTCCTGACGATTTGAAAACCACCTGATAGGCCAGGTAGTTCGCGTTCATGGCGGCATCCGTGTTTGATTATCCGCAACAGGCCGCCAGCGTTTCGGGCGGCAACGCCACCGGCCGGCCTGTCACACCAGTTTCACATGGGTGCTCTATGCTGGCCGTAGGCCTGAGCGTTTGAGCCGGGCAACGTAAAGGTCAACCATGTCACACGCCCAAGCCACCCTGCTCAAGATGCATTCGCCGACCCATCACATGCCGCCGCCGCGACCTCAGGTGGTTCGCCTCCTGGGGGGCAAGTTTGTCCATGACACCGTGCTCAGCCAGATCATTGCCGAGCGCCAACTCTATCCCTTGTTTCAGCCCATTGCCATGTTGACCGATGGCTCGGTGTTTGCCCATGAGGCCCTGATCCGTGGGCCCGATGCCAGTCCCTTCTACACGCCTGATGCCTTGTTTGCGCAGGCCAGCGAAGAGTCCCTGGGGTTTGAGCTGGAGACGGCCTGCCTGGTGGTGATCTTGCAGCGTTGGGGTGAGCTCAAGCAGCGTGGGCGCTTGTTTATCAACATCAGTGCCCATGCCCTGGTGCAGCTGATCAAACAGGCGGGCATGCAGCCGGTGATGCGCCTGATGCGGCGCTGGGGCATCTCCAGTCGGCAACTGGTGCTGGAAATCACCGAGCATGAGCGCGTGCTGGACATGCAGGCGCTGGTGGAAGCGGCCCAAGAGGTGCGCCAGCTCGGCATCCTGATTGCGCTGGACGA
>JBBQSS010000202.1:0-5566 GCA_038213665.1 Burkholderiales bacterium | reverse complement strand
CACCTGGCTGAGCGCGTTTTGCCCGGTGTTGCCGTCAATCACCAGCAGGATTTCATGCGGTGGCAGGCTCTCAGGTGCGCCGGGGTCGGCTGGCCCGGTTTTCTGAATCACGCGCTTGATTTTTTTAAGTTCTTCCATCAGGTGCAACTGCGTGGGCAGCCGCCCGGCAGTGTCTACCAGCACCACGTCACGCCCGCGCGCCTTGCCGGCGCTGACCGCGTCAAAGGCCACGGCGGCGGGGTCGCCACCGTCCTGGCTGATGATGTCAACCGCCGTGCGGTCGGCCCACACGCTGAGTTGCTCACGCGCTGCCGCCCGGAAGGTGTCGGCCGCGGCCAGCAGCACGCTGGCGTTGCTGGCCGCCAGATGCCGGGTGAGCTTGCCAATGGAGGTGGTTTTGCCCGCGCCGTTCACCCCCGCGACCATCACCACGGTGGGCTTGAAGCGGCCCATCACCAAGGGTTTTTGCAGCGGGGTCAGCAATTGGGTCAGAGATTCCATCAGCAAACCTTTGACGGCTGCCGGGTCGGTGGTTTTGCTTTCTTTGACGCGGCGCTTGAGGTCTTGCAGCAAATGTTCGGTGGCTTTGACGCCGGTGTCGGCCATCAGTAGCGCACTCTCCAGGTCTTCATACAGCGCGTCGTCAATTTGTGTGCCGGTGAAGACGGTGGCAATGCTGGCGCCGGTCTTGCGCAAACCCGTCTTGAGTTTGTCGATCCATGACTTGCGGGCGGGCGCAGGGGCTGCGGCCTCCACTGCAGCTGCAGCTGCAGCTGCGGCCGCTGTCACTTGGACGCCGGAACCTGTTAATTGGCCGCTGGACGCTGACCATGTACCGGGTGCTGGCGTGGCCACCGGCCGGTCAGGCGCGGGTGTGGCTGTTGCTGTTGCAGGTGGGGCTGTTGGCGTCGGCACGGGTACAGCCGACGGCTGCGCCCGCGTGTCAGGGAACGGGGGCGTGGGGATCGGAGGGGGCTTTTTTTTGAAAAAACTGAACATTTTGTGGGTTCGTGGTATCACTGCATTCTATGAAACACAACGCAACTTTTTCAATGCGCCCCCAGATGGCCCGCTGGGCCGTGGCTGGCCTGATGTCGGCGGCCATGGCTGCCACTGCGACCGCGACCGCGCTTGCACCCATCTCGGCACCCCGCCCGTTGGCGCCCGCCACGGTCCAGGCCCAACAGTTCACCCTGTCCAACGGCCTGACCCTGATCGTCAAAGCCGACCGCCGCGCCCCCACCGCCGTACACATGTTGTGGGTGCGCGTGGGTGCCATGGACGAAGTCGACGGCACCTCCGGCGTGGCCCACGTGCTGGAGCACATGTTGTTCAATGGCACGCCGACCGTGCCCGCGGGCGAGTTTTCGCGCCGTGTGGCGGCCCTGGGCGGGCGCGAAAACGCCTTCACCAGCAGTGACTACACCGGCTATTACCAGCAAATTCCGTCAAACAGGCTTGAAGAGGTGATGAAGCTCGAAGCCGACCGCTTTGCCCACAACCAGTGGGCAGACGAAGAATTCAAGAAAGAACTTGAAGTGGTCAAGGAAGAGCGCCGCATGCGCACCGAAGACAACCCCCGGGCCCTGATGAACGAAGCGCTCAATGCGGCGGTGTTTGTGGCGTCCCCTTATCGCCGCCCCATTGTGGGCTGGATGAGCGATCTCGACGCCCTGACCGCCGATGACGCCCGTGCTTTTTACCAGCGCTGGTATGTACCTGCCAACGCGGCGGTGGTGGTGGCCGGGGATGTGGATATGAACCAGGTCAAAGTGCTGGCCGAAAAATACTATGGCGCCTTGCCGACACGGGCTGTGCCCGCCCGCAAACCGCGTGAAGAGCCGCTGCAGACTGGCCTCAAGCGCATCGCCTTCAAAGCCCCAGCCGAGCAGGCCACGGTGACGTTGGCCTACAAGGTGCCCAGCTTTGAGTTGCGCGCCGATGCCACGGACGATGCTGACGCGCTGGCCCTGACCGTGTTGGCTGCGGTGCTCGATGGCTACAGCGGTGCGCGCCTGGAGCGCACCCTGACCCAAGGCCCGGACCGTGTGGCCGACAGCGCCGGGGCTGACAACGGCTTGTGGGGCCGTGGCCCGCAACTGTTCATGTTGATGGGTGTGCCGGCACCGGGCAAAACCGCCACACAGGTGGAAGACGCTTTAAAAGCACAGGTGGCGCGTATTGCCCGCGAGGGCATCACCGCCGCCGAGTTGGCCCGCGTCAAAACCCAGTGGGTGGCAGGGGAGGTCTACAAACTCGACTCTCTTTTCAATCAGGCCCGTGAGCTCGGCACGCAGTGGGCGCAGGGCTTGGGTGTGGATGCCGGTGACCAGCTGATTGCACAACTGCGCGGTGTCACCGCTGAACAGGTGCAGTCGGTGGCGCAGCGCTATTTTGGTGATGACGCGCTCACGGTGGCGCACCTGGTGCCGCAGCCGCTGGACAAAACCCGCAAACCGCGTGCGCCCGCAGCCGGTGCCCGGCACTGACTGCCACGGCCTGTTGGTTGAAAGCTGACCTACCGTGATGGTTCCTGTTCCCATGTCAACGCCGCCCTCTTTTTAACGCCATGAATACTATCAAAAATATAGCTGGTTACGCAATATCCGTATGGGCTACAGCCCTATTTCTTATAAATTTCTCGTGGGCCGGCATTCCCATTGAGCACTGGACGCACACCAGCGGTGCCCAGGTCTACCTGGTGCAAAGTGCCGCCATTCCGATGGTTGATGTGCAGATTGACCTTGATGCTGGTAGCCGCCGCGACCCGGCTGATCAGGCCGGGCTGGCCAGTGTGACCGCCGCCATGGTCTCAAAAGGCGTGCGTGCTGGCGCTTCGCCGACCGATGTGGCGCTGGATGAAAACGCCTTGGGTGAGGCTTGGGCCGATCTGGGGGCCAGCTTTGTGGCCCATGCAACCGACGACCGCATGAGTTTTGCTCTGCGCTCACTCACCTACCCTGACTTGCTGGCCCAAGCCGTGCAACTGGCCGCCCGCCAGCTGGTCGGGCCGTCTTTCCCGAAAGACGTCTGGCTGCGCGAACGTGAGGCCATGCAGGCGTCCATTCGTGAAGCCGACACCCGCCCCGCCACGATTGCCGGGCGCGCCTTCAATCAGGCCGTTTTTGGCAGCCACCCTTACGGTTTTGAGATGACAGAAGCGTCGCTGGCGCGCATTGAGGTGCCACACATGGCTGCGCTGTACCGGCAGATGATCCTGCCATGCCGCGCCAAAGTGACGGTGGTGGGCGCGCTGACGCGCAGTCAGGCCGACCAGTTGGTGAGCCAGTTGCTGGGCCGCTTGTCTGCCGAGTCAGGGCTGATGCGCCCATTGCAGGCCAGTATGCACGCCAGCGCGCAAGCAGCAGTGACCGGCAAACAGGTCGGCCCGCATACAGGAAAAGCCAGCACAAGCTCAAGCAGCGCCAACGCCACCACATGCCCGGCATTGCCGCCAGTGGCCGAGGTGATGCCACTGAAAAAAGCCAGTGAGCAGCGCGTCGCATTTGAGTCGGCCCAGGCGCATGTGCTGCTGGGCCAGCCTGGCTTTAAACGCGATGACCCTGATTTTTTCGCCCTCACCGTGGGCAATTACATCTTGGGCGGTGGTGGTTTTGTCTCGCGCCTGACCAACGAGGTGCGTGAAAAACGTGGCCTGAGCTACAGCGTCTACAGCTATTTTTCACCCGCCTTGCATGCCGGGGCTTTTACCATCGGCCTGCAAACCCGCCCTGACCAGGCCGATCAGGCGCTGCAGGTCTCGCACGATGTGCTGACCCGTTTTGTGGCGGATGGCCCCACTGAGGACGAGCTCAAAGCCGCCAAAGACAACCTGATCGGCGGTTTTGCCCTGCGCATTGACAGCAACCGCAAGTTGCTCGACAACGTGGCCAACATCGCCTGGAACCAGTTGCCACTGACCTACCTGGATACTTGGACGCAGCAGATCGACAAGGTCAGCGCCGCAGATATTCGCGCCGCGTTCCAGCGCAAATTGCAGCCCCAAACCATGGCCACCGTGGTGCTGGGTGGCGCGCCAGCCAGCCCCTGACAGAACACTCGCGTGGGATATGTGCCCCGCAGGTAAGATGCAGCGCATGAAGAAACAAGACCCCAACAAGCGACCTTTTCGACCGCACCGCTCACAAGCCGTCCAAAGCCACGAAGTTCGCATCATCGGTGGTGACTGGAAGCGCACCAAGCTTCAGGTGGCCGACAAACCCGGCTTGCGCCCGACGCCTGACCGGGTGCGCGAAACCCTTTTCAATTGGCTTGGTCAGGACCTGAGCGGCTGGCGTTGTCTGGACGCCTTTGCTGGCACCGGCGTGCTGGGCTTTGAGGCCGCCTCACGCGGGGCTGTCCAGGTGCAGTTGGTGGAGCATGACGCGGCGCTGGTGGCGCAACTCAAGCGCGTGCAAATCCAGTTGCAGGCGGATGCCGTGCAGGTGATCCGTGGCGACGGCGTGGCGCTGATGCGTCAGGCGCTTGCGGGCAGTCTGAACCTGATTTTTATTGACCCGCCGTTTGATTCCAGCGTGTTTGATGCCGCCGTCACAGCCGCCGCGCAAGCCGTGGCTCAAGATGGCTTCGTTTATCTGGAAGCGCCCAAAAAGTGGACCGACGAGCAGCTCTTGCCTGCAGGCCTGCAGGTGCATCGCCACCTCAAGGCCGGCATGGTGCATGCGCACTTACTGAAGCGCCTGGCCGCTGACCCAGTCCCTGCGGGCTGACCATGAAACCGGCGTCAACCCTCTCAGAATGTTCACCATGACCAATGACCTGATCGCCGTTTACCCGGGCACCTTTGACCCGATCACCTTGGGCCACGAAGATGTGGTGCGCCGCGCCGCGCAGTTGTTTGGCCGGGTGATCGTGGCAGTGGCTGCAGGCCACCACAAAAAGACCATGTTTTCACTCGCCGAGCGCATCGACATGGCGCGTGAGGCGGTCAGCATTTACCCGGGCGTTCAGGTTGAAAGTTTTGAAGGCCTGATGCGCGACTTTGTGGTGGCGCGTGGTGCCCGCGCCATGGTGCGCGGCCTGCGTGCGGTGACCGACTTTGACTACGAATTCCAGCTGGCCGGCATGAACCGCAGCCTGATGCCGGATGTGGAAACCGTGTTTTTGACGCCCAGCGACAAATACCAGTTCATATCAAGCACCTTTGTACGTGAAATTGCCACGCTGGGCGGCGAGGTTGACAAGTTTGTCTCGCCCGGCGTGAACCAGCGAATCCTGCAAAAAGTACGCAGCCTGGCTGCTAAACCTTGATCCCCATTTTGGAGAAACCATGAAGATTCTTTTGCCTTTTGACGGCTCTGCCGTCGCTCTTGATGCGGTTCGTTTCGCCATTCGTATGGCGGGCGAGGGCCTCAACACCAGCATCGTGCTGGCCAACGTGCAGGAGCCCGCCAGCCTCTATGAACTGATGGTGGCCCACGACCCGCAAGTGATCAAACAGGTGAGCGCCGAGGCAGGGGCCCACACCTTGCAGGCCGCACAGGCCCTGCTGGATGCCGCTGGCTTGCCCTACGAGAGCGAAGTGGCCTCGGGCGATCCGGCGCAC
>JBBQSS010000201.1:0-5590 GCA_038213665.1 Burkholderiales bacterium | reverse complement strand
ATCTTTCATACGAGTGCCATTCGTCGTTGCATAGCTATTGTTTGGCTCTCCAATCTGCTCTCTTTTCGCCTTGCCTGGCATCTCGTCTGAAAGCGGGTCATGGTTCAATTTATTATTTCTCGACTCCTAAGGCCGGCGCTACAACTGTGCCAGCGGCACGGTGCCCGCCGACTCGTCGGCTTTGAGCAGGGCGATCAAGCTCGCCAGATCCTGATCCAGCCGCTGCAAGGTGGCCGGGTTCAGCTCCGCCAGGGCTGCAGGCAGCACACCTTCAAACGGACCTGGCACATCCGCCAGCAGGGCCAGTGCCTGCGACGTGATGTGCAGATGCACATGGCGTTTGTCGGTGCTGTCTTTGTCGGTGCGGATCAAGGCTTTTTGCTGCAAGGCGCGCGCCAAGTTGCTGGCCGTGGACTGGTGCACATCCAGACGCCTGGCCAATTCCCCCAGGCCGATGCCGGGCTGGTCGCGAATCACGCTCAGCGCCCACACCTGCGCGCCGCCCAGGCCCACCTGTTTTTCGATTTGTTTGAAATGGCTGCGCACCGCACTGAACACCACCCGAAAACGGCGCAGTACTTGGCCGGGCGGGGTGAGCGGGGTGAGCGGGGCAGGGTTTGCGTTGTTGCGCGGCATAAAAAGGGGCAGGGCCAGGAGGGGGAGCCGCATCATAGAGCCGAACGCCCCGGCTCTGCGGGTGTCGGTCCGCGCTGCACAGGCTCAGCATGGCTGACTCAGCAGCTCCTGGCGCACCATGCGCATCAGCAAATCGTCAAAGGTGTAAAAGCCGTTGTCGTATTTGGCCAGTTCAGCCAGCGCAAAGGCGGCACCGGTGCCAAAGGCACGGCGCTCAATCGAGTTGTGAATCAGCCGCACGGTCTGGAACGGAAAACCAAAAATCACTTCATGGTGGCCCACAATGCCGCCCAGGCGCAGCGAGGTGATGCGGTCTTCATCGACACCAATGCTTTGTGCGATTTTTTTCGCCGTGCCTGAAATCTCCGGCTTGTTGCGAAAGTGCTGCTCCAGTATTTCAACGTCGGCAAACGGCGCAATCTTGCGCAAAAAGCGCGCTGCCATGATCAAAAAATTGATGCCCACCGTCATGTTGGGTGAGCACAGCACGCGGGCATGGGTGGCCAAGGTGTGGGCGTAGGCCAGGTCGTCCGGGCTGTAGGCCGAGATGGCGCTGACCAGCATGAGCCCACGGCTGCGCACTTGCTCACCATACAGGTGCAGGCTTTCGGGGCTGGAAAAATCCACCAGTGCCTCCACCGGATGGGCATCAAGCCAAGTGCGCCAGTCTTCCTGCGTGGTCAGTGCCGCCACCGGCACACCCGCATCCGGGGCGAGGGCTGCGGGCGTGGCGCTTGAGCGGCGCGCCACCCAGCACAATTCATAGCGCGGGTCGTCTTGCAGCACTTGAGCCACCGCCTGCCCGGCTTTGCCAAACCCTACCAAACCGACTTTGATCATCATCTGTCTCCTTGTTGAATTGACTGTGGCAACCCGCCCAAAGGCCCGTTGTTGCAAGGGCAATATAGCAACAATACATTTGTTTCAATGTAAATATTCCACATAATCTGCCATGCTGCGCCATTCCACCCGGCAACTTTTTGCAATGCCTCATGAACTCTGACATCAACCGCGCCGATGTGCTCGACACCCTTCACCATGCCGTGGTGGACTGGCGGGCCTGGGCGGGCCGGGCGGTGGTGATGGCTTTTGCCGCGCTGGCGGGCCTCACCATAGTGGCCTTCACCTGGATGACCGAGCTGGCGTTTTCTGCCTTTGAGCAGGTGGAAAAGCTGTATTGGTGGTCGCCGCTGCTGTGGACGCCGCTTTGCACCGCCGCCATTGTGTGGGTCATGCGCCGTTATGCCATGGGCAGCGCCGGCTCGGGCATTCCGCAGGTGATGGCCGCACTCGACGGCAGCGTGACCCCGCTCCACCGCAGTCTGTATGTGTCGCTCAAACTCAGTTTTGCCAAGATGGCGCTGGCCACCTGGGGCATGCTGGCCGGCCTGTCACTCGGGCGCGAGGGGCCGTCGGTGCAAATTGCCGCCGGTGTCATGCACCATGCCCGGCGGTGGCTGCCCGACAAATCGCAAGTGTCCGAGCACGGCCTGATGATGGCTGGCGGCGCCGCCGGCATTGCTGCGGCCTTCAACACGCCGCTAGGCGGTGTGATGTTTGCCATTGAAGAGCTGTCGCGCAAGCCCGAGCAACGCTCCAGCGGCCTGCTGTTGGCCGCCATTGTGTTGAGCGGCCTGATGGCGGTCTCCATTTACGGCAATGTCACTTATTTTGGCGTGATCCGGGTCGATCCACTGAGCATGGCGCTGCTGTTGCCCGGCTTGACCGTGGCGGTGCTCAGCGGCCTGGCCGGTGGCCTGTTTGCCCGCGTGTTGCTGCTGTCGCTCAAAGGCGAATCTGCCGACCGTTTCAGCCGCTGGCGCAAGCGCCGTCCGGTGGCGTTTGCTGCGGCCTGTGGCCTGGCGGTGGCCGTCATTGGCATGGTCAGCCAAGGCAGCACCTTTGGCACCGGCTATGCACACAGCCGCGCCATGTTGGATGGCGACCACGATTCCCAGCCGCTGTATGTGCTGCTGAAGTTCATGGCTACCTGGATCACCGCCTGGGCCGGCGTGCCCGGCGGTATTTTTGCGCCCGCGCTCTCCATTGGCGGCGCTTTGGGCAACGACATTGCGATGCTGCTCAATTACCCGAACGCGCCAACTTTGATTGCGCTGGGCATGGCCGGGTTTCTGGCGGCGGTGACGCAGGCACCGCTCACGGCCTTCATCATCGTTATGGAAATGGTCGATGGCCGTGCGCTGGTGCTGAGCCTGATGGCCACTGCCATGGTCGCCAGCGGCGTGTCACGCCTGTTGTGCGTGCCTTTGTACAGCGCGCTGGCGCAGTTGCAGTTGCAGCGTCTGCCGGAGAAAAAATCGGATCCCGCGCCAGGAAAAACACCAGAGAAAGTGCCGTCTTCCTGAAGCCGTCATCCGTCAGAAAACAAGCGCCCCTGTGCGTCAGCGGCGCTTGTTTTTTTGCGTCATGAACAGCATCAACTCGCGGTCCGAGCGGCGGATGTGGATCGACAACCAATCCCGCAACAGGATCGACAACTGCGACGCCACCGTCAAGCTGCCTTGCGCAAATTTTTGCTGCAACCCGACGATGTTGTCCATGAAGTCGTTGTGGCCGAGCTGGTGGCCACTGAGCTGCGGGAATTTTGCCGCCGCCATGATCTGCTCTTCGCGCTGGATGTGCGCCCGGGTGTGGGTCACCAGGCGCTCCAGGATTTCCCCGACCACCTCACGGCCCAGTCCCTGGCTGGTGGCGGTGTGCAGTTCGTTGACGAGGTCGACCAGGTATTTGTGGTCTTCATCAATCGGCCCCTGGTCGATGACCAGATCATTGCCCCATTCGAAATAAGCCATGGTGTCGCTCCTGGGTCAGGTGGTCAGCGCCAACCGCTGACCATCACTTGAAAGTTTGAACACATCCACGCTGCGCACCAGCATTTTGGCCTGCTGCTCCAGTGACTGTGCCGCAGCTGCGGCCTCTTCCACCAGCGCGGCATTGCCCTGCGTGACCTGGTCCATCTGGCCCATGGCCTGGTTGATCTGGTCGATGCCGACGGTCTGGTCCTGGGCGGCGGTGGTCAGCTCACCCATGATGTCGGCGACGCGGCGCACGCTGACGACGATTTCGTCCATGGTGCTGCCGGCCTGCTCGACCAGTTTGCAGCCCTGCGTGACGTTGCCGACCGACGCCTCGATCAGCTTCTTGATCTCTTGCGCGGCAGTGGCCGAGCGTCCCGCCAGGCTGCGCACTTCGCTGGCCACCACGGCAAAGCCGCGGCCCTGCTCGCCCGCGCGAGCCGCCTCGACCGCCGCGTTAAGCGCCAGGATGTTGGTCTGAAACGCAATGCCATCAATCACTCCGATGATGTCGGCGATCTTGTGCGAGGACACGTTGATGGCCTCCATGGTCTGCACCACCTGCATGACAACCGAGCCACCACGCACCGCCACCTCTGCCGCGCTGGCTGCGACCTGGTTGGCGTGGCGTCCGTTTTCAAAGTTTTGCTTGACGGTGCCGGTCAGCTCCTCCAGGGAGGCGGTGGTTTGTTGCAGCGAGCTGGCCTGCTCTTCGGTGCGTTGTGACAAGTCCAGGTTGCCCGCTGCAATCTGCTGGGTGGCGGTAGAAATCGCGTCCGAGCCGCTGCGCACCTGCCCCACGATGGTGGTCAGATTGGCATTCATGTCTTTCAGCTCCTGCAGCAACTGCCCGGTTTCGTCCTGGCTGTGGACGGGGATGTCGCTGCTCAGGTCACCTTTGGCCACTTGCTGGGCAATGCGCACGGCCTGGGCGATCGGGGTGGTGATCGAGCGCGAAATCGTCCAGGCAAAGGCCACCCCTACCACCAGCCCCACCAGCGTCAAGAGCGGCAGCACAAAAAGCGCCAGGTGGATGCGGCTCTCGCTTTCACTGACGCTTTGCGCCACCAGCTTGTGCTGCAGCTGGGTCATCTCGTTGATGTGGCCAAGCATGACCTCAATGGCCGCCCCGGTCTGGCCGGTAAACAGGGCCTTGGCCTCGGCCAACTGGCCCGCTGCGGTGAGTTGCCCGACCTGCGTGAAGGACTTGACGTAGGCGGCCCGTGACTCGCGGATTTTTTGCAGCAGTGCCTTGGCCTCGGGCGCATAAATCAGGCCGTCGAGTTGCGCCAGGGCGTTGGTGATGGCCGTCTTGTTGACGTCGATCTTCTGGTTGACGCGTTCGATTTGGGCTTTGTCGTCGAGCAGCATCATCTCAGCGGTCAAGCGGGCGTTGTCGCGCGCCGCCTCGCTGATGCCGTTGACCAGGTCCGCCTGGACCCAGTCTTTCTCGAAGATGATGTCGTTGATGTCAGCAATGCGGCTGAACTGCCAGCCCGCCAGCAGGTTGGCGCTCACCAGCATGAGCAGCAGCAGGCCAAAGCCAACCCCCAGTCGGGTGCCAATTTTCAGATTTTTGATGCCCATGCACAGTCTCCAGCGATGTCATTGTTGAGCCGACACAGCCTTGGCCGGGCGGTTCATGGCCAGGGCCACTGTGGCGGATTTGATTGCGTTTGATTATTACCAACTTGAATTCCCGTCTGCGGCAGTTTTCGAGAAAATTGGCGTGGCGTTGACGCAGCAAAAAAAAAGGAGCCCCGAAGGACTCCAAACTCGTTTGCTGTTCCGATCGCTAAATTAGAACAGCGATCAATTGTATTTGAACAAATGCAATTGATCGCCATTCAAGACCTGGCAATTCAAAGCAAGGGCGTTTGCGCAGGTCAGGCCCCCGTCACCGGCGTGCCAGCTGTGTCTGGTTCATCCAGGTGCGCAGGTCGCGCCACATTTTGAGAATGTCGGCATCCAGCGGGGTACGCAGGGCGCTGGGCAGCTCCACGGTGACCACCGGCATGGCGTTTTGCACGCCGCCGTAGTTGCCCAAGGAGCCCGGAAACACCCCCACCTGGTCCAGATACAGGCGGCCGAGCTTGGTCGGCGGCATCACCGGGCCGTCAAAGTCCAGCACGCCGTAG
>JBBQSS010000200.1:0-5622 GCA_038213665.1 Burkholderiales bacterium | reverse complement strand
CCAGATGACGCAGGATTTTTGTTCAGCTGCAAGGCGTAAAAATGGGCGTATAGCGAGCTATACAACCGTTTTTGCAACGCAGCAGATGGACAAAAAGACAAGTCAGATGGGTATATTTTTCGCAGGAAATCACCTAAGCACCGGTGCCCGACGCCATGTTGAGCGCCGGGCCCATGCCGCAGCCGCAGGATTTGTAGCCGCTGCCCTGTTGGTCGGTGCGCTCGGCCATCTTCCAAAAACGCAACTCAGCGGCATGGGTGCCGCTTTTGTCACTGCGCGAAAGCAACGGGCCATTGGCCGCCGCGATTTTTCGCAGCGCTTGCGCCACATCGCCGCCGGTCACCTTAACCGGGTCAGCGGCCGGGCCTACCAGCACGAAGTCGTTGTACATGACGTCAAAACGCTTCACGGTAAAGCCCTCGGCCACCACTTTTTCTTCGGCCACCTTGTCGTGCACAAACAGCACATCGGCATCGCCCCGGCGACCCATGTCGATGGCCTGCCCGGTGCCCACAGCGACCACTTTCACGTCAATCCCGCTGGCTTTTTTGAACTCCGGCAACAGGTGCGAAAACAGGCCCGATTGCTCGGTGGAGGTGGTCGATGCCACCACAATGGTTTGCGCTTGCGCGCCTGTTGAAGCCCCCATGAACGCTATCGTAACAATAGCTGCTTGCGCATACTTAGCAAGGGCTAGAGGCCTAAAACACTTAAAAACACAGACAGATGTCATGGCTTGGGTGGCTTTCACACAAGTTCTCCTTTGACAAACAAATGCGCCGCCGGGTACTGCTGCTGCAGCAACGGCCCGCTAAAAAAATCAGCCACGGGTAAATCTGCCAGCACGCGGCCCAGTTCCAGGTAAATCACCCGGCTGGCCAAGCGCTTGACCTGGCCCAGGCTGTGGCTGGCAAAAATGAGGGTGACCGTTGCCAGCGGCGCCGCCTCAGCTGCCAAGACAGCGTGCTGCAGGCGCCCCGTGGACGCCATTCGTGCCCTGAACGAAGGCCGCTGCGTGATGGCCGGTTTTCACACCCTGCGGCACACTGGCAAAAAACCCTGACCGAGCGCACCTACAAGCCGCTGCTGCAGCCCGGGCAGCACAAGATCATTGGTTTTGCCCGGCGCACGCAAGGGTTGATGTTGGCCAAAGGCAACCCGCTGGGCCTGCACAGTTTGGCCGATGTGGCGCAGCGCCAGGCGCGTTTTGCCAACCGCACACTGGGCAGCGGCACCCGGGTGGTGCTAGACGAGCTGCTGGCGCTTGCCAGCCTGAACAGCGCTGACCTCAAGGGCTATGCCCACACCGAGCCATCTCACACGGCGGTGGCACAAGCGGTGGCGGCTGGCCAGGCTGATGTGGGGCTGGGTCTTGCCGCAGCTGCCGATGCGGCGGGGCTTGACTTTGTGCCCTTGGCCGACGAGCGCTACCACTTGGTGTGCCGCAAATCTGCCCTGGCGCAGCCTGCCGTCCAGGCCTTGCTGCAGACCCTGAAAAGCCAGCCGTGGCAGAGCGTGTTGGAAAAAATCGCAGGGGTTTCGGCACTGGACTGCGGGCAAGTTCTTTCGATGCGCTAGGTGTTACCGTGGTGGGACTACAAAGCGCAAAAAAGCAAGGCCCCGGCCTGACTTGATGGGCCGGATACAAGCGTTACACCCCTGAGTTAATTTCATCCCAACCCCTAAAATTATTCACGGCGCCCGATCAAGCCCAACCGCTAAACTCCAACACTTTTGGCTGGAATTCAGCCATGACCCTGGCCGTTTTGCCAGGAACGCTCTCAATGGAGACACCATGCCCTTCCTACTCTCGCTGTCCCGACTGATTGACAAAATCAGCACCGGTGTGGGCAAATTCTCCATGTGGCTGATTTTGGCCACCACCCTGGTCAGCGCTGGCAACGCCATCGTGCGCAAAATTTTCAACGTCAGCTCCAACGGCCTGCTTGAGATTCAGTGGTACCTGTTTGCCGCAGTGTTCCTGCTGGGCGCCGGCTACGGTTTCTTGCGCAACTCGCATGTGCGCATTGACTTCATTGCCGCCAGACTGAGCGCACGCACGCGCAACTGGATTGACGTGGTGGGCATCGTCGCCGTGTTGTTTCCGTTTTGCGTGCTCTCCATCATGCTGAGCTGGCCGCTGTTCACCAACGCGCTGACCAGCGGTGAAATGTCGCAAAACGCCGGCGGCCTGATCCGCTGGCCGGTCTATGCCCTGATTCCGCTGGGCTTTGGTCTGCTGGCCATGCAGGGCGTGTCGGAGTTGATCAAACGCATCGCTTTTCTCGCAGGCCTTGGGCCTGATGTGCTGTCGCTTGAGGGAAAAAAATCCGACGAAGAAAAGCATCTGGAAGAACTCGAAGCCATCGTCGCCCGCAAACTGGCAGAAGGAAAATAAATGGAAACCTCCTTTTTGGCACAGCAATTTGTGCCGCTCATGTTCTGCGGCCTGTTCGCTTTTTTGCTGACCGGTTTCCCCGTGGCCTTCGCCCTGGCTGCCACTGGTCTGGGCTTTGGCTTTCTCGGCATGCAAGCTGGTATTTTTCCGCCCTCGCTGTTTCAGGCGCTGCCGCTGCGTATTTTCGGCATCATGCAAAACGACACGCTGCTGGCGATTCCGTTTTTCACCTTCATGGGGATTATTCTGGAGCGCTCGGGCATGGCCGAGGATTTGCTTGAAACCGTGGGCCAGGTCTTTGGCCCGCTGCGCGGTGGCCTGGCGATTGCCGTGATTCTGGTGGGTGCGCTGCTGGCCGCCACCACCGGCGTGGTGGCGGCAGCGGTGATTTCCATGGGGCTGATCTCGCTGCCCATCATGCTGCGCTACGGCTACAACCGGGTCATAGCCACCGGGGCCATCACGGCCTCGGGGACGCTGGCACAGGCCATACCGCCCTCGCTGGTGTTGATTGTGCTGGCCGACCAATTGGGCCGCTCGGTGGGGGACATGTATGCCGGCGCCTTGTTGCCGGGCCTGTTGCTGGTGGGTCTGTATGTCTTGTTTGTGGTGGCCGTGGCGCTGGTCAAGCCCGCCTGGGTGCCGGCACTGCCAGTAGAGGCCCGCATTTACCGCGAAACCAATGGCAACTCCGGCCACAAATCGCTGCTGGTGCTGGTGCTGATTTGTGCGGCGGTGGGCTGGGGCTGGGCTCAGGTGCACGACAGCTTGATGACGCGTTGGCTGGAACGCAGCATCCCCTCCGCCGGTGATGAAATCGTCATCATGACGCTGACGCTGGCCTCCATCACCGGGCTGGTGCTGGCGCTGCTCAACCGGGTCAGTAAACTGGGCCTGCTCTCAAAGCTGGCCGAGCAGGTCACGTTTGTGCTGATGCCGCCTTTGATTTTGATCTTTCTGGTGCTGGGCACGATTTTTCTCGGTGTCGCCACGCCCACCGAGGGCGGTGCCATGGGTGCGCTGGGCGCGCTGATTCTGGCCCTGGGCAAAAAGCGCATGACGATGCCGCTGCTCGATCAGGCGCTGGAAAACACCGCCAAGCTGGCCTCGTTCGTGTTGTTCATCCTGATCGGCTCGACCGTGTTCAGCTTCACCTTCAACGCGGCAGACGGCCACATCTGGGTGGAGCACTTGTTCACCAACATGCCGGGCGGTGGCTGGGGCTTTTTGATTGTGGTGAACCTGCTGGTGTTCACGCTGGGCATGTTCATTGACTTCTTCGAGATCGCGTTCATCGTGTTGCCCTTGCTGGCCCCGGTGGCAGAAAAAATCTTGCCCGGGCTGGTGCCCGGCATGACGCCCGACATGGCCATGATCTGGTTTGGCGTGATCATTGCCATGAACCTGCAAACCTCTTTCCTGACGCCGCCATTTGGCTTTGCGCTGTTTTACCTGCGCAGTGTGGCTGCCAAGTTTGATTACAAAGACCGCGTCACTGGCCAACCCATCAAGGCGGTGAGCACCAACGAAATTTACCAGGGCTCGATCGCCTTCATCGTGCTGCAGCTCACCATGGTGGTTGCCATCATGGTTTTCCCGGCGCTGGTGGTGGGCAATATGGGCCAAGAAAAAGGCTTGAGCGATGCCGCCGTGATGGAGCAATTGCAGATGTTTGGCGCGACACCTGAAGCTGACGCAGACAACCCGGACGCGCCAGCAGATGGCACCGCCCCCGCCGAAGAGGCCGCGCCCCCCGAGACGCCTCAGGGTGCAGCCCCTGCCGAGGAAGACCCGATGAAAGCCATTCTGGAATCTGCCGCCATGGACGCAAAAAATGCCAAACCTTGACGTGAAAGAAGCCAGGAGGCGCTGACCTGCCACCTGCGCTGACCTGCAACGGGATTGAATCTGCGATGTGCTTTGATCTTTAACGGGCCTTGGCTGTTTTTTGTAGGAGCCCAAAGCGACTGAAATTCAGGCACAAAAAAAACCGCGCTACGGCGCGGTTTTTTAGATGTCAGCTCACTTACAGTTTTTGCGCCTGCATGAAGCTGTCAAAACGCTGCTCGCTAAAGCGCGCCCAAAGGTTGGCGTCAGCACGGAAGGGTTTCATGTCCGCGTAGATCTTTGCCCAATTCTTGTTTTTGGCACTGAGTTCGGCATACACCTCTTCGGTGGCCTTGAAGGCGGCTTTCATGATGTCGTTGGAGAACGGGTGCAGCTTGGCGCCCTGGCTCACCAGCTGCTTCAGGGCACTTGGGTTCTTGTAGTCGTAATCGGCCTGGATCGACACATGCGCGCGCGACGACGCGGCCAGCAGGATCGCCTTGTACTCAGGCGACAAGCCGTCATAGGCATTCTGGTTGACGTACAAAGAGAACTGCGTGCTGCCTTCCCACCAGCCGGGGTAGTAGTAATGGGGCGCCACCTTGTAAAGACCCAGCTTCAGGTCGTCATGTGGGCCAATCCACTCGGCGGCGTCCACTGTGCCTTTTTCCAGCGCCTGGTAAATTTCACCGGCCGGAATGTTTTGCGGCACACCGCCCAAACGCTCCAAAATCCGGCCGCCGAAACCGCCGATGCGCATTTTCATGCCCTTGATGTCGGCCAGTGTCTTGACTTCTTTGCGGTACCAGCCGCCCATCTGGGCACCCGAATTGCCCATGGGAAAATTGACGATGCTGTACGCCTTGTAGAACTCGCGCATCAGCTTCAAGCCATTGCCGGCAAACATCCAGGCCGTCAGCTGGCGTGAATTCAGGCCAAACGGAATTGAACAATCCAGCGCAAACGCCTCGTCCTTGCCAAAGAAATAGTAAGGTGCGGTATGGGCACACTCTACCGTGCCGTTTTGCACGCCATCGACCACGCCGAAGGCGGGCATCAATTCACCCGCGCTGTGCACGGAAATGGTGAACTTGCCCCCGGTCATGGCGCTGACTTCCTTGGCAAAGGCCTCGGTGCCACCGAAAAGCATATCCAGGGATTTGGGAAAGCTCGACGCCAGGCGCCAGCGGATGGCGGCCTGGGCATGGACGGCAGGCGCGATGCCAGCGGCCAGAACGCCGGCAATGCCGGCATGTTTGATCGAGATGCGCGGCAAACTTCGTCCTTCAGGGCGGAGAGGATAGCGCGGACACCATAGGTGTCCTGGGTTCTGTTTTGGCGCGGCCAATGCTGCGCTTTCAGTGTGGTGTTTGCTGCTGCTCGATGTACTGTCGAAT
>JBBQSS010000199.1:0-5670 GCA_038213665.1 Burkholderiales bacterium | reverse complement strand
CGCATCAGGCACCTCGACAATGCCCACATTGGGCTCGATGGTGCAAAAAGGGTAATTTTCAGCCGCGATGCCGGCTTTGGTCAGCGCGTTGAACAGGGTCGATTTACCGACGTTGGGCAAGCCCACGATGCCACATTTCATAAAAGTCCTTATAAATCAATACCCCAACTTCACCCGCAAGCCCAAGATGGGCGTCGTCTGAGTGCCAAATCCATGTCGGAAAGTTGAGAAAAATGGAGGTCAGGACAAGCCCGGCAAACCCTGCACTTTCGCAGGTTTTGGCCTTCGATTCATCCTGAAGAATGGGGGGCAATTGTAATGATCAGCGAAATAAACGCGCCCCCGCCAAGCACATCAGTCCAAAAACTTGCGCCAGACGCCGATGTTGTAAACAGTGGGATAGCCGTTCTTCTTGAGCATCAGTTTGGCCATGCCACTGCGTGTGCCGCTGGCACAGCAAAGCACCACCGGGGCGGACTTGGGTATTTCACCCAGCCTGCTCCCCAGTTCCTGCAGGGGGATGTTGAGGGTGCCGGGGGCGTTCCCGTGCGCAAACTCGCCAGCTGAGCGAACGTCGATAAAGCTTGCACCGGCCTGCCTGAGTTCCGGCAGCATGGCGACAACTCTTTTTGAATTCCACCACTTGTAGGCAAACCAAAGAACCAGCGCCATGAATGGCCAATACTGTTTGAAAAATTCCAGGAAATCCATATAACTCCATGTGAAAGTGAATGGCAGAAGTATCGGCGACTGCCCGCAAGCAGTCCCCCTTCTACAATTCGCGCCATGACTCAACACCTCGACATTTGCATCCGCGGCGGCGGCATTGTGGGCCACACCTTGGCCTTGTTACTGGCCCGCGACCGGCTGCGCATTGGCCTGGTCGCACCGCAGGCTCAAGCCAGCATTGAGCCCGATGTGCGGGCCTATGCACTCAACGCCAAGTCCAAAGCCTTGCTGGAGTCGGTGCGCTGCTGGCCTGACGCCCTGCACGCCACCGAGGTCAGCAGCATGCAGGTCAAAGGTGATGACGCTGGCGAGGTCAATTTTTCAGCCGCCAGCCTGGCGGTGCCAGCCCTCACCTGGATCGTGGATGTGCCCGCGCTGGAGGCGCAACTGCGGGACGCGGTGCGTTTTCAGTCGCACATTGAGAGCCTCGACGCGCCCCGCCCGGCCACGCTGACGGTGGTGTGTGAAGGCCGCTTAAGTGCCACGCGCGATGAATTTGGCGTCGACTTCAGCGCCACACGCTACCCGCAGCACGCCATTGCCGCCCGCCTGGCGTGTGAAAAGCCGCACGGCCAGGTGGCGCGCCAGTGGTTCAAGGACGATGACATCCTGGCCTTTTTGCCCCTTGACGGCGCGCAGGGCCACACGGTGGGCATCGTCTGGTCGGTGCCTGATGCGCGCACCCCCGAGTTGCTGGACATGGACGCGCTGGATTTTTGTGAGCAAATTGAAGCCTTGAGCGAGGGCTGCCTGGGCAAACTCAGCTTGACCAGCCCACGCAAGGCCTGGGCGCTGCAGTCGGCGCAGGCCAGCCGCTGGATCGGTGTGGCCAACGGTCAAAGCTGGGCGCTGGCAGGCGACGCTGCGCACAACGTGCATCCGCTGGCGGGGCAAGGCCTGAATCTGGGCTTGAGCGACGTGGCCGAACTGGCGGAAATTTTGCACACCCGCGCGTATTGGCGTCCGGTGAACGATGTCAAGCTGCTGCGCCGCTATGAGCGCGCGCGCCGCGCTGAAGTCACCGCCACCGACTTGGCCATGACCGTGCTGCAGCAGTTATTTGCCAGGGACGGCACGGGCTGGCAAAAGCTGCGCAACTGGGGCATGCAGGGCTTTGAGCGCAGCGGCCTGACCAAACAATGGGCCGCACGCCAAGCCATGGGCCTGTGAGCACAGCCCGGGCTTTGAACTTATCTCACACACATTGGTCTGACATGGCCTTAGCTTTTACTGGACACGCATGAAACGACTTCACCTCACCCTGATCACTTGTGCCTTGCTGGCTGCGGGCACCGCTTGGTCACAAGAAGCCACCATTCGCAAAAACCTGGGCGAACGCATTCCGCAATTGCAAAAAATTGACGAGGTCAGCAAATCCCCCATGCCCGGACTGTTTGAGGTGCGCGTCAACGGCTCGGAAATTTATTACACCGACGCCCAGGGCAACTACCTGGTGCAAGGCAACCTGATCGACACCAAACAAAAACGCAACTTGACTGAGGAGCGCATTGACAAGCTCACGGCCATTGCGTTTGACTCGCTGCCGCTCAAAGATGCGTTCACCGTCGTGCGCGGCAATGGCCAGCGCAAGCTGGCGGTGTTTGAAGACCCCAACTGTGGCTACTGCAAGCGTTTTGAGAAAGACCTGCAAAAGATCAACAACGTCACGATCCACACCTTTCTCTACCCGATCCTGAGCCCGGATTCAACCGAAAAATCCAAAAACATCTGGTGCGCCAAAGACAAAACCAAGGCCTGGCACGACTGGATGGTGCGCGATGTCACCCCACCGGCCGTCAGTTGCGACGCCGCTGCCATTGCACGCAATGTGGAACTGGGCCGCAAGCTCAAAATTACCGGCACACCCACCCTGGTGTTTGCCGACGGCTCGCGCGTGCCCGGTGCCATTGGCGCCGATCAGATCGAGAAGCGTTTGAACTGAGGCGCAAGCGATTGACAGACGGTCAAGACACCAGGCGTCACATTCGTCCTTACAGCCGCAACCCGCCATCCATGTTCAAGACGCCATGAATTCAACCGCTGCCCTCATCCATTACGAGGTGCGGGTGCATGACCTGCACGCCCATTTATTTGCAGTCATGCTCACCATCCACCAGCCCGCTGCAGACCAGGTGGTGAGCCTGCCCGTATGGATTCCGGGCAGTTATCTGGTGCGCGAGTTTTCCAAACACCTGCAACACCTGCAGGCCAGCCAGGGCAAAAGCCCGGTGAGCTTGGCCCAGCTGGACAAATGCAGCTGGCAAGTGCACTGCAAGGGCAGCACACCGCTGGTGCTGACCTACCAGGTGTATGCGTTTGACAGTTCGGTGCGCACCGCCTGGCTTGACACCCAACGCGGTTTTTTCAACGGCACCAGCCTGTGCCTGCGCGTGCACGGCCAGGAAGACACCCCGCACCAGTTGACGCTTTGCCGCGACAACACACCTGACGACTGGCTGGCCGCCACCGCCCTGCCCGCCAAAAAAGTCAAGGCATGCGGCTTTGGCGACTACCTGGCCGCCAACTACGACGAGCTGGTCGACAGCCCGGTCGCGCTGGGTGCGTTCTGGTCTGGTGATTTTGTCGCTGCCGGCATCCCGCATCGCGTCATCGTCTCAGGGGCGGCACCCAGCTTTGATGGCAGCCGCCTGCTGGCCGACACCCAGGCCATTTGTGAGGCCGAAATCGCCTTCTGGCATGGCAGCCAAAACCAACAGGCGCCCCACCGCCACTACCTGTTCATGCTGCATGCCGTGCACAACGGATATGGCGGCCTGGAGCATCGCCACTCAACCGCGCTGATTTGCAAGCGCGCTGATCTGCCACGTCTGGGGCAAGCCGCCACCGGGCAGCCATCAGACGGTTACACCACCCTGCTGGGGCTGATCAGCCACGAGTACTTTCACACCTGGAACGTCAAGCGCCTGCGCCCGGCAGAATTCAACCGCTATGACTATGCGCAGGAGAACTACACCCAGCTGCTGTGGTTCTTTGAAGGCTTCACCAGCTACTTTGACGACCTGCTGCTGCGCCGCGCCAATCTGATCGACAACGCCCACTACCTGAAGCTGCTGTCGAAAACCATCAACGCGGTGCTGCAAACGCCGGGGCGCCTGGTGCAAAGCGTGGCGCAAGCCAGTCTGGACGCCTGGGTCAAGTACTACCGGCCAGATGAAAACACCGCCAACGCCACGGTGAGCTACTACACCAAGGGCGCGCTGGTGGCGCTGTTTCTGGATTTAAGCTTGCGCGAAGGCGGAAAAACCAGCCTGGACGAGGTGATGCGCGCCGTCTGGCAACGCTGCCAGGGCGGCCCCATGGACGAAGCCAACCTTTTGAGCGTGCTGGCAGACCTGTCGGGCCAATCGTACGCGGCAGAGTTACAACAATGGGTGCATGGCACGGATGACTTGCCGCTTAAACCACTGCTGGAGTTACACGGCATTCGCGATGAAGAAGAGAGCGCTTCACGCGCTGATCAATGGGGCGTGAAGGTTCAGGCGCACAACGGCGTGCACATCAAAAGTGTGCTGCGCGGCGGCGCGGCAGAGCGCGCAGGTTTTGCCGCAGGCGACGAATGGCTGGGTGTGGAAATTGACACCGCGCCCGACGCCAAAGGCGGCACACGCCAAATCACCCAGCGCTGGCGGCTCAACACGCTTGATGACTTGCCCCTGCTGCTGGGAAACGCCACCGCCTGCCGGGCGCTGATCGCCCGTGACCAGCGCCTGCTGACACTGCATATGGCCTTGCCCGAAACGCTCAAACAGGTCAAACTGGTGGTTCAGGATGAAGCACTTGTCAACGCCTGGCTGACCTGCAAAAATAATCAAAAACAATAGCTGCTTGCGCTTATTCCATAAGGGCTAGAGCCCTATTTTCCATAAATTAACCCTCAACACCAGGAGCACACATGACTTATGAACTCATCACCGTCCGCACCGAAGCGGACAAAGTTGGCATCATCACCCTGAACCGCCCCAAACAACTCAACGCGCTCAACGACCAGTTGATGACCGAACTCGGTCACGCGCTCCATGCCCTGGACGCCGACCCCGCCATCCATTGCATGATCCTCACCGGCAGCGAAAAGGCCTTTGCCGCAGGCGCCGACATTGGCGGCATGGCCAGCTACACCTTTGCCGACGTCTACAAGGGGGACTACATCACGCGCAACTGGGAACAGATTCGTGCCATCCGCAAGCCTGTGATTGCCGCCGTGAGCGGCTTTGCACTCGGTGGCGGCTGCGAGTTGGCGATGATGTGCGACTTCATCATTGCCGCCGACAACGCCCGGTTTGGCCAGCCGGAAATCAAACTCGGCATCATTCCCGGTGCCGGTGGCACGCAGCGCCTGCCGCGCGCCGTCGGCAAAGCCAAGGCCATGGACCTGGCCCTGACCGGGCGCATGATGGACGCCGTGGAAGCCGAACGCGCCGGCCTGGTCAGCCGCGTGGTGCCGCTGGACAAGCTGATGGAAGAAGCCTTGGGTGCTGCCCTGATGATCAGCGACTACTCGCAAATCGCCACCATGGCAGTGAAAGAATCGGTGAACCGCGCGTTTGAAGGCAGCTTGAACGACGGCATCATGTTTGAGCGCCGCTTGTTTCACGCCTTGTTCGCCACCGCCGACCAAAAAGAAGGCATGGATGCGTTTGTCAACAAACGCAAGCCGGTATTTACCCACCAGTGAAATATGCAGTACTGACATACGGCACTGAAACAGCGTTTGGTAAACCGCTATAATCTTGGCCTGTTGGTGATATAGCTCAGCTGGTTAGAGCGCAGCATTCATAATGCTGATGTCGGTGGTTCAAATCCACCTATCACCACCAAAATTCTTAAACCCGCATTGGCCAAAAGCCTTTGCGGGTTTTTCATTTACAGCGTGTCGTTGTCAGTTGGCTCGGACGACTCGTCTGCGGTGCGCGCCGTGCGGTG
>JBBQSS010000198.1:0-5833 GCA_038213665.1 Burkholderiales bacterium | reverse complement strand
CTGAAGCACCGCGCCAACGCCAGGCACACCAGCAACACCAGGCACGCCGCCCGCACTGCCAGCAGCAGTGCACGCAGCGTCAGCCACTGGACAACTCACGAACACTGGCAGCGCATCCTGCGCCATGGCAGTCACCGCCGCACGCAAAGGCGAGTTCGGAGCCAGCACGCCGTAATAGCGATGCCGATGCGTGCGCGGGGGCGGCACGAGTTGGGCGATGCGGTTGATCAGCTCCAGGGGCGTGAGCACCAGTTCACCAGAATACTTGTCGGACTGCAGGGGCTCTGTGTGGCCTTTGCCGCAGCGGTAAACCAAATCAGCTCCGCGCTGTTTGAGCCGATCCATGGCAAAGGGTGGGCGGGCGCAATAACGCAGCAAGCGCTCCAGCCCAGCACGGTCGGCGGCTTCGATACGCACCCCGGCATCGACCGAGAAGCCACCGCCGTGGGCGTAAGCAGCCATGTCTTTGGCGTCACCTGCCTCAATATGGCCGCGTGCCACAAAGGCCCGCAAGATGCGTTTGCGCACGTTGGCCTGCACTAGGGCCTGCACCTGAGTAATTGCCGCCGCATCGAGTCCAGTGGCCGCGTGAAAAATAACACTCTGCGGTGCCGGTGCCGGGCCTGGCTGTGGGTTGGCCTGTGCAGAAGCATCCGTATCGACGTTTTGCGCTATTGACCCGGCAACAGTCTCAAACACCCCATCAACCACACAGACATGGAAGTGCACATGCGTGTTCAGGCTGGAACCAAAGCAGTGGATGAAGGCGACCGCACCCAGGTGCAGGCTGGCCGGGTCTGCCTTATCTAAAAGACAACGACGCGCTTGAAAACGACCGCAACCGCACCGCCGCCAACCCCGCCTTCAACCGCCCCGGCGTGCCCGGTTTGCTGGAGGCCGTGCAAGCGCTGCAAACCAGCAGCCACAACGTGAACGCGGTGCTGGTGCAGACTCAAAGCGGCTGGGCACCTGAGCAAGTGGCTGAGCCCATTCGGCGCTGGAAACACCTGAGCGTGTTCACCCGCGAGGGCATGGAAGAAATTTTGGTGGCCAAGCTGATTGCCACCTCGGCCAAACAAATTGGCATGTTTCTGGCCATTCTGGCGGTGGTGAGCGCGGCCATTGTGGCCTTCATCATCTACACCATGACGCTGGGCAAGATCCGGGAAATTGCGGTGCTCAAACTCATTGGCACGCGCAACCGAACCATCGCCGGCATGATTCTGCAGCAGGCGTTGGGCCTGGGGGTGATTGGCTTTGTGGTGGGCAAAGTGGCCGCGACGGTGTGGGCACCCATCTTCCCGAAATTTGTCTTGCTGCTGACGCAAGACGCCGTGACGGGCCTGCTGGCCACGCTGGTCATTTGCGCGCTGGCCAGCACGCTAGCGATTCGGGTGGCGCTCAAGGTCGATCCGGCGGCCGCCATTGGCTAACCCATCCGCATGACCATGAATACTCCCAACTCCGCCAGCGGCGGCATTCTCATTGAAGGTTTGCGCAAGGTCTATGGCCAAGGCGACACGGCTGTAGAGGCCCTCAAAAACGTCAACATGGCCGTGGCACCCGGCGAGGTGGTGGGCCTGGTGGGGCCGTCGGGCTCGGGCAAAAGCACGCTGCTCAAATGCCTGGGTGCCATCATTGAGCCCACATCGGGTCGCATGACGCTGGGCAGCGATGTGATTTACGACAACGGCTGGACCACCCCCGACCTGCGCGCGCTGCGCCGGGACCGCATTGGCTTTGTATTCCAGGCACCGTATTTGATTCCGTTTTTGGATGTGACCGACAACGTGGCCTTGTTGCCCATGTTGGCGGGCCTGCCCAACGCCCAGGCCAGAGCCCGCGCGCTGGAGCTGCTCACGGCACTCGATGTGGCACACCGCGCCAAAGCCCAGCCCTCACAACTCTCAGGTGGGGAGCAGCAGCGCGTGTCCATTGCCCGCGCGCTGGCCAACCGCCCGCCGGTGATACTGGCCGACGAGCCCACCGCGCCGCTGGACAGCGAACGTGCGCTGGGCGTCATGCGCATCCTGAATCAAATGGCCCAGCAGGCGCAAACTGCCATCATTGTGGTCACACACGACGAAAAAATTATCCCCACCTTCAAGCGGATTTACCACATCCGGGACGGACAAACGGTGGAAGAGGCCGGTGAGGGGCGGGTGCTTTGAGTGCCGCCATCGGCTGCAGGCCGAACGGGGTCATCGCGTTTCTAGACCGATTGGAGATTAGGCGCGAAGCCGCAGACAGTGCTTTAACGGCGAAGGCGAACCAACGACATATCCATATTGATATGGAAATGGAATTAGTGGGGCGGCTCAGGGCGACCACCACACCCTGGCACCCTACGTCGAGAAGGCTTTTCGCAAGTATATTGAGTGCGGCATCCTTGCCCACGGCTTTGCGCGCGCCCGGTGAAAGCTGCTTCAGAAGAGGCGCAAAAAACCGCGCTGGAAGGCATGCTCAAAGACATGGAAGCCATGCTCGCCCGCATGGGCTAGTTTTATACGAGAAAAAGGCCTCTAGCCCTTATGCAGTTTGCGCAAGCAGCTACTGAAAGAAGAGCATTTCAGCCCAATGCAAGTCGATCAAGAAACTGCTGCTCAGTGCGGCAGATTGACCTAGCTTGACCCGCTACGGGCGTTGCTTGGAGGGCAAGACCCGATCCCGGGATTCAGGATTCAGCGATAGCGGGACGGCGTTGTATTCACCACCTTCAATTGCCACGAGGCCACATCAATGGCGTCTTCTAGATAGGACTCTGTCTTATCGTCCAGATCGACGAGAAAATTCAGCCCGGTTTGCGCTTGCACGTCCTTGATGCGGGTGACAAACTGCGCCAAGGGCTCGTTGCCCTTGACGGTCTGTGGCACCACAAACGCCAACGCCAACATGGGGCGGATGGCGGTGGGTTCGGTCACGTATATTTTGTAAAAAGCCGTCGGCACCTCCACCCGCCAGGAGGTGGATAAGCGCTGCGAATTGTTGCCAAAAATTGGCCCGGTGATGACCCACACTTTGCCAAAATTTTTGGCAAAAAACGAAATCTCAACCTCCTCCAGTCGCTGCCAGAATTTCTGATTGAAATGGGGTCTTTGCGGGCTGATGTTTGTCATCAAGAAGCTATCGGCCTGCCCGGCGTTTCCGTTCAAGCTGCTCATCGCGTAGTTGGGTGCGTTGTGGCCACGGTCGTACCCACTGCGTGCGTAATCGTCATGGCCAATGCGGTTCAAGCTGCGCCAATCGGTGTCAAACCGGCTGGGGCGCTTCAAGCGCGGCGCCTCCGGTGGCACCGGGGTCAGCGCATACATCACCCACAAGGGGTTACCGCGCAGATCCGAATACCCCACCATGAACCCGTGGTTTCTGAGTATGCGAAACCAGGTGTGCCAGTTAGAGGCGGACACCGCTTGCGGCGCGCCTTGGTAGAGCAGAGGTGGGCGGGCAATATAGACCTCATACCCGTAGTCACCGGCCCACAGCGCCAGCGCGACCCACAAAAGGCGGGGGTATTTTTTGACCAGACCCAAGGTGCCACGCGTTACTTTGAAAGTTTTAGCCATCGTTACCCGCTTCAAGCGCTCGCCTTAGAGAATGTTGAGAAATAAATAAGCAAATGACCCAGTGCGGATGCCGTCATTCCAGTCACTACAGAATGCTTCGCGCTCGATGTTGATTGTCGATTGCATCGTTGGGGTCAGGTCTTGCATTCATGCAAGGGTGGTCCTTTTGGAGGGTGACGCCTTCGGCTAACTCGACCTACTTGACGGCGCTGAGTCGTTGTATTTTTATAGGTAAATAAGGGCTCTTTCCCTTATCTCGTCTGCGCAAGCAGCTACTGAAAACTAGATTTAGATTTGTTGAATTGCAAGAATTGACCCTGGAATTCCCAGGCTTACGCGCTCACCACGCGAGGACTAGCGCCTAACTTGCCCGCCTTGCGCACAAAAGCCTTATCAAACGTCATGAACGCATCGCTGTCACCGCTCAGGGCAAGATGCAGCGCATCGGCGAAGTCCATGCCCTGTGTGTAGCCATGGATGGCCGCCCGTACTGCGCCCGCCTGTTCCGGTTTGAAGTTGGGAAGACCCAGCAGCAAGGTCAGGCCTCTTGCAATGTCGCTGGCGGTGCAGTCGTTTGCCTCAAGCACCCAGACCAATTCCAGGAATACGGTCACCGGCGCTGTAAAAACCTGATCTGTGGCGAGCAGCGTCTTCACCCGTGCGTGTTGAACCGTGTCGTCTTGAAGCAGCAGACGCGCAAGCAAATTGGTGTCTAACGCGATCATGGCGTGTGCTTGGCCTTCAGCTTGGCCTTCAGCTTGGCCCGAATCGCTGTCTGCACCTTGGCGTCGCTCAGGCGTTTATGCCCCGGTTTGGCCAAACAGCCAGCGACTTCGTCCAACTGGGTGGTGCCTTGCGTGGGCAGTGGGCGCAAGCGAATCTCACCGTCCACATACCGAACTTCGAACTGCGAACCGGCCACGACATGCGCGTTGTCGCGAACCGCCTTGGGTATGACAAGCTGCCCTTTACTGGAGAGAGTGACAGTTTCCATCGTATGGCCCTGCTAAAAAGTAAGACGCATTGTAAGTCAAGTGACGCCATGCCGCGAGCGGCTGCGACGCAGAGGAAAGAATATGGGGGCAGTAGGAGGGCACGGTGAAGATGGACCCCTTCACGCCGGACGTCGCGAGTTGTGACGTGGTACCGCGCACCAAGAATTTCAATTCGCAGGGATCATGTCGTTGGTGGATGCCAGATTTTGATTTGTTGGATTGCAAGACCTGACCCCGGGATTCAGAACCCGGGATTCAGAACAGGGGGTCAAGTTGACAATACCTTTCGCACGCCTATCCATATCAAGGTGCGGTGGTCGTCACTACAGGTAGCGTGCCCAGAACACGCGCGCCCCGCCACCTGTACCGGCTCCTGTACCCGTACCGGTGCCGGTTGCTGACGTGCAGGTATTGCCATTCGGTAAATAGACTTGACTCGCAGACAGTGTCGTTGTTACCACATTGACACCGCCAGCAGTGATTGCGGTTGGACTTGATGCATTGACGCCGACACCCAAGCTACCGGTAATATTGGTAGTGGCTCCAGCGGTGTTGAGACCCCTTCCCAGCATCACATTACCCTTAATCGTCCAACCCGAAGATGTTAAACCACCCTCCGTCAATATCGCCATATTGGCGATCGGCAAACCCGTGTAAGTGCCGCTGCTATCCGTCCATGTTGTGAAGGTTGACGGCGCTGGTGTTTTTTGACAGAGATTGGTCGGGTAAAAATTTCCATCACAAACGATGGCTGGCGTTGAAAAATTGGGCGCAATCAAATCCTTGTGACCACTGCTTGTCAATGTGATCAAGCCTTTGGCTATCAAACTGTTCTTCAAATCCACGGTCGTACCGCTAATGGTCACAGGGCCATCAAACCACGCGACCCCGGGTGGGAAATTGGTGATGCCTGTCATGCTCCATGTAGTTGCATTACGCAGGCAATATGCGTTGCTATTGGTGGCGTCTTGGTTATTACAGGTCATAAATGGCTTGCTACTGCCACTAACTGTAAATGCACGGGTATCAGCTGTATTCAAGTTGTACACCCCGTCTTTTGAATTCCCAGCGGAATCATTGATGTTTTTAATGGTCAATTGTGGGGTGGTGTCAACCATCTCAAACACATAGTTCGTAAGCGCTCCATAAACCCCAACCTTGTAAATCACCGCCAACGTTGGCAAGCTTGCGCCATCTCAACTCAGATGGGAAAGTGGACATGCAAGAACAACCAAACACATTTGCGCAACACGTTGAAGCGGCCTGGCGCGCCGG
>JBBQSS010000197.1:0-5848 GCA_038213665.1 Burkholderiales bacterium | reverse complement strand
ATGCCCAGATGACGCAGGATTTTTGTTCAGCTGCAAGGCGTAAAAATGGGCGTATAGCGAGCTATACAACCGTTTTTGCAACGCAGCAGATGGACAAAAAGACAAGTCAGACGGGTATATTTTTCGCAGGAAATCACCTTATGTGAACGACGCGTTTTGCCAGTTGAGTGGTTATGACCAACACGAGGTGATTGGCAAGACCCCGCGCATTTTGCAGGGCGAGGGCACCGACCGGGCCGCTCTGGATCGCATCCGCACGGCGCTGGCGGCGCAGCAGCCGGTGCGAGAGACGCTGCTCAATTACAACAAGCATGGTTCGCCCTACTGGCTCGACATTTCCATATTCCCGCTGCAAGAATACAGTGACAAAGTCACGCACTTTGTGGCCATTGAGCGCGATGTGTCAGTGGCCAAACAAGCCGAACTAGCGCAGCGTGAGGTGGCGCAACGTGACCCGCTGACGGGTTTGCTCAACCGGCGAGGTTTTGACGCCCTGGCAGATGGTGCGCTGCAGGCCTTGCGTGCCAGCCGTCTGGGCTACGCCGTGGTCACCATCGACCTGGATTACTTCAAGAAAATCAACGATCGGTTCGGGCACCTCATGGGCGACCAGGTGCTGCGCGAGGTGGCGACCTTGATCGGGCAGGCGTTACGCAAAGACGACTTGTGCGCCCGCTTTGGCGGCGAAGAGTTTGTGCTGTTGTTGCCAAGTGCCGACCGGAATCAGGCTTTAGAAGTCGCGGAGCGACTGCGCGCGAGCACCGCCCAGGTGCGCATTGCCGCTGCCGATGAGTGGATCAGCGTCACCTTGAGTGCTGGCGTTGCCGTAGATGCCAGCGCGCAAAATTTGCTAAAAGCACTCAATGATGCGGACACTGCCTTGTACAGAGCCAAGGCCTTGGGACGCAACCGGGTTGAGTAAGTCACCCGGCCAAACGAAGCTGTTCCTGCGGGTGCCAACAACCTGGCTGCTCATTTTTATTTTGCGTTGCCGTGAGACCAGAAAAGTGCCAATCGTCCGAGCAGAACCACCGCCAAGGGCACCAGCAAAGTAGCAGCCACAGGCCAATCAGGCGCAAGGAAGAAAGTCAACGTGACGCCGATCAAAAAGAACAAGACTAAGATCATTTGGATGGGCGATCAGCTTGGTGCAGGCAAAGACAACGAGACCTAAAAAGCTTCTTTTTCGGCCTCAAGGTAGGCCAGGCTGATGTATTTGCCAATGTTTGAATCAAAGCCCTGCATGGTCTTGGCCCGACTGGCCACGCGCGGATCGGCAAGCACCATGACTTTGGCTTGCGCCTCGGTCTTGCCGTCCTTGACGGCTTGCAGGCAGGGCTCCCAAATGCCCGAGAGGAATTTGCCATAGGTCTCAAGCAGGTCGTGCCGGGCCTCGCCATGGCCCGGTAACAAGAGCTGATCGCCTGCCGCTGCGGCTAGTTCCTTGAAATACTTGAACGTGCCGGGGTAGGAGCCGTCGTCAATGTTGGCAATGCGGTTGGCCATGGCAATGTCACCTACGGCGGTGACCTTGTCTTGCACCACCTGGATGCACAGGTCGGCAGAGGTGTGTGCTTTGCCATAAAAATGCAATTTGAAGGTGATGTCACCAAACTGCAGCGTTTGCCCGTGTTTGACTTCGGTATTGGGGGCGACCACCTTGGTGCCTGCGGTGGCCTGGTTGGTCCAGCGCTCCATCAGGCTGCGCCACAGGTTGCCTTCATAGCCCTGGATTTCCTTCGTGGTGCCGGCCAGTGCGTGGATTGGGAGTTGCTCACCATAGGCTTCAACAAAGGCGTGGTTGCCCAGCCAGTGGTCACCGTGGAAGTGGGTGTTGAAGACCGCAATCACTGGCAACGGCGTCACTTTTTTGATCATCCGAATAGCCATGCGGCCAATTTGCACCGAGCTTCCTGAATCCAGCACCACCACACCCGCGCTGGTCACGACAAATGTCACGTTGGACATCATGCCGCGGTTCTCGGGGGTGGGGAAACCATCTGTGGCAAAAATCACCCACACATGTTTGGAGAGTTGCACTGGCGCAATGTCAGGCATGGGGGTACCTTCAATGAAGTCTGCGACTTGCTGCGCCAGCACTTTGGCTTCGGGCCAAGCGATCAGGCCGACGGTGCCAGCGACCAGACCGGCGCCAATGAAGGCGCGGCGGCTACGGTTCAATGTGTGCGAGCGGTGGGGTGATGAAGTGGGTGTCATGTGTCTCTTTCTTATTTGTACAAGTTAACTTTAATGCATTTTTTTAAGAATTTGCGTTCGGGTTGACGGCAAAATACCTGCATGCACATCGTCACGCCTTGTAAATCAGCTTCAGGCACGCTGCCACTGCTGCCTGCAGATGACCCGCAACGTGCCGTTCTGCACAACGAGGTGCACGCCCGGCCGTCGGCGCGCATCCGGCTGCCTGCGCTGATTGTTTATGTGGCGGTGCTCAACGAGGGCATCAGCCGCGAGCTTGAATGTGCGCACCTGAACGGCTTGCCTGGCCAAGCCGCGTTGACGCCGGAAGATTTGCAGGACAACTTTTTGCGCCTGCGGCTGTCGGGCTTTTCTGTCAAGTGGGAGCGCCACACCGAATTTACCCGCTACTCGATCGTGCAGCCATTGCAGCCCCATGCGGCGCTGGGTGCGTGTGAGCCAGATTTGCTCAACGGGTTGGTGCTGCCAACCCAGTGGCTGGCCAATATACCCGGGCGCACGGTGGCGGCGGTGCAACTGGTCATGGTGAACGCATCGCTGAACGAGGCCCCGGCCTTGATGGCGCAAGCCGTCAACTGGCTGGGCGGGCGCACAGTGGTGGCCTCACTCATGGGCAGCAACGCCGCCAGCAGCACAGAGCAAATCACCGAGCCCGACAACCGGCATGGTTACGTTCACCCGATGGGGCATTCCTGGGCGCTGACCCAGTTCCGCCTGCAAGACGACGGTTTTGAGCGCATGCTGGTGATTGCCCCCGAGGGCACCAGCCAGACCCGCGCGGGCCGCATTGCTGCGCGCTTGCTTGAGTTGGAAACCTACCGCCTGATGGCGCTGCGCGGCTTGCCGGTGACCAAGGTGCTTGGGCCCATGCTGGCGCAGTCTGAGGCTGCGCTGGCCCGAATCACCGCGCAACTGGAAAACAAATCGGCATCAGACCAGGACCTGCTAGACAACCTGGTGTCGCTGGCAGCCGGCGTGGAGCGTGCCACGGCTGAAAATGTGTACCGCTTTTCCGCCACAAAGGCCTACTACACGCTGGTGAACCAGCGCATCAAGGAGTTGCGTGAGAAAGCCATTCCGGGCACACAAACCATTGGTGAATTCATGCAGCGGCGGCTCTCGCCCGCCATGGCCACGGTGGCGGCTACTGAGCAACGCCTAGCGTCCTTGTCCGAGCGGGTGGCGCGCGCCAGTGACTTGCTGCGCACCCGGGTGGACATTGCCACCGAGGTACAAAACCAGCAGCTGCTTGAAAAACTCACCCATGGGCAGGAAACACAGCTGCGTCTGCAAAGCACGGTGGAAGGCCTGTCGATTGCCGCCATCTCGTATTACGTGATCAGCTTGCTGTTGTATGGCGGCAAGGCGCTCAAGGCGGCAGGTGTGCCGATTAACCCAGAAATGGCGGCCGGCGCTCTGGTGCCGGTGGTGTTGTGGGTGGTGTGGCGCACCACCCAGAGCATTCACGCCAAGTTGCATGTGGACCACTGACCACACTAAAAATTTATAAGAAATCGGCATCTAGCCCTTTTAAATAAAGCGCAGACAGCTATCAAATAAGTAGTATTTAACCCTGAGGAGACAACGTGAAGGCATTTCAAGACTGTTACCCGGAAAACCTGTCGCACTGTTATGGCTGCGGCGCCAAAAACGACCACGGTCACCGCATCAAGACGTTTTGGGATGGTGATGAGACCGTGACCCGTTTCACGCCTGAGTCCTTCCACACTGCAGTGCCGGGGTTTACTTATGGCGGTTTGCTGGCCTCTTTGATTGATTGCCACAGCACTGGCACTGCAGCAGCTGCCATGTACCGGCAAGAGGGGCGTGACATGGACACGCTGCCCGCGTTTCGCTTTGTCACCGGCTCGCTGCACGTCGATTATTTGAAGCCCACACCCATTTCAGAAACTCTGGAAATTCGGGGTCGGGTGAAAGAAATCAAGGGCCGCAAGGTGGTGATTGAAAGCACCGTGTATGCCGCAGGCGTGGCGACTGCCCGAGGCGAGGTGGTGGCCATCCAGATGCCCGAGAACTTTGGCGCAGTACCGGCCTGAGTCGCGCGGCCTCTTGTGTTTACCTTGAATTGTTTTTAACTTTACGGGAGAGCAACCTTGACTAAGCATCAACAAATAAACGACGACAAACGCAGATCGCATGACCCGCGTTTTGTCAGCCAACTGACACGCAACACCTTCGCCATGATTTTGGCGGGGGGGCGCGGCAGCCGTCTGCATGAACTGACCGACTTTCGCGCCAAGCCAGCGGTGCCGTTTGGCGGCAAATTCCGCATCATTGACTTCACCTTGTCGAATTGCGTCAACTCCGGCGTGCGCCGGGTGGGCGTGGCCACGCAGTACAAGGCACAAAGCCTGATCCGGCATTTGCAACTGGGTTGGAGTTTTCTGGACGGGCGCTTGAACGAATTTATCGAGATCATGCCAGCGCAGCAGCAGTCGGACAAAGCGCATTGGTACCAGGGCACGGCCGATGCCGTGTACCAGAACCTGCGTGAAATCAACCACGCCAGGCCCGAATATGTGTTGATTTTGTCAGGCGACCACATCTACCGCATGGACTACGGCCGGGTACTGGCGGCGCATGTGGCCCGCAAGGCCGACCTCACAGTGACTTGCATTGAGGTGCCGCTGGCAGAGGCCAGCAGTTTTGGCATCATGTCGGTCAATGAAGAGGGTCGCATTGTGGACTTCGCCGAAAAGCCGGCTCAGCCCCGGCCCATGCCCGGCCACCCCGACAAGGCGCTGGCAAGCATGGGCATTTATGTGTTCAACACCAGTTTTTTGTGTGAACAATTGCAGCGCGATGCCGAAGACCCCAACTCCAGCCATGATTTTGGCAAGGACATCATTCCGCATTGCGTGGCCAACTACCGAACCTACGCCCAGAACTTTGCCGACAGTTGTGTCTTGGAGCCCGGCAAGGCAGCCTATTGGCGCGATGTGGGTACGCTGGACGCCTACTGGGCGGCCAACCTGGACTTGGTGCAAGTCACGCCTGACCTGAATCTGTATGCGGAAAACTGGCCCATCTGGACCTGGCAGCCCCAAACGCCACCGGCCAAGTTTGTGTTTGACGATGAGACCCGCCGTGGTCAGGCCGTGGATTCAATGGTCGCAGGCGGCTGCATCATCAGTGGTGCCACGGTGCGCAGGTCGATGTTGTTCTCGGGGGTGCATGTACACAGCTTCACCACCATCGAAGACTCGATGGTGTTGCCCAACGTCCAGGTGGGACGGCACTGCGTACTGAAGAAATGTATTGTGGACAAAAACTGCATCATTCCTGATGACATGGTGATTGGTGTGGACCCGGTGGAAGATAAAAAGCGCTTTCGTGTCACAGAGTCTGGCATCACGCTGGTGACCAAAGAAATGTTGGGTCAGGCAGATTGAGGCGACCGCTGACGCCATTGGCCCGCAGGCTGGAAGCTGTCGCCTGACCTTGGTTGCAGATGGGCCGACGACTTTACTGGTTAGGTGATTTCCAAGAATAAATATGCCCAGATGACGCAGGATTTTTGTTCAGCTGCAAGGCGTAAAAATGGGCGTATAGCGAGCTATACAACCGTTTTTGCAACGCAGCAGATGGACAAAAAGACAAGTCAGATGGG
>JBBQSS010000196.1:0-5870 GCA_038213665.1 Burkholderiales bacterium | reverse complement strand
CCAGATCTACATCAAGGGCGAAGACGTAGGCGCTGACGTGTACGCCGGCTTCAAACACTGGGACCTGGGCGACATCGTGGCGGCCGAGGGACTGGTGTTCAAGACCAAAACCGGCGAGCTGTCGATCCATGCCAGCAGCATCCGGTTGCTGACCAAAAGCCTGCGCCCGATGCCCGACAAGTTTCACGGCATGGCAGACCAGGAGGTCAAGTACCGCCAGCGTTATGTCGACCTGATGACTGACGAAGACACCCGCAAGCGTTTTGTGGCGCGCAGCAAGGCCGTCAGCGGCATTCGCGAGTTCATGGTGGCGCACGACTTTCTGGAAGTTGAAACCCCCATGCTGCACCCGATTCCGGGCGGCGCCAACGCCAAACCCTTCACCACGCACCACAACGCGCTGGACCAGCAAATGTTTTTGCGCATTGCGCCCGAGCTGTATTTGAAGCGCCTGATCGTCGGTGGCTTTGAGCGGGTGTTTGAGATCAACCGCAGCTTTCGCAACGAAGGCATCAGCGTGCGCCACAACCCCGAGTTCACCATGATGGAGTTCTACGCGGCGTATTGGGACTACCAGGATTTGATGACCTTCACCGAAGCGCTGGTGCGCGATGCCGCCCAGAAAGCCTTGGGCACCTTGCACTTGAGCTACGCCGGCAAGCCGGTTGATCTGGCGCAGCCCTTTGAGCGCCTGACCATCCATGAAGCCATCTGCAAATACACCGAAGCGGGCCAGATGCTTGACGACGGCTCCGGCTTAAAGGTCGACAGCGCCGATTGGTTGCGCTCCGTGCTGCCCAAACTGGGTATCACCGAAGCCAAACACCACATTTCCTCACGCAGCCTGCCCAGCCTGCAAGTGTTTTACTTTGAAGAAACCGTGGAAGAAAAGCTGTGGCAGCCGACCTTCATCATGGAGCACCCGACCGAAATCTCGCCGCTGGCCCGCGCCAACGACAGCCGCCCCGAGGTCACCGAGCGCTTTGAGCTGTACATCACCGGGCGCGAATTCGGCAACGGCTTCAGCGAGTTGAACGATGCGCAAGAACAAGCCGCCCGCTTCCAGGCCCAGGTGGCCGCCAAAGACAGTGGCGACGACGAAGCCATGTACTACGACCACGACTTCATCCGCGCGTTGGAATACGGCATGCCACCCACCGGCGGCTGTGGCGTGGGGCTGGACCGGCTGATGATGTTGCTGACCGACAGCAGCAGCATCCGCGATGTGATCCTGTTCCCGGCCCTGCGCCGGGAAGTTTAAGCATAATTGGCCTCTAGCCCTTATAAATAGTGCGCAAGCAGCTATTTAATATATAGCATTCTTGAGGCACGCATGGCCCCCATGAAATACCTGCACGGCTACCCTGCCGCCACCTTGGCGCAGGTGCTTGAGCTGCAGCAGCACAACAAGGTGGCCGACTGGCTGACCACCAAGTACCCGCAAGCGCACACAGTGCGCACCGACCGGGCGCTGTTTGACTACGTGCAAGCCCTGAAAACCGAGTACCTGCGCGGCGCCGAGCCGGTCAGCAAAGTGGCCTTTGACAGCAAGCTGCAAGTGGTCAGCCACGCGCTGGGCACCCACACCACGGTGTCACGCGTGCAGGGCAACAAACTCAAGGCCAAGCGCGAAATCCGTATTGCCTCAATGTTCAAGACCGTGCCCGATGAATTTTTGCGAATGATCACCGTGCACGAGCTGGCCCACCTGAAAGAGCGCCAGCATGACAAGGCCTTTTACAGCTTGTGCGCCCACATGGAGCCGCGCTACCACCAGCTCGAATTTGAGGTGCGGGTGTATTTGACGCACCTGGACACCTCAGGGACGAGACTTTGGGACGTGGCGGGAGTGGGTTGAGGGGTGCGCGGAGGCGGGTTGTGGTGCGAAAAACCGTGACTGCGGTGCGGCGGTGACCCGACGGTTGCAAACGGCAAGTTCTGACCATAAAGCTAGATTCCTCAGTTGACCGCTCATTTGGTTCAGCAAGTCGCGATGGACATGGCGTTTTTCAGCGTTGATCCATGTCAGCTTTTGGGTAAAAGCGCGACGCATCCAGCTAAGAAATCTAGGATAAAGCAAGCTTCAGGTCGTCAATTTGGCGCAAGCGTTCATTCGTTTGCGAATTCTCACGCATGGGTCGATCTACCCCGAACAGAATTTCGGTGTTGAAGCGCGCAGCTGTTGGGTCAGTTGGTGACCATGCGTCGGTCAGTCTCGCCTGAAGGACTCAGTACGAATTTGGCGTAACTTTGCTTCACTTCTTTCATCACAGCAAAGGGCAACCATGGACATAATCGATCAAATTCTTGCGTCTTTCAGCGGCACCTTGCCGGCTGACAGCCGGACTGCGGCTGCCATTGCACGTCGTGCGCCACCCGAAGAAATTTCCACTTGTGCCACGGAGGAAGGGCTGCACGCACTGGCTGGTGCACTGTTCGAAGCGGGCGAGGAAGGTGGCCGTGCCAACGCTGGTCTGGACAGCGATGCGCATGTGGCCGGTGTACTCACCAGCCGCATTCAGGAGTTTCGCAGAGATTTGCCGCCTGATTGCGAGACAGCAAAGCTGATTGACGGTGGGGCATCCCTCGAAGAAATTTCCGCAGCTGCCCAGAAGGAGGGCCTGACCTCGCTGGCCACCCTGCTTTTCGAGGCGGAGCAGGAGCAAGACAAACCATGATCAAGCGCGTCCAGAGTGCCATTACCGACTGGGTGCCAGGACGCGCGGCACAGGCTCTTTTGTTGACAAGGAAACCATGCCAGAAAAACTCATCAGCGCCCTGACCGTCGGATCCACGCTGTTCGGGAGTCAGCATCAATGCAGGGCGCGCTTGGGAACGATTTTGAGAAATCAGTTGTGGCAATGACAAAAACCACCCGCGCGATCCCAAGGCCAGGGACTTAGATGTCGTCGATAACCCCTTTCACATGCCTCTTCTGCCATCACATCAACCCGGAAGGGGCCAGTTTTTGTAACAGTTGCGCCGCGCAGTTGAACCTGCAGCCCTGCCTCCACTGCGACGCAGTGGACAACAGGATGGCGACGCACTGCTATAAGTGCGACACACCTTTCCCCTTGCATCAGATGCCCGAACCTGATGCAGCCGCCACACCCGGCGCGCTGGCTACGGCGCAAACTTCGCCAGTCTTGGGCCAGGCCACCATCACCCCTGCAAAGGCAGTGCTGCGTCGTCAGGATTTGACGCCCACAGTCATTGAACGGTCGCACGAAAAAACAAAACTTGACACAGCGACAGCGGCTGCCATGTACCGAGGCGGCTGGCTGATGTGGGGGGCAGCGTTCCTGCTTGTATTGCTGGCCGTTTCGGCCTATCTGTACGCGCGCCAACCAGGGAAAACCGTTCTGACACCAGAGACCAAGCCACTTGCTCAAATGGCACCCACTGCACCCCTGACGCCTGCAGCGCCTGCCGAGGCACCACAGGACGATGTCGTGGTGACAGCAGCCGCCACACCCGGCACAACCGCCGTGGCGGCAAACCTCACGGGCAAAGTATCGAAGGCCATTCCACCCAACGCGGGCAGCCCACCACGGATTCCTTCATTACCCGCAACAGATTCCGAAACAGTCACGCGACGCGTTCCGCCACTGGGGAATGAGTGTGTGCCAGCGTTGGTCACACTGGGGTTGTGCAATCCAGAAAACGGACAGGAGAAACCATAACATGCTCAAACTGATCTCAAAAACACTGCTGGCGGTGGCTGTGTGTTGTCACGTATGGGCGGCAGCTGCCGCTGTGGACTACAAAATAGTGACCGCTTCTGAGCGGGGGACCTACATCAAAATCGGCCGTGATCTCGCCCAGTTTGTTGCGCCCTCGGCAAACATCAAACTCGATGCATTGCCTTCGGCCGGATCAGCCGAGAATGTTCGGCGCTTGCGCTATGAGCCAGATGTCAAACTGGCTTTGGTGCAGTCGGATGTTTATCAGTCCTACCTCGACATCGCTGCGGGTGGAAACGCCGCCGCTGGCGCCCTGATTCGGCCGCTTCGCGTGATCATGCCGCTCTACAACGAGGAAATCTACTTTATCGTGCGCGCAGACTCCGAGCTGAACTACATCCATGAGATCAAGAGTGCCAAGATCAACGCGGGTGAGTCAGGAAGTGGCACCGCGCTGACTTCGGCAACGCTTTACCGCTTGATGTTTGGCGGGCCGATGCCCGAAGCAAACGCCAGTTTTCTGGCCAACGAGGAGGCTCTCGCCAAGCTGGTCACAGACAACACCGTTGACGTGGTTGCCGTTGTCGCGGGTCAACCAGCCAAACTGCTTGTTGACATGAAGCCAGAGTCGCGCAAACTTATCAAACTGCTCAAGTTTGACCCGACCCATCCATCCAGTGCGGCGGTTCTAAAAACCTACTTTGCAGCCAATGTGAAGGCCAGCCATTACCCCAATCTATTGACGGCCGATATCCCGGGCCTGGCGGTCAAAGCGTTTATGGTGACCTTCAATTTCCAGCGGAAGGACACCGAGCGTCACCTTCGCGGTATGGCGCGCGCGCTTTGCCAAAACTTCCTGACGCTGCAAGAAAAAGGTCACCCCAAGTGGCGCGAGGTCGAAATGAAGTTACCGGATCTGGGGCGTGGATGGTTTTATTACGGCCCCACGGCGCGTGAACTCCACTCTTGTATTCCAGGCGCACGCAAGCTGGAAACCCAAGTGAAATCACAGTCAACCAAGGCCTGCCCGCAACCAGAGCGCATTCTCGATCTGTGCAAGTAAATGCCGTCTCAAAACGCCTTGCTGCAGACTGTCAGCAAGTTGAGCCGTGTGAAGCGTCGCAGGCGGTATCAGCGCGGACCCAATATTCGATTCAGCATGTCCCCGATGGCGCACCACTCATGCCTTTCAGGTAGCGGTCATCATCCTTGTAAAGAATTGCCGGGGTGGCTGCAAAGCCCAGTTGCTGCATCAACTTGTAGTTGGTGTTGAGTTGTGCGCTGACTTTGGGTGAGGTCTGCGCCAGGGGCTTGACGCCACCGCCGCTTTGCTGTTCGTGTTGGGTCAGTACCGCCTGCGGGTCAGGGGCAGAAAGCAGCGCTGCCGCCTTGCCCGGTCTGGTGGGTCCGAGGATGGCCACCATGACATGTCGGATATGAACCTTGCCGGCCTTGACCCAGGGCCTGGCATCGTTCCAGAACTTGTTGCAGTTCGGGCAGTTCGGGTCGGTAAAGGTGTAAATGACACGCGGGGTACTCTTGGCGCCATCGGCAATCCAGGTGCTGCCTTCTAGCTGTTTCCAGGTCCTCTCGGTCATGGGTTGATTCACCAGGCGGTTCAACGGTTCCTGACTTAACTCCACCCCTTTGCCGTCGATCATGTGGTGCCAACGATGGTTTGCTTGCCATCCGGGGTGACGTAGATGGCCAGCGGTTGCTGGCGAATCATGCCGGCATAGCCGGTCAGCCCGCCGGGGGCTTCAAAAGTGCCCATCACCTCGACACCCTGGGCTTCAAGGGCCTTGACCGGGGCGGGCCAGTCTTTGGCTTGAGCGCCCAGGGCGAGGCTGAGTGCGGCCAGTAAAACGGTAAGCTGGGGCGTTGGTTTTTTCATCATGGTCGTTATTCCTTGGTTGCGGGGTCGGTGCGCGTGCGTAATCGGTTCAATTTATCGGTCGGCGCGCCGGCCAGCGTCGTTAAGCGGTTTCAGATAAATTATCTGGCACTATGCATGCCATCTTAATTTTCAAAATAGTTGCGTGGCCTTTAGGTGATTTCCAAGAATAAATATGCCCAGATGACGTAGGATTTTTGTTCAGCTGCAAGGCGTAAAAATGGGCGTATAGCGAGCTATACAACCGTTTTTGCAACGCAGCAGATGGACAAAAAGACAAGTCAGATGGGTAT
>JBBQSS010000195.1:0-5872 GCA_038213665.1 Burkholderiales bacterium | reverse complement strand
TTCTACCGACTGATCCAGCATGGCTTTCTTCAAGTTTCGCAAAGCTGCCGACGAGTCCGCCAGTGCGCCCCCGCCACCGCAAAGTGTTGAGGCCATCCGCCAGCGCGCCAAGTACCGTCTGGTCGGGGCCAGCGTGCTGGTGCTGCTGGGGGTGATTGGCTTTCCGCTGTTGTTTGACAAGCAGCCACGCCCGATCGCGGTCGACACCCCCATCGACATTCCTGACCGCAGCAAGGTGGGGCCGCTTACGTTCCCAGGTGCTCCGGTGGCGGCCTTGCCGGCTGCCCCGCAAGCTGTGCAGGCGCCAGTGGCAGAACCCACTTTGGACAATTCCGCTCAGGCTGCGCTGCCTGATGACGAGCCGGGGGTCATCACCGAGACGGCTGAAGAGAATCGGCCTCTAGCGCCCGTAAATAAAGCGGAAGTAGCTATAAAAAAAGAAGAAAAAAAAGTGCCCAAGCCGGTCAAGCCTGATGCCAGTGGTATGGCAGCCAAGCCCGAAGAGTCCGCCAAAGCACTGGCCTTGCTTGAAGGCAAAACTGTGGCTGCACCAGCACCCAAAGAGGGTCGATTTGTGGTGCAGGTTGGGGCCTTTGCCGATGCCGCGCGTGCGCAGGAGGTGCGCCTGAAGCTTGAGCGCGCCGGCCTGAAAACTTACACCCATGTGGCTGAAACCAAAGATGGCAAGCGCATTCGCGTTCGGGTGGGGCCGTTTGCCGTGAGGGCTGAGGCAGAAAAATCGGCTGAAAAGATCAAAAAGCTGAATCTGCCAGCTGCGTTGCTGACGCTTTAGTGCGGTGGCCATGCCTGCGCTGGACTGGATTTTTGCCGCAGTGCTGTTGCTGTCCATGGTGCTAGGTGCATGGCGCGGGCTGGTGTTTGAAGTCTTGTCGCTGCTGAGCTGGATCGGGGCTTTTGTGCTGGCGCAGTGGTTGGCGCACGATGCGGCTCATTATTTGCCAATCGCCAATGACACGATGCGTTATGCCGCTGGCTTTGCGCTGGTGTTTGTCGTCGTCGTGATGCTTGGAAGTTTGGTGGCCGTGTTGGTTAAAAAACTTGCGGTGGCCGTGGGTTTGCGTCCAGTGGATCGGGCGCTGGGCGCGCTGTTTGGGTCGATTCGCGGCGTGTTGTTGCTGCTGTTGGCGACCGTGCTGGTGGGTCTGACCCCGATGAAATCCAGCCTGGCCTGGCAAGCGTCAGTGGGTGCGGGGGTGGCCGTCTCGGTGCTCAAGGGCCTGAAGCCTGCGCTGCCGGGTGACCTTGAGAAATTTTTGCCCACCTGAAGAAGTACTTAGAAAAGTCCTTGAATTAGTCGTTAAAAAAGTCGTTGAAAAGATTGGAAATTTATGTGTGGAATTGTTGGTGTTGTCAGTAACGCCCCGGTGAATCAGCTCCTGTACGACGCGCTGTTGCTGTTGCAGCATCGTGGCCAGGACGCTGCGGGTATCGTCACCCAGCAGGAGCGCAAGTTCTTCATGCACAAGGCCAAAGGCATGGTGCGTGACGTGTTTCGTACCCGCAACATGCGCTCGCTGCCGGGTAATTGCGGCTTGGGCCAAGTGCGTTATCCCACCGCCGGCAACGCCTTCAGTGAAGAAGAGGCGCAGCCTTTTTATGTCAACGCCCCTTTTGGCATTGTGCTGGTGCACAACGGCAACCTGACCAACGCCCACGCCTTGAAAGCCGAGCTGTTCAACGCCGACCACCGCCACATCAACACCGAAAGCGATTCCGAAGTGTTGCTCAATGTGCTGGCGCATGAAATTGACGCCACCACCCGTGGCACGGCGTTGACGCCCGCCGATGTCTTTGAGGCCGTGCGCAAGGTCCACAAGCGCGTTCGGGGCTCTTATGCGGTGATTGCGGTGATTGCCGGGCATGGGGTGCTGGCGTTTCGTGACCCGTTCGGGATTCGCCCGCTGTGCCTGGGTCGCAGCGCTGGCACCTGGATGCTGGCCAGCGAATCTGTGGCGCTGGAGGGCACCGAGCATCGTTTCGAGCGCAATGTCGAGCCCGGTGAAGCGGTGTTCATTGACCTACAAGGCAACATTCACAGCCAGCAATGCGCTGAGAACCCAGTGCACAACCCCTGCATTTTTGAATTTGTGTACCTGGCCCGGCCTGATTCGGTAATGGACGGCATCTCGGTCTATCAGGCGCGCCTGAACCTGGGCGAAGCCTTGGCCAAGCGCGTCATTTCCACCGTGCCGCCTAATGAAATTGACGTGGTGATCCCGATCCCGGAATCAAGCCGCCCCAGCGCCGCGCAACTGGCGCAATTGCTGGGTTTGCCGTACCGTGAAGGGTTTGTGAAAAATCGTTACGTGGGTCGCACCTTTATCATGCCCGGACAATCAGTGCGCAAAAAATCGGTGCGCCAAAAGCTCAACGTGATCGCCAGCGAGTTCAAGGGCCGCAACGTGTTGCTGGTGGATGATTCCATCGTGCGCGGCACCACGTCCAGAGAGATTGTGCAGATGGCGCGTGACGCCGGTGCGCGCAAGGTGTACATGGCCAGTGCGGCGCCGCCGGTGCGTTACCCCAATGTGTATGGCATTGACATGCCCACACCGCAAGAGTTGGTGGCACACAACCGCACAGTAGAGCAAGTACGCGAACTCATTGGCTGCGACGCGCTGATTTACCAGGACGTGGACGGCATGAAAAAAGCCATTGGCTCGCTCAACCCGAACATCAAGAACTTTGATGCCTCGTGTTTTGACGGCATTTACGTGACGGGTGACATCACCCAGGCTGACATTGCCAGGCTTGGCCGAAGTCGGGTCGGTGGCGATGAAAACCAGGAGGAAACCTCCCGTCTGGCCCTGCCCAACCATGAAGACTGACCATGACGGTAAAAAAACTCCCTGACAACCTGCACCGCGACACCCTGGCGGTGCGCACGGGTATCGAACGCAGCCAGTACGGCGAGAACTCGGAAGCCCTGTACCTGACAAGCAGTTTTGTCCAGCCTGATGCCGAAACGGCCCGCAAGCGTTTCGCCAACGAGGAAGACGGCTATACCTACACCCGCGTCGGCAACCCCACAGTGACGGGCATGGAACAGCGCCTTGCCGCACTGGAGGGAACAGAGGCCGCGATGGCCACCTCAAGCGGTATGTCTGCCATCCTGTTGCTGGGCATGGGCCTGCTGCGCGCGGGCGACCATGTGGTGTGCTCGCAGTCGGTGTTTGGCTCCACCTTGCGCTTGTTCGCGGTTGAGTTTGCCAAGTTTGGCGTTGAGACCACCTTTGTGTCGCAAACTGACGTGGCGCAATGGCGCGCGGCGCTCAAGCCCAATACCAAACTGTTGTTTGCCGAAACACCGACCAACCCGCTGACTGATATTTGCGACATCGCAGCATTGGCAGAAACAGCACACACGGGTGGTGCATTGCTGGCCGTGGACAACTGTTTTTGCACGCCTGCATTGCAACGCCCGATTGAGTTTGGTGCGGACTTCGTGATTCACTCCGGCACCAAATACCTGGACGGTCAGGGCAGGGTGGTCGCAGGCGCGATTTGTTGCAGCCAGAAATATGTCAATGACGTGTTTTGGCCCATCAACCGCACAGCGGGCATGGTGCTGTCACCGTTCAACGCTTGGGTCGTGACCAAAGGTATGGAAACCCTGGCCATTCGCATGCGCGCGCAGTGCGACGGTGCGCTGGCCCTGGCCCAATGGTTGCAAGCCCAGCCGAACGTGGCGCAAGTCTATTACCCCGGCCTGGCTTCGCACCCGCAGCACGCCTTGGCCATGCGCCAGCAAAGTGGCTTGGGCGGCGCCGTGGTGTCATTTGATGTGCGCGCATTGGGCGCTGAGCAAGGCCGCAGGCGCGCGTTTCATGTGATTGACAGCACCTTGGTGTGCTCGGTGACCACCAATTTGGGCGACACCAAAACCACCATTGCCCACTCCGCCACCACATCGCATGGCCGCTTGTCTGAGGGCCAGCGACAAGCCGCTGGTATTGGCCAAGAGCTGATCCGCATCGCCGTAGGCCTGGAGCATCTTGACGACATCAAAGCCGACCTGACACGCGGCCTGCAACAACTCGATTCACTGCAATGACCAAAACCCGTACCCGTTTCGCACCGTCGCCCACCGGCTTCATTCACCTGGGCAACATCCGCTCGGCGCTGTACCCTTGGGCGTTTGCCCGCTCGACCGGTGGCGACTTTATTTTGCGCATTGAAGATACCGACCTGGACCGCTCAACCCAGGCGGCGGTCGATGTGATCATTGAAGGTATGAGCTGGCTGGGCCTGGACTACGACGAAGGCCCGTTCTACCAAATGCAGCGCATGGACCGCTACAAAGCGGTGCTGGCGGAAATGATCGCAGCGGGCCATGTTTACCCTTGCTACATGAGCATGGCAGAGCTTGATGCGTTGCGTGAGCGCCAGACCGAGGCTAAAGAAAAGCCACGCTATGACGGCACCTGGCGTCCTGCGCCCGGCAAAACCTTACCCCTGATTCCAGAAGGCGTGCCACCGGTGTTGCGCTTCAAGAACCCGCAGGGTGGTTCAGTGGTGTGGGAGGATAAAGTGAAAGGCCGCATTGAGATCAGCAATGACGAGCTTGATGACCTCGTGATTGCCCGCCCTGACGGCACCCCCACCTACAACTTTTGTGTGGTGGTGGATGACCTGGATATGGCCATCACCCATGTGATCCGTGGCGACGACCATGTCAACAACACGCCGCGCCAGATCAACATCTTCGAGGCGTTGGGCAAAGAGCCCCCGGTGTATGCCCATTTGCCCACCGTGCTCAATGAGCTGGGCGAAAAAATGAGCAAGCGCAACGGCGCCAAGCCAGTGACGCAATACCGTGAAGAAGGTTACCTGCCGGATGCCATGGTGAATTACTTGGCGCGTTTGGGTTGGAGTCATGGCGACGACGAAATTTTCAGCCGGGCGCAATTCCTGGAGTGGTTCAACCTGGATCACCTGGGCAAGAGTGCCGCGCAGTTTGACGAGGCCAAGCTGCGCTGGGTCAATGGCCAACACATCAAGATCACGCCTGACGAGGTGCTGGCGCCTTTGGTGCAGGCGCACTTGCACAAACGCGGCATTGCTTCGGACGAACGCCTGTCGCTTATTTGCGCGCTGTTCAAAGACCGCTGCGACACCACCGTGGTGCTGGCCGACTGGGCAGCGGTGTTTTACACCGACGTGCAGCCCGCAGCAGCCGATGTGGCACAGCATGTGACAGACGCGGTTAAACCGGCGCTGGCGATGTTGGCTGACAAACTGGCAGCCTGCGCCTGGGACAAGGCAAGTATTTCTGTTGTCATTAAAGAAGTGCTGACAGCCTGTGGCTTGAAAATGCCCCATTTGGCAATGCCGGTGCGGGTGTTGGTGGCGGGAAATGCGCATACGCCGTCGCTGGATGCGATGCTTGAACTTTTTAATCGTGAAAAAGTTATCAGCAGATTGAAAACAGCTTGAAATCAACACTATAATTTGAGGCTTGGAAACAAACACTGCTTCTAAATAAAGTAGTGTTAAAGAGGGGGTATAGCTCAGCTGGGAGAGCGCTTGCATGGCATGCAAGAGGTCAGCAGTTCGATCCTGCTTACCTCCACCAATGTTTTCAAGAGACGGAAGTCCAAAGGTTATGACCCCATCGTCTAGAGGCCTAGGACACTACCCTTTCACGGTAGGTACCGGGGTTCGAATCCCCGTGGGGTCGCCAAGTTTCTGAAAAGTAACACGGCGCAAGTCAGTAACGGTTTGTCTGAAAAGACAGACGGCTTGGCTCGAAAGAGTAAACGTTAGCTACTAGGAGTGGTAGTTCAGTTGGTTAGAATACCGGCCTGTCACGCCGGGGGTCGCGGGTTCGAGTCCCGTCCGCTCCGCCAAA
>JBBQSS010000194.1:0-5909 GCA_038213665.1 Burkholderiales bacterium | reverse complement strand
GCCCCAGTGCATGGCCTGGGCGCTGTGCGGGCTGTCGGTGTCGGGCGGGCCAAACATGGCCAGGCATTTCCACCAGAAGCGGTTGACTGCGTCCTGCACCATGGCCTTTTGCTCGGCTGTGCCCTGCATCATCACCAGCAGGGCTTCATAACCCTGGCGCTGGTGGAAAGACTCTTCATTGCAGACGCGGATCATGGCGCGGGCATACGGGCCATAACTGCAACGGCACAGCGGAATCTGGTTGCTGATGGCGGCCCCATCGACCAGCCAGCCAACCACCCCCACATCGGCCCAGTTGAGCGTGGGGTAGTTGAAGATGGAGCTGTATTTGGCTTTGCCACTGTGCAGGTCGGCCAGCATCTGGTCGCGCCCGACGCCCAAGGTTTCGGCGGCGCTGTACAGGTACAGGCCATGGCCGCCTTCGTCTTGCACCTTGGCAATCAAAATGGCTTTGCGCTTGAGGCTGGGCGCCCGGCTGATCCAGTTGCCTTCGGGCAGCATGCCGACAATTTCACTGTGGGCGTGCTGGCTGATCTGGCGCACCAGGGTTTTGCGGTAGGCCTCGGGCATCCAGTCTTGCGGCTCGATCTTGCCGTCGGCTGATACCTTGGCATCAAAGCGTGCCTGGAACTCCGGGTTTTCCAGGGCGGCCGGTTTGGCCGCCTTTTTTTCACCGGGGGTCTCCTGCACGTTGAGCGATTGCGTGTACATAAGATGTGACTCCTGTGGGTTAAAAATCAATTAATCAGCCAGCCACGCGGGTGGTCGTTTGTCCAGAAAGGCCGCCACGCCGTCGCGACCCTCTGCTGTAGCGCGCTGGCGCGCAATGCGCTGGGCAGTGGCTTCCATGAGGGCGTCGTCAATGGGCTGACCCTGCACCGCAGCGATCAATTCCTTGGCAGCCTTTTGGGCTGTTGGGGCGCCTGCCAGCAGGGGTTCAATCAGGGCCGCCAGCGCGGCATCCAGGCCATCGACCGGGCTCACCTCGTTGATCAGGCCAATGGCCAACGCGCGCTCTGCCGAAATGCGCTCGGCACTCTGGAAATAGCGCAGCGCATGCCGTGGCCCGATGGCGCGCAGCACATAAGGGCTGATCACCGCCGGAATGATGCCGAATTTGACCTCTGAGGTTGAAAACACCGCGTCACTGCTTGCCACCGCCATGTCGCAAGCGGCTGCCAAGCCGGTGCCGCCACCCAGGGCGGCACCCTGAATGCGGGCAATGGTCGGTTTGGACAGACCCGAGAGCGTGCGCAGCATGTTTGCAAAGCGGCGTGCATCTGCCAGGTTGTCGGCTTCACTGCCCAGGGCGGCGCGGCGCATCCAATTCAGGTCAGCACCGGCCGAGAAATGCTTGCCGCGCCCGGCCAGTACCACCACACGCACGCTGGGGTCAGCGTCCAGCTGCAGACAGGCCTGCTGCAGGTCGTCAATCAGCTGCTCGTTGAAGGCGTTTAACACCTCCGGGCGGTTCATCCAGATCGTGGCGACCTGGCCGCTGTGTTCAATCGTGAGGGTTTCAAACATGGGGTGATGTGTCAAAAATAAGTTGTTTTTGTAGGAGCCCAGTCGTCTAGGCGATGGCCTTGTGCGCTTCTCAAGCAATCACGAGGCTCAAGCATTCGCCCAGACGCTGGGCTCCTACAGAGCCAAAGTGACGGCGCTTACTTGGCCAATGTCCAGTCGCCGCCCTTGATTTCGAGCATCTTGAAGGCCGACAGGTCCAGGCCCATGTGGTCGGTGGCTGACATGTTGACCACACCACCGGTGCCGACAAAACCTTTGGTGGCTTCAATCGCGTCACGCACCTTGGCCTTGTCGGTGCTGCCAGCGCGCTTGATGGCATCTACTGCCAGCATCAGGCCGTCATAGGCATGGCCGCCAAAGGTTGACACATCGGTTTTCCACCTGGCTTTGAAGGCATTGGCGTAGTCTTGGGCCACCGGCTTTTGTGGGTCATTGGCAGCCAGTTTGTCAGCCACCAGCAGCGCGGCAGCGGGCAGGCGCACACCTTCGGCTGCGGGGCCGGCAAGTTTGATGAACTCTTCAGACCCGACACCGTGGGCGTGGTACAGCGGCAGCGTCATGCCCAATTGCTTGTAACCCTTGGTGGCAATGGCAGGGCCCTGGCCCAAGCCAAAAATGAACACGGCTTGCACACCCGGCACATTGCGGATCTTGGTGAGCTGCGGGCTCATGTCGGTGTCTTTGGGGCCATAGGTTTCGTTGGCCACCAGCGTGATGCCGTACTTGGCCGCCACGCCTTCAGTTTCCTTCTTGCCGGACTGGCCGAAACCGCTGGTCTCGGAGAACAGGGCGACCTTGGTCAGGCCACGTTTTTTCATGTCTTCAAAGACTTTTTCAGCGGCCATGCGGTCGGTGTGCGGGGTTTTGAACACCCATTTTTTCACCGGTTCAACCACCACCACGGCGCCCGCCAGGGAAATGAAGGGCACACCGGCTTTTTCAACCAGCGGTGCCATCGACATGGTGGCACCGGTGGTGGTGCCGCCCACAATGATGTCGACCTTGTCGTCGTCAATCAGGCGCTTGCCAAAGCCATTGGCCTTGCTGGCATCACTGCCGTCGTCGTAATGCACCAGCTCCAGCTGGCGGCCGATCACGCCGCCCTTTTTGTTGATGTCTTCCACGTACATCTGCAGGGTTTTGAGCTCGGGGTCGCCAAGAAATGCCGCCGGGCCGGTCACCGACAGCACCGAACCGATCTTGATCGTGTCGGCAGCCATGGCAGTCAGGGTGCCAAATGCCAGTGCGGTGCCAATGGCCAGTTTTTTCATCGTAAATTTCATCGGTTTGTCTCCTACAGGGTTAAAAATAGTTGTTCCGTTAAACACGCTCGATCACCAGGGCAATGCCTTGCCCTACACCAATGCACATCGTGCAAAGCGCATAACGCCCGCCACGCCGTGCCAGTTCGTACATGGCGGTGGTCACCAGGCGACCGCCGCTCATGCCCAGAGGATGGCCCATTGCAATCGCGCCGCCATTGGGGTTAACACGGGCCTCGTCGTCTTTCAAGCCCAGGTCGCGCAGCACCGCCAGACTTTGTGCGGCAAAGGCCTCATTGAGTTCAATCACATCCATCTGGTCCAGCGTCAAACCCGCCTTGGCCAGCACCTTGCGCACCGCCGGTGCCGGCCCGAAGCCCATGATGCGTGGCGCCACACCTGCGGCGGCCATGGCCACAATGCGGGCACGCGGCGTCAGGCCATTGGCGTGGGCGCCCGCCGCACTGGCCAGCAACAGGGCGCAGGCGCCATCGTTGACGCCCGAGGCGTTGCCTGCCGTCACGGTCAACTCGGGGCCGTTGACGCCCTTGAGCTTGGCCAGCATCGCCAGCGTGGTTTCGGGGCGGGGGTGCTCGTCGGTATCCACCACCACCGGGTCGCCTTTCTTGCGGGCAATCTGCACCGGGATCAGCTCGTCGGCAAAGCGCCCGGCGGCGTGGGCGGCGGCCCAGCGCTGTTGCGAGCGCAGCGCAAATGCGTCCTGGTCGGCACGCGAGATGTTGAAGTCAGCGGCCACGTTGTCCGCCGTTTGTGGCATTGAATGGGTATCAAACAGCTGTTTCATCAGCGGGTTGGGGAAACGCCAGCCGATGGTGGTGTCATAAATGACAGCGCTGCGCGACCAGGCGGCGTCCGCCTTGGCCATGACAAAGGGCGCGCGCGACATGCTCTCCACCCCGCCGGCAATCATCAGCTCGCATTCGCCCGACTTGATGGCGCGTGCCGCCATGCCAACACAGTCCAGCGACGAGCCGCACAGTCGGTTCACGGTGGTGCCCGGCACGTCCACCGGCAGGCCAGCCAGCAAGCCGGCCATGCGCGCCACGTTGCGGTTGTCTTCACCGGCCTGGTTGGCGCAGCCAAAAATGATGTCGTCCACGCTGGCCCAGTTGACCTGGGGGTTGCGCGCCATCAGAGCTTTCAGGGGCATCGCGGCCAAGTCGTCGGCGCGCACGCCTGCCAGCGCACCGCCGTAGCGGCCAATCGGGGTGCGAATGGCGTCACAAATAAAGGCTTCAGTCATAGCTTGCGTGACAAGTCACGTCCTGTAATATTAAAAATGATAGCTGCTTGCGCTTATTCAATAAGGGCTAGAGCACTAAAATGCTTAAAAATTTCGATTGAAATCGCCTCAGACCTGCTTGGGCCGCTCGTCGATCAGGCGGCGCGCCTTGCCGGTCTGGGTGCGCGGAATCGAGTCAAACCCCAGCACGGTGACGCGGGTCGAGATGCCCACAATGGTCTTGATGTGGTGCTGCAACTCTTTGCTGATGGCAGCCACGTCTGCTGCAGACAGCGTGCTGGAGAACTCGCGTTGCAGCTCGCAGCGCACCTCGACGTTGTCCATGTGGCCCTCGCGGCTGAGCAAAATCTGGTAATTGCCCGAGAGCCGTTTGTCACGCAATATTTGCTCTTCAATCTGGCTCGGGAACACATTGACCCCGCGCACGATCAGCATGTCGTCACTGCGACCGGTGATCTTGCCCATGCGCCGGAACGCGCGTGAGGTCGGTGGCAGCAGGCGCGTCAGGTCGCGGGTGCGGTAACGAATCACCGGGAAGGCCTCTTTGGTGAGGGATGTGAACACCAGTTCGCCGTCTTCCCCATCGGCCACCACTTCGCCGGTTTCGGGGTTGATGATTTCGGGGTAGAAATGGTCTTCCCAGATCACCGGGCCGTCTTTGGACTCGATGCATTCACAGGCCACACCGGGGCCCATGACCTCGGTCAGGCCGTAAATGTCGATGGCGTCGATGCCCAGTTTGCGCTCGATCTCGGTGCGCATGCCCTCGCCCCAAGGCTCGGCGCCGAAGATGCCGATCTTGAGCGAAATCTGATCTGGCGTGATGCCCAGGCGCTCGAACTCTTCGGCAATCACCAGCGAGTAGCTGGGGGTCACCATGATGATTTGCGGCTGGAAATCAACGATTTGCTGCACCTGCTTTTCGGTCTGGCCACCTGACATCGGCACCACCGTGCACCCCAGGCGCTCGGCACCGTAGTGCGCGCCCAGGCCGCCGGTGAACATGCCGTAGCCGTAGGCGTTGTGCAGCATGTCGCCGGCACGGCCACCGGCGGCGCGGATCGAGCGCGCCACCAGGTTGGCCCAGTTGTCAATGTCTTTGAGCGTGTAGCCGACCACGATCGATTTGCCGGTGGTGCCGCTTGAGGCATGCACCCGCGCCACCTTCTCCCGTGGCACGGCAAACAGGCCAAACGGGTAGTGGTCGCGCAGCGCGGTCTTGGTCATGAACGGGAACTTGGCCAGGTCAGCCAGGGTCTTGAGGTCATCCGGGTGCACGCCCTTGGCATCAAAGGCGGCTTTGTGAAACGGCACGTTGTCATAGGCATGCTTGAGCGACCATTTCAGACGCTGCAATTGCAGGGCGCTGATTTCATCGCGGCTGGCGGTTTCAATGGCGTCGAGTTCACCGGGTTGGGGTTTTTTGGCAGTCATTGGGGGTCTCCTCGGGTAGCTGGTCGGTTGAATAATTTTGGCGTCAGGGGGTGGCATCGGTCTGCTGCAAGCCGGCAATCACCTCACCCTTGATGCGGTAACTCTTGCCGCGAAACAGCGCCACGGTCTTGCCGCTGCGCGTGCGCACCGTGATGTCATACACGCCGGTGCGCCCGGCCAGGGAGCGCTCCACCGCTTCGGCTTCCAGCACATCGCCTTCGTGCGCTGGCGCCAGAAAGTCGATGTTGCAGCTCGATGCCACGGTGTTCTGGTTGTAGCTGTTGCAGGCAAAGGCAAAGGTGCTGTCGGCCAGCATGAAGATGAAGCCGCCGTGGCAGATGTGGTGGCCGTTGACCATGTCGGCGCGTACCGGCATGGCAAACATGGCGTAGCCGGGTTTGACACTGAGGACTTGAATGCCC
>JBBQSS010000193.1:0-5915 GCA_038213665.1 Burkholderiales bacterium | reverse complement strand
TACCCATCTGACTTGTCTTTTTGTCCATCTGCTGCGTTGCAAAAACGGTTGTATAGCTCGCTATACGCCCATTTTTACGCCTTGCAGCTGAACAAAAATCCTGCGTCATCTGGGCATATTTATTCTTGGAAATCACCTAAGACATCGGCGTGACATTTTGGTGTTGGGCGCAGCAAGGCGCGAGGGTGCTCGCCGTTGATCGCAGGATTGGGGAAGTTTTTTTACTATCGTTATGATAGCTGCTTGCGCTTTAAGCATAAGGGCTAGAGACTAATTTAACCAATATTTTCTATGGCGCGGTCGGCATCCCTGCCCACCCTCCCCGGCGCGCTCAAACAGGCTGACTTGACGGTGTGTCAAACGCGCCAACCCAGTCGTTGACGTCAGCGCGGCGTGGGTGCCATCGGCGGCCCCTTCACCCCAAATGTTTCCCCACAATCCCCACCAGCTCAAACATGCTGACCTGCGGCTTGCCAAACACCGCCAACAACTTGGCGTCGGCGTTGATGGCGCGTTTGTTGGCGGCGTCCTGCAGGTTGTTGGCCTTGATGTAGTCCCACAGCTTTTTGATGACCTGGGCGCGCGCAATGGGCTCGGCGCCAATCACGGCAGCCAGTTCGGCGCTGGGGGTCGAGCCCGCACCCGACGTGGGTGCCTTGCGCGGGGCTTTGGGCGTGGCCGGTTTGGCCACCTTTTTGGCCGGTGTTTTTGAAGTTTTTAAGGCTTTTGAGGCTGTAGCCCTCGTGGAGGTTGCGCTAGTAGCTCCTGATTTAGTAGCAACAGCGGCTTTGGTCAAGGGCGTGGCCGCAGTTTTACGCGGCGGGAATTTGCTCGGGGCGAACTCAAAGTTGACCTTGCCTGCTGCTGCGTCCCACACCAGCATGGCCTTGAAGGCGCGCCGCGTGCGCATGGAGACAAACTTGTCCAGCAAATCGGTTTTTCCGGTGGCCAGCAGCTTGACCATTTGCTCGCGCTCAATCGGTTGCTGCAAGATGATCTGGCCGGTCTTGAAGTCGCAGCTGGGTGTGGCTTGGGCGTCGGTCGGCACGGATTTTTCGCACACATAGTTTTTGCCGTGCTCAAACACTTTTGACGCACATTTGGGGCAGGCGCCCAAAGATTCCTGGGCTGAGAAGTCAACCAGCTCACCGGATTCTTCGCCGTTTTTGTCGTCACCAAAGTCAAATTCAAGCTTGTAGTTCTTGGTTTCTTCGTCGAACTTGATGACCATCTCGGCAGTGAACGGCCAACCCGCCTTGGAGCGGAAGCCGCTCAAGGGGCCAATCTTGCGGTCACGCAAAAATTGCTCGACTTCAGCCGCCTCAAAGGTGCGCCCGGCCGGGGTTTTGCCAAACGAGAAGCCGCAGCCGTCGCTCTTGCCGTCCAACCCCTGGCAGGCGTAGCGGCGGTAGTTTTCCCTGACGATGCCGCCGCAATTGGGGCACGGTGTCTGCAAAATGGCAAAGTCACCGGGGATGGTGTCGCGGTCGTATTCCTTGGCTTTCTTGACCATGCGCTCGGTCATGACGGCAATCTCAGCCATGAAACTTGCGCGGCTGAGCTTGCCGTGTTCCATTTGCGCGAGCTTGAATTCCCATTCGCCCGTGAGCTCGGCTTTGGTGAGTTCCTGCACATCCAGGCCACGCAACAAGGTCATGAGCTGGAAGGCTTTGGCGGTGGGAATCAGTTCGCGGCCTTCGCGCAGCATGTAGACCTCAGAGATCAAGCCTTCAATGATGCTGGCGCGGGTGGCTGGCGTGCCCAGGCCTTTTTCCTGCATGGCTTCGCGCAGTTCGTCGTCTTCCACGGTTTTGCCGGCGCCTTCCATGGCACCCAGCAGCGTGGCTTCGGTGTAGCGCGCCGGGGGGCGGGTTTTCAGGGCTTTGGGGTCGACCGACTCGGCCTTGACCCGCTCGCTTGGCTGCACAGGCACCAAGTTGCCGGTGTTTTTGTCGCCATTGTCGGGTTGCTCGGCGGCGGCTTCCTTGCCGTAAATGGCCAGCCAGCCCGGTTTCACCAGCACCTTGCCTTCGGTTTTGAAGTTGTGGCTGGCGGCTGCCGCCGCGCCAAGCGTGGGGGTCACCGTGCTGATGCGGGTGGTGATCTGGTATTGGGCGGCCGGGAAAAACACCGCCATGAAGCGGCGCACCACCAGGTCGTAAATCTTTTGCTCGGTCTCACTCAAGCCGCTGGGCGCTTGCAGTGTGGGAATGATGGCAAAGTGATCGCTCACCTTGGCGTTGTCAAAAATGCGTTTGCTGGGGTGCACGTAGTTGTTGTTGAGGGCGGTGAGCGCGTGCGGTGCCAGATGTTTCATGCCGGACTCGGCCAGCATCTCAAAGGTTTGTTTGACCACCGGCACATAGTCTTCGGGCAGCGCGCGAGAGTCGGTACGCGGGTAGGTCAGGGCCTTGTGGCGCTCGTACAGGCTTTGCGCAATCGACAGCGTGGTCTTGGCGCTGAAGCCAAATTTGCCGTTGGCTTCGCGCTGCAGGCTAGTCAGGTCAAACAGCAGGGGCGACACTTGGGTGGTGGGCTTGCTTTCTTCGGTCACGGTGGCGGGTTGGCCACGCACGGCGTCCGCTATGGCTTGTGCCTCGCGCTGGCTCCAGACGCGGTCGGCCTTGAGTTCGGCGTCCATCTCTTCATTGCCTGCTGCGGCGTTGGCGGCGGCACGCTTGAAGGTGGGGTCAAACCATTTGCCGGGGTAGTGGCCGGCCTGGGCGGCAAAGGAGGCATGGATTTCCCAATAGTCGCGGCTGATGAATTTGCGGATTTTTTCCTCGCGCTCCACCACCACGCTCAAGGTCGGCGTTTGCACCCGGCCCACGGTGGTCAGAAAGAAGCCACCATCGCGTGAGTTGAAGGCCGTCATGGCACGCGTGCCGTTGATGCCGACCAGCCAGTCGGCCTCACTGCGGCAGCGGGCGGCGTCGGCCAGCGGTTGCATTTGGGCATCGGTGCGCAGCGCGCCAAAGCCGTCGCGAATGGCCTGCGGTGTCATCGACTGCAGCCACAGGCGGCTGACCGGTTTGCCCAGCGGCTTGGCGCCACCGGCGTACTGCTCGATCAGGCGGAAGATCAGTTCGCCCTCGCGGCCCGCGTCACAGGCGTTGATGAGCTGGCCCACGTCTTTGCGTTTGGCCAGCTTCACCACGGCATTCAGGCGGCTTTTGGTTTTGTCCACCGGCTTCAAATCGAAATGCGGCGGAATCACCGGCAAGTGGGCAAAGCTCCATTTGCCACGTTTCACGTCATGGCTTTCCGGTGCCTGGATTTCAAGCAAGTGGCCGACCGCGCTGGTCACCACATGGGTGTCGTTCTCGAAATGCTCGTCGTGCTTCTCGAATTTGCCTGACACCGGCGTCAAGGCGCGCACGATGTCTTGCGCCACGGAAGGTTTTTCGGCAATGACCAAGGTTTTCATCTGACTACAATCCCTTTTCTCGCGCCCACACAGGCGCACACACAGGTGGGTACGCACACGCGCACCCATACGAGTTCACGATACCAAATTTTGACCGTGTCCAAAAAAGCGCCCCCCCAATCACCCAAGCCCGCGGCGCCCCGGCGCATTCAGGTGCGCCAGTCTGGCATCCATGGCAAGGGTGTGTACGCCGCGCAAGACATCGCCAAGGGCGACACACTCATTGAATACGTGGGCGAGGTCATCAGCTGGGAAGAAGCGCAGGCACGGCATCCGCATGACCTTGACAACCCCAACCACACGTTTTACTTTCACATTGACGAAAGCCGGGTGATTGACGGCGGCGTGGGTGGCAATTCGTCGCGCTGGATCAACCATTCCTGTGATGGCAATTGCGAAGCCGATGAGCAGCAGGGCCGCATCTTCATCAAGGCCCTGCGTGACATCAAGGCGGGCGAGGAGCTGCATTACGACTACGGCCTGATCATTGACGCACGTTACACCCCCAAGCTCAAGGCCGACTACCCGTGCTGGTGCGGTGCGGACAATTGCCGGGGCACACTGCTAGCCCCCAAGCGCAAGCGTCGCTGACCATGGTGGCACCTGTGCGTTGGCCGCTTGAGTCGATTTGGGAGACGGTGGCGCCCTTGTTGCCCGGCTTCACGCTGGAGCTGTTGCCGCAGGTGGATTCAACCAATTCAGAGCTGATGCGCCGCGCCCGCACCGGCCGCCTGGAGCCCGTGCTGCTGCTGACCGAGCAGCAAACCGCCGGCCGTGGCCGCATGGGCCGGGTGTGGGTAAGTGGCGGCAGCGCAGCACACGCAGTGGCAAGCGTGGGGGCCAAGAGTTTCGCCGCCGGGCCGCCCCAAGGCGAAACAGCCCCCTCGGGGGGCAGCGCAGCACACGCAGTGGCAAGCGTGGGGGCCACGTCTTCGTTGACATTTTCACTGGGCTTGAATCTGGCCCCGGCTGACTGGTCTGGCCTGTCGTTGGCGGCGGGCTTGAGCGTGGCGCAGAGCCTGCACCCTGACATTCGCCTCAAGTGGCCCAATGATTTGTGGTGGCATGACCGCAAGCTGGCCGGCATTCTGATCGAGACCGCCAATTGGGGTCCAGCCAGCGCCAGCCGTTATGTGGTGATTGGCGTCGGCGTCAACATCCAGACGCCACCGGCCACCGGCTTGTCGACGGCCCCGGCGGGTTTGGCTGAACTGCTGCCCGGCGTCAATGCCGCGCTGGCGCTGGCGCGCATTGCGGCGCCGCTGGTGCAAGCCGTGCAGGCGTTTGAGGCGCGTGGTTTTGCGCCGTTTCAGTCCGGCTTTAACTTGCGCGACGCACTCGCCCAGGTGCCGGTGACGCTCAGCGATGGTTTGCAAGGCATGGCACAAGGCGTCGATGCCACCGGCGCGCTGCGGGTCCACACCGCGCAAGGGGTGCAGCGCGTGACCAGTTCAGAGGTGAGCGTGCGGGTGCAGCCTGGGCCAAGTGATGACCTCGTGTAGGCGGGTACGTTGATGTTGCGGGCCTTTGTGTTGTTGTTGTTGCTGCTCAACGGGGGTTTTTATGCCTGGGAGCAGGGCTGGTTGCTGGCCTACGGTTTGGGTCCCACGCCGCAACGCGAGCCGCACCGGCTGGCGCAGCAAATCCAGCCCGAGGCCATTGCGCTCATCAGTGAGCAAGCGGCCATCACGCAGCCAGTGCCCATGCAGCCGCCCAATACGGTGTGTCTGCAGTCTGGCGTGCTTGACGCGGCCCGGGTGGCAGCGTTGCGCACGGTGCTGGCAGCTTCCTGGCCTGCGTCTGCCTGGGCGCTTGACCCAGCGGCCACCCCCGAGCGCTGGATCGTTTACATGGGCCAATATGCCAATGCGGCAGAGCTGGACAAAAAACGCACCCAGTTGGCCACCCTGCGTCTGACCTTTGAGCCCTTGCGCAACCCGACGCTGGCACCGGGATTGTCCTTGGGCGCGTTCACCTCGCAGGCGCAGGCCAACACCGCGCTGGAGGCGTTGGCGCTGCGCGGCGTGCGCACGGCGCGCGTGCTGCAGGAATTGCCCGCCGGTCAGGGTTACCGCCTGCACTTGCCGGCAGTGGACGACACACTGGAAAAGCAGTTGTCGCCGGTGCGCGCGGCCTTGGCGGGGCAGGCGCTGGTGCCGTGCGCCCGCGCGAACCCCTGAGATTTACAGTGAAATTTTGAAGAGGGGTGCCTTTCAAGAAGTCGGGCCGCCCTCTCAGCCATGAAAATTAGGGCTTGTCCATGAACAAGCCCTTAGCTTGAGTCGCTGGCGCTGGCGGCTGTAAAGCGCACCACAAAACGTGCCCCCGGTGGGGTGCGGCCGGGGTAGGCGTCTTCCATGCTGACGCTGGCGTTGTGTTGCTGGGCAATTTCCAGCACGATCGGCAAACCCAGCCCGGAGCCATCGGCTTCGGTGCCCAAGGCGCGGTAAAACGGCTGAAAAATCAACTCGCGTTCAGCTTCGGGCAC
>JBBQSS010000192.1:0-5931 GCA_038213665.1 Burkholderiales bacterium | reverse complement strand
GGTGCTGGCGCAGCTCTTGCCAGGAGAAGGTCTTCAGCAGGTCAAGCATGGGGTGGGGCGTCTATCGTGGTTGGCAGGCGTTGCGTCGGCCATGCGTCACGTCATGGGGCAACGCGGTATTCCCGTGTCACCTCAGCCACTTGCACGGTGTAAGACTCGTACCAGCGCTCACGGCCCAGTTGCTGCGCCAGCACATGTTCCGAGTGCGCTTTCCAGGCCCGAATGTGGGCCTCAGAGGGCCAATAAGACAGGGCGATTTCATCGCTGCCCTCAGTAACAGCCGTGAATTCAAGACAGCCGAATTGCCCCAGTGCCAACTCGCGCATGCGCGCAGCCACTTGGGTGTATTCGCTGTCGGCGCTGCGCACCTTGGCGCGAAAGATCACAACAAACATGGGTGCTCCCTTGGTAGCCATGGTGGCTAAGGCTTTGAAGATTTTTCTGGATCAAATGTCTGAAATTTGATCATTGCACTTGACTCAGCCGTTCGGCCATGCGGGTTTGCCAACCAGCACCGGTCGCTTTCCAGCGGTCGATGACATCTGCGGGCAATCGCAAGGAAATCAATTTGCGCGGATTGGTCGATACCGGGCGACCACCTTTATTGACCTTGCCCCGCGCGAGCATGTCTTCGGTGAGCTCGGGCAAATCATCGCAGTCGGGTGCACTCAGTTTGTGCGCATCCACACGGGCCATGTCAGACCCCAAGGAGCGGGGCAATGCGGTTTTGTTCGCGTTCATTGGCTTTCCTCATGCTGAAAACATGGCGATCCGCGCCACGCGGTACGTACCCTACAGCAGCCAAACGACCCAGCAACATGCCATAACAAATGACTCGTGTTTCGCCGTAGTCTTTGCGTGTGTCCTACATCTCCAAGGTCATGCCTGAAAAAATAAGGTCGGCATCGGCAAAATCCAATCTGCGTTCCGTCAAAGTCTTCTGACGTTTGACGGGGTCGAATGTGATTTGCATGATGTTATTGTAGATACGATAACTGATAAGTGCACAGCACAATCGGCCATGCTTCTTCGTGCAGCCGCGCATCCACCCAGCCGCGCAAGCTGTTGGAGAAGGCCAGGGCTTTCACACGGGGCAAGTCGTCCACACGCTAGTCCTGACCATTGGTTTGAGATTGATCAGCATCGGTTTGTGCATCAGCAGAACCATCTTCTTCTGTCCAGGCATGGCCGGTGGCTTCTTCATAGGTGTCTTCGAACACTGCCCATGCCTTATCGACGGCATCTATGACTGCCATTTCGAGAAACTCCCGCTTGGTGCAATTCATCAAGGTACACACGATCTCAACCTTGGAAAAGAGGGCTGGGTTGGTGTCGAACTGAAGCCGTTTGAGGACAAATTTTTCGCGATCCTGATCACCCTCAGAGCCAGCAAGAAAAGAATCCAGGACTTGACGGTGAAGGGTTGAATGAGCTGAACGCAGTGCCGCTAGTTGGGCAAAATGATTTAATTTCAACATATTCAGATCAACGTTTTAAGAGATAAACCATCGTAACACGCATGTTTTCGAAACAATGCCAGGTCCTCAGTGACCTCAGTGACGACGGCAAACATCAGGACGCCAGTCATGGTCGTGCGGGAAATGGCAGGGAATTCAGCCGCGCATCCACCCAGCCGCGCAAGCTGTTGATGAAGGCCAGGGCTTGCACGCGCGGCAAGTCGTCCACCCGCACCACGGCTTCGGTCAGGCGCCCTTGTTTTAAATACAACGCGCGCCCCACGCCGTCCAGCAGACCGCAATGCAGGGGCGGCGTGACCCAGTGGCCGTCCAGCAGCAGGGCGATGTTGCCGCGCGTGCATTCAGTCAACTCACCCGCCGCGTTGTACAGCAAGGTGTCAAACACGGCGGGGTCCGTTGGGGCGAAGGCCTCGTAATGGCCTCGGCGGGTGGTTTTGAAGCGTGTGAACTCACTGTGTGCTTCATCAAAATATGTAGCTGCAAGCGCAATATCCACAAGGGATAGAGGCTTATTTAATATAAATTTTTCAGTGTGAGCCTGGCCATGGGCATTCAACCGCAGGCGCACGCGCCAGACGGTGATTGGCGATGTTGCACCCGGCGATGTTGGCGCTATTGCTGCCGTTGCTGCTGCTGCTGCCACCGCTGCCGCTGCCGCTGAGTCTGCAGCCCGTGCGTCTGCCGCCAAGTTTGTCAGGGCTTGTTGTATCCGTGTTTCGTCGAATGGGTAGCTAAAATGCCTTGCAGCCCTTGATAAACGTGAGATATGTGCTATCAAATTAATATAATCACCGTTTTCCAGACGCAGCGTTTCCAACAGATCAAAGGCCTCGCTGGCGCGGTCAAGAAAGCCGCGTTTGTGTTGCCACTCTTGCCATTCGGCCTCGGCCGTGGCGTCAAACGTGATGCCGCTGCCAATGCCACACACGGCGGCGGTGCCGCGCAGGGTGACGGTGCGAATCGCTACATTGAAGGTGGCGTGCCCGCCGGGGCGCACCACGCCGATGGCGCCGCAGTAAATGCCGCGTGGTGTTGGCTCCAGCGCCTGGATGCTGCGCATGGCCTGCACCTTGGGTGCGCCAGTGATGGAGCCGCAGGGGAACAGCGCCCCAAACACATCGGTCAAGGTGCTGCCAGGCCGTGTGCGGGCGGTCACATCCGACACCATCTGGAACACGGTGGGCAGGGTTTGCACCGTGAACAACGCCGGCACTTTGACGGAAAACGGTTCTGCCATGCGCGACAGGTCGTTGCGCAATAGGTCAACGATCATCACGTTTTCAGCACGTTCCTTGGGTGACGCCACCAGCGCCTTGGCGAGTGCCTCGTCGTCAGCCTTCGTATCACCACGCGGGGCGGTACCTTTCATGGGACGGGTCAGGATCTGGCCGCTTTGACCGGCCGGGCCAGGTTGCCAGTCAAAAAACAGCTCGGGCGAGACCGACAGCACGTGCTCAAAACCAGTGTCTAAAAACGCTGCGTAGCCATTGGGTTGGGCGCGGTGCAGGCGTTTGAAGAGGGCCACCGGATCACCCGTGAACTCGCCGTGCAGGGGCGCGGTGTAGTTCACCTGGTAATACTCGCCGGCCGCAATCGATTCGTGGATGTTGGCCATGCAGGCATCGAAGTCTGTACGGCTCAGGGTGTGTTGCCAGGTGACACGCGTGGTGTCAGGCAGGTAGGCAGGTTCGGCAGCAGGGCTCACCAATGGCATCGAGATGCCAGTTTTGGGCACAGCGGCATCTGAGTCAGGTGGGTTTTTCGACGCGTCATCCGGCCACGGCAAGCCTTGCGCGTAAACGCCAAACCAGGCCAACGGGCCGTCGGTGTCGTGCACGGCCAGTGCCGCATCAAATGCGGGGGCGGCTTCATACCGCAGGTAACCTACACACCAAAAACCCGCTTGGCTCAGAGTTTCGACGGCGTCAAGTACCGGTTTGACCTGCGCATGGGTGTGCGCCACCAGAATTTTCTGAGGCGCATCAAAGGCACAGCGCAACGGCGTCTGGGACCCGTGCGGGTCATAGAAATCAATCAGGATTTGCATGTGATGCTGGCATCTGGCGCCTATGCATTGGCGCTGGTCAAGGCCATCTCAGTGGCGTCGCCGTGGTTGACCAGCCCGGTGGCGGTGAGGGTCAGCACCCGGTCGGCGCGCTGGGATGCGGCGACCGAATGCGTGACCAGCACCATGGCCGCGCCACTCAGGCGCATCTGGCCGATCAGCGCGTCCATCACACGCTCGGCGGTACGCGGGTCAAGGTTGCCAGTGGGCTCATCAGCCAGCAGCAGTTTGGGCGCGTGGATGAGGGCACGGGCAATTGCCACACGCTGCAGTTGGCCACCGCTGAGTTGTTGCGGCAAGCGTTCGCCCAGCCCTTGCAGGCCGACCGCCTCCAGCATGGCTTGCACCCGTGCGTCGTCATGGCGGCCCAGCAGCATCAATGGCAGCGCCACGTTTTGCGCCACGCTCAGGTGTGGCAACACGTGAAAGGCCTGAAACACAAAGCCGGTTTTGGCACGGCGCAAATGGGCCAGTTGTTCGTCACTGAGTGTGCTCAGGTCTTGTCCATCCAGCAGCACGCTGCCACTGTTCCAGGTGTCAAGCCCGGCCATGCAGTTGAGCAGGGTGGACTTGCCCACACCGGATTCGCCAATGATGGCGACAAATTCGCCGGGTGCCACGTGCAACGAAACACCGCTGAACACCGGCACGTCGCCGTAGTGTTTGCTCAAATTCTGGATGATCAGGCTCATGGCTATCCGATGGCAATGATGCCGTTAAGGGACTCTCGGGCGGCCTCGAACAAGGGCGCGGGCACTTGCTTCCAGGGGTGGGGTCGCGCACCGCGGTTGCGCCAGTCGAATGATGTTGGCTGGTGCGTCAGCACGTAACAGACCTCCCCCTTTTCAGTGGTGAATTGGATGGCAAAGGGGTTGGTTTGGTTGGATGGGGCGTGTGTCATGGGCAGGCCAATGACGATGCCGGTGCGCGCGTTAAACGCCTTGGGGGATAACACCAGCATGGGGTGTTCGTTTTTCATCTCCTGGTCAATTCGAGGGGTGAAGTCAATCCAGATCATGTCGCGCCGATCCGGCACCCAAAGCTTGTTGCTCGGCATCAAAACACTTCAGCGCCAACGAGGCCAATGGCCATCGCTTCGCCGCCATGCAAAACGGGGTCAAACGCCTTGAGCTTTTGTGCCAGGGTGAGTTTGGGTTCGCCCATGGGGCGCAGCAGAATCCCGCCTTCGACGACTTCCACGCGAATCGGCGAGCCCAGCGCAAAGTGTGCGGCTTTGGCCACACGTGCGGTGATGCGCACCGCCAGACCGTTGCCCCATTCCTGAACGGTTTCCTCTGCGCAGATGTTGGCAGCCATGCTTTTTACTTCTCAAAGTGTTGATACGGGTTTATATCGCAAACCGGGATGAACGGCCTGCGCAAGCGTTAGTCTGGGTGTGATTCAAAGTGAGGTGTGCTTCAGATGAATGGTTTTTTTCCGACGCACTCAGGCGCGTCTATTGGGTCGAGGTAGACATCACGGAGGTGGGTGAATCCGCCGGGCGATACGCTGGGTTGAGGCAAGCATCATGGTGGTGGGTGAATCAGTCGGGCGATGCGCTTTGCTACGTGTCCGCCGACCGCTGTGCGGTCTCCTCCTTTACCTCCGCAAAGCGCATCACCCGACTGATTTTGCGAGCGATTGGGTACGCTGGCAGGGGGAAGTCAAGAGTTGCCTGAGTTGGAAGTGGCGCGTATTGATGTGAGACGTTTACTGCAGAAATTCTGACTCAGTCGCCGGGCCGGGTTTGATGCGCTGCGCCGGGTTTGATGTAAGACCTTGACTTCCTCAAGGATGCCACATCAGTTCGAATCGCACCCGTTTCTAGTCCAGCTTGCTGTAGCCCTAACGGACCACCTCGGCTAAAAAATCAGCCGTCAAGCGCAGCACCTGCGCCAGCGCATCCGGCGCATCACAGGCCACCACTTGGCGCTCTGGCGTGGAGCGCAGCCAGGTGATCTGGCGTTTGGCGAGTTGGCGGGTGGAGGCGATGCCCTTGTCGCGCAGTTCGCTCAGGGGCCAGGCAGCGGCAAGTCCGGGTGTTGCCTGCGCGTCCAGATAGTCCCAGGCCTGGCGGTAGCCTACGCAGCGCATGGCGGGCAAATCAGGGTTCAGGTCGCCGCGCGCGCGCAGGGTTTTGACTTCGTCCAGAAAGCCGCCTGCGAGCATGTCGTCAAAACGCTGGGCAATGCGCTGGTGCAACCAGGCCCGGTCAAGCGGCTCCAGGGAAATCAGCAGGCTATTTGAATTTTTTAAGCTATTTTGGCCTCTAGCCACGGTATCCATTGCGTTATCAGCTATCTTTTTGATAGTATGAAAGGATGACAGCGGCTGGCCGGTGGCGCGGTACACCTCCAGCGCGCGGGAGATGCGCTGCGAATCCGCCGG
>JBBQSS010000191.1:0-5977 GCA_038213665.1 Burkholderiales bacterium | reverse complement strand
CATTGCCAACATCCAGATCACCATTGCCGAAGAACTCGGCGTGGAAAAACGCGGCGCCTTTTACGAGACCACCGGCGCCCTGCGCGACATGGTGCAAAACCATGCGCTGCAACTGCTGTGCGCCATCGGCATGGAGCCGCCCATCAACTCACATGCCGATGCGATCCGTGATGAAAAACTCAAGGTGCTGCGCTCCCTCAAGCCCTGGACCGCAGAGTCCCTGGCGCAGGATGTGATTCGCGGCCAATACAGCGCCGGCGCCATTGGCGGCCTGGCCGTGCCGGGTTACCGTGAAGAGTTGGGCGTGAGCCCGACCAGCCAGACCGAGACCTTTGTTGCCCTGCGCACCGAAATCTCGAATTGGCGCTGGGCGGGTGTGCCGTTTTACATTCGCACCGGCAAACGTCTGGCCGGGCGGGATGCGCGCATTGTGGTCAATTTCAGACCCACACCGCATGCCATCTTCAATTCGCAGATCGGCGACGCCAACCGGCTGGTGATCAACCTGCAGCCCAAAGACGGGCTGGAGTTGCACCTGCTGGCACAAGCACAGGACAAACGCCAAAACTCCAACATCCTGGCGCCGGTGCAGCTGGACCTGGACTTTGACAAACGTTTTGGCGGTGAACGTGTCGGCGCTTACGAGCGCTTGCTGCTTGATGTGATTGACGGGCGGCTGAATTTGTTTGTGCGCAGCGATGAGCAAGAAGTTGCCTGGCGCTGGGTCGAGCCGATCTTGACCCACTGGCAGGCCGACACCCAGGGCCCGCGCCCTTATCCGGCCGGCACCTGGGGGCCCAGCGCCACCAGCGCCATGATTGCCAGAAATGGTTTTTGCTGGGCTGAAGAGTGCTGATGCGCCGCCACACTCGCCACCTTGTGTGCGTCGCTGCCCCCGATGCGGGCCATGCCTGGCTTGGGGCGGCCCGGCGCTGCGGCATGCACCATGCTTGACCGCATCAAAGCCTGCCTGCCCTCGCTGGCCCCGGCCGAGCAGCGCGTGGCCGAACTCGTGCTCAGTGACCCGCGCAGCTTTGCCCTGCAGCCGGTCAGCGAGCTGGCCGAGCGCGCCCATGTGAGCAAACCCACGGTGGTGCGGTTTTGCCGCAGCGTGGGTTATGACGGCCTGAGTGACTTCAAGCTCAAGCTCGCTGGCAGCGTGAGCGAAGGCGTGCCTTTTATTCACCGCAGTGTCGACATTGACGACAAGACCAGCGACATCATGGTCAAGGTGATTGACAACACGGTGGCGGCTTTTCTGAAATACCGCAATGACGCGTCCGCCAGCGCGATTGAAAAAGCGGCTGACGCCCTGGTGGCGGCCTACCAAGCCGGCCGGCGCATCGAGTTTTTTGGCGTGGGCAACTCCGGCGTGGTGGCACAAGATGCACAACACAAGTTTTTCCGGCTCGGCATCAACGGCGTGGCGTACAGCGACGGCCACATGCAGGTCATGAGCGCCTCACTCTTGCAACCGGGCGACTGCGTGCTGGTGATCAGCAACTCGGGCCGCACCCGCTACTTGATGGACTCGTGCGACATCGCCCGCAAAAACGGCGCCACCACCATCGTCATCACCGCCAGCGGCTCACCGCTGGCCGCCGCCGGCCACATCCATGTGGCCGCCGACCACCCGGAAGGCTACGACCGCTACAGCCCGATGGTGTCGCGCCTGCTGCACCTGATGATCATCGACATTTTGGCCACCTGCGTGGCCTTGCGCATTGGTGGCGACAAACTGCAGCCCTTGCTGCGCGACATGAAGAACAACCTGCGCAGCAAGCGCTATGCCTGATTTTTTAAGCGTTTTAGTCCTCTAGCCCTTATAGAATAAGCGTAAGCAGCTATATAAACAATAGCAAATCAAAGTGCCTTCAAGGGCATGAAGCCTTCGGCCAGACTGGCGTGCAAGGCCGCACCCAAGGGCAACACGTCGTCATTGAAGTCATACCGGTTGTTGTGCAAGTGACAGCTGCCCAGGCCGTTCTCAGCGCCCTGCCCCAGGCGCAAGTAGGCACCGGGTTTGACCCGCAGCATGAAGGAAAAATCTTCTGCCCCCATGCTCGGCTCCAGGTCGCGCACCACGTTGTCAGCGCCCACCAGGTGTTGCGCCACATCACCGGCAAACCGGGCCTCTGCCAGCGTGTTGAGGGTGGCCGGGTACATGCGCTCATAGGTCACTACGGCGGTGGCGCCAAAACCCTGGGCGATGGCGCTGCACAGCTCGCCCAGGCGGCGCTCGATCAGCGCCTGCACCTCGGCCTTGAAGCTGCGCACCGTGCCGACCAGCGTGGCACTGCCGGCAATCACGCTCATGGCGCCCAAGTCACCCGCCCGCAGGCCGCACAGGCTGATCACGGCGCTGTCAACCGGCTTGACGTTGCGCGACACAATGCTTTGCACTGCGGTGATGATGTGCCCGGCCACCAGCACCGGGTCGACGGTTTGGTACGGGTGCGCGCCATGGCCGCCTTGGCCGGTGATCTCAATCGTGATGCGGTCGGCCGCCGCCATCATCGGCCCGGCGTTTAGCCCGATGGTGCCGGGGCGCATGGCCGGCCAGTTGTGCATGCCAAACACCGCCTGCACCGGAAAACGCTCAAACAATCCGTCGTCAATCATGGCCTGCGCGCCGGCGTAACCTTCTTCGCCGGGCTGAAAAATCAACACTGCGGTGCCATCAAAGTGGCGTGTTTCAGCCAAATAGCGCGCCGCCCCCACCAGCATGGCGGTATGGCCATCGTGGCCGCAGCCGTGCATCAGGCCCGGTGTGACTGAGCGCCAGGCCAGGTCGTTGTGCTCTTGCATTGGCAGGGCGTCCATGTCGGCGCGCAGGCCAATCATCTTGCCGCTGCCGTTGGCGCGGCCCCGGATGACTGCCACCACACCGGTTTTACCAAGGCCGGTGTGGATTTCGTCGACACCGCACAGGCGCAAGGCTTGCTGCACCCGCCCCGATGTGTAGACCTCTTCAAAACCCAACTCGGGGTGGGCGTGCAAATCCCGCCGCAGCGCGGTGATCTCTGGATGAAACGCCGCAATGTGCGCAAAGGCACGCCCATGAACATTCAATGTCACTGAAAATCTCCCTTCAAGAACGCAGACCTGACGCCCGTGAGGCCGACGGCAGCAGCCTCTGGTGCTGGCCGTTCTGGCGCACCGTTTGGACATTTGCCCGCTTGGCTATAGTAGCGCTCTGTCCACAAAGATCAAGAAAGCAAAACGCAATGAACACATACAGGGTTGAGCATGGCTAAGGGCATGATTCTGGCCGCCGGACAAGGGACCCGGGTGCGGCCACTGACCCAGGATTTACCCAAGCCGATGGTGCCAATTTTGGGCAAGCCGGTGATGGAGTACCTGATTGAGCACCTGGCGCGCCACGGCATCACCGAGATCATGGTCAACGTGGCGTTTCTGCACCACAAGATTGAGCATTATTTTGGCGACGGCAGCCGCTGGGGCGTGCAGCTGGGCTACTCCTTTGAGGGGGTGCGTGACCACGGCGACATCTTGCCGCGCCCCATGGGCTCGGCCGGTGGCATGCGGCGCATTCAGGATTTCGGCGGTTTTTTTGATGAAACCACGCTGGTGTTGTGTGCGGATGCACTGATTGACCTGGACATCACCGCCGCCCTGCAAGAACACAAGGACAAGGGCGCCCTGGCCAGCGTGATCGCACTCAATGTGCCGCCTGAAGAGGTGCAAGCCTACGGCATTGTGGTGGCGGACGACAACGGCCACATCGATTCGTTTCAGGAAAAGCCAAAACCCTCTGAGGCCAAATCCACCCTGGCCAGCACCGGCATCTACATTTTCGAGCCAGCCGTGCTTGACCTGGTGCCCTCCAACCAGGTGTATGACATTGGCTCACAGTTGTTTCCGCAACTGGTGGCGCAAAAACTGCCGTTTTATGTGCAGGACCGGTCCTTTAACTGGATCGACATCGGCCGCGTCAGTGACTACTGGAGCGTGTTGCAACGCGTGCTGCGTGGTGAGGTGCCGCAAATGCGCATGCCTGGCAAACAGGTCAAGCCCGGCATCTGGGTTGGGCTCAACACCTCGGTGGCCTGGGATCAGGTCAAGATTGAAGGGCCGGTGTATATCGGCTCAAACGTGCGCATTGAACCCGGTGTGACCCTCACCGGCCCGGCCTGGATTGGCCACGGCAGCCACCTGCGTACCGGATCGAAAGTGGTGCGCAGCATCTTGTTTGAGTACACGCGCATACCCGCCGACATGACATTTTCTGAAATGATTGTGTCGCCCAACTACTGTGTCGACCGCCATGGCGAAACCCTTTACCGGGGTGACGACACCGCCCAACTGCGCTGGGGCGATGCCCGCGCCTAGTCCTGCGTTTCACCTTGATCCACCTGGACCTTCACCATGACTTCACCTGTTTTAATCCAGCCCGTGGTTTTGTCCGGCGGCTCCGGCACGCGGCTGTGGCCGCTTTCGCGTGAAAAATACCCCAAACAATTGCTCAGCCTGATCGGCGACGACTCGCTCTTGCAAGCCACGGTGCGCCGCGTGCAGGGCATCCCCGGTGCCGAGCTGGCACCGCCCATGGTGGTGTGCAACGAGGAATACCGCTTTGTGATTGCCGAGCAACTGCGCCTGCTAGGCCAGAGCGGCACCGTGGTGCTTGAGCCTTTTGGAAGAAATACGGCCCCAGCCCTGACCATTGCAGCGCTGGCAGCGACCAAAAACGCTGCAGACCCGGTCTTGCTGGTGATGCCGGCCGACCACGTCATCACCGATGTGACCGCTTTCCAGAGCGTGGTCAGCCAGGGCGCGGCGCTGGCGGCCAAAGGGGCCGTGGTGACCTTTGGCATCACGCCCGACGCACCGGAAACCGGTTATGGCTACATCCAGGCGGGTGCCGCTTTCGGTGAGGCAGGCAGCTTTGATGCGCGCGTGATCGCCCGTTTTGTTGAAAAGCCAGATTTGGGCACGGCGCAGGCTTACCTGAGTGAGGGCAACTACACCTGGAACAGTGGGCTGTTCATGATGCGCGCCAGCGTGTGGCTGAGCGCCATGGGCGTGTGCCGCGCCGACATTCTGGCGGCCTGCCAGTCGGCCTGGGACCAAGGTCAAACCGATGGCGAATTCGTTCGCGTCGAGAAGGATGCCTTTGCCCAATGCCCGAGCGACTCGATTGACTACGCGGTGATGGAGCGCCTGGCCGTCGCCGAAAAGCCCGACACCGCCACCTTGCCGCCCGCCGTGGTGCTGCCCATGAGGGCGGGCTGGTCTGACGTGGGCGCCTGGGACGCCTTGTGGCAAGTGCTGCCCAAAGATGCCAGCGGCAACGTGACGCAAGGCGATGTGCTGCTGCACGACTGCGAAAACACCTTGGCACTGTCAGAAGGCCGCCTGATTGCCTGCGTGGGCGTGAGTGACCTAGTGGTGGTGGAAACCGCCGACGCCATTTTGGTGGCGCACAAGGACAAAACCCAGGATGTGAAAAAGATTGTGGATGCGCTGAAGGCCAAAGGCCGCAGCGAGAGCAGCACCCACCGCAAGGTGTTTCGCCCTTGGGGCTGGTACGACGGCGTGGATGCCGGTGAGCGCTTTCAGGTCAAGCGCATTGTGGTCAAGCCGGGCGGCACGCTGTCGCTGCAAATGCACCACCACCGCGCCGAGCACTGGATTGTGGTCAGCGGCACGGCGCGTGTCACCTGCGGCGAAAAAGCCTTTTTGCTGTCAGAAAACCAGTCCACCTTCATCCCGCTGGGCACCACGCACCGGCTGGAAAACCCGGGGCGGGTGGCGCTGGAGATGATTGAGGTGCAGTCGGGGTCTTATTTGGGCGAGGATGACATTGTGCGGTTTGAGGATGTGTACGGAAGGTAGCCTCCCCCACGCTCTACCCCCGCCTTCTCTCGCCCCGCCGGGCGAAAGAAGGCGCCAACAGCCGTATTTGGCCATGTCTTTTGCGTGAAGACGTACACGCCCACGCGCCTTGTTGGCC
>JBBQSS010000190.1:0-6056 GCA_038213665.1 Burkholderiales bacterium | reverse complement strand
ATGACGCACACTGACCCGTGCGGCTCACCCACGGCGCGGTTTCAGTAAACCCATCGACAAGGCCGTGCCAGACAAAATGACAGCACCACAGATCAGCATCCAGGCGGTGACGGTTTCGTTCAAAAACACCACGCCGTAGACCACAGCAAAGACCGGTATCAAAAAGGTCACCGTGAGAGTCCCTGCTGCGCCGACCTTGTCAATCAGGCGGAAAAACAGCACATAGGCCACGCCCGTGCACAACACGCCGACTGCCAGCAGGGCCAGCCACGCGGTGTTGCTGGGGGTCTGGCTGGGCCACAATAAAAAAGTTGGCAGTGCCAGCCCCAGGGTGGCGCCCATCTGGCTGCCAGTGGCAATCACCAGTGAGGGCTGGCCGCTCAAGTAACGCTTGGTGAAACTGGCCGAAATGCCGTAACACAGGCAGGCGCCCAAACATGCCAGCACCGCCCAACCGGTGACCAGCCCCGACGCATTGGGCTTGAAGCTGGCCTTGCCCCAGGCCAGCATGGCCACGCCGACAAAGCCAACAACCAAGCCTGCGATCTTCATGCCATGCGGCCGGTCTTTGAGCCATAACCAGGCGACCATCGCGCCAAACAGCGGCACCGTGGCGTTGATCAAGGACGACAAGCCGGTGCTGATCGACAGCAAGGCATAGGCGTACAGCGCAAACGGAATGCCTGAATTGAGCAGCCCCATGAAAAAGATTTTCTTCCAGTGGGCCAGCAGCGCGGGCAACTGCCCGCGTGCCAACAGCATCGGCAGCAAAAACAGTGCGGCAATGGTCACGCGCAGGCCGGCTGTGGGTATGGCGCCAAATTCAGCCGCACCGAGCCGCGTGAACATAAAGGAGGCCCCCCAAATGGCGCCCAGCAGCACAAATTCGGTGAGCCAGGGGTGTTGCGCGGGTGAGGAATTCAAGGTGCGCCTTCACGCTGCAGCAGCGCGGTTTTTCGCGCCAGCCCGCCCGCGTAGCCCGTCAGTGCCCCATTGGCACCAACCACGCGGTGGCAGGGCACGATGATGCTCAAGGGGTTGCGCCCCACGGCGCCGCCTACGGCACGCATGGCTGCCGGGCGGCCCACGGCAGCGCTCAAAGCCTTGTAGCTGCAGGTTTGCCCGTAGCCAATGTCCAGCAGCGCCTGCCAGACTGCCTGCTGAAACGCGGTGCCGTTGCTCAAGTCCAGCGGCAGCTCAAACGTGTTGCGCTGCCCGGCAAAGTACTGGGCCAACTGTTCGGCTGCCTGCTTGAGCACCGGATGCCCGGGCGCCTGTTCATGGCGGGACAAGTCCGGCCGATGCGCCTGCGCGTCAAACCAGACGCCAACGAGTTTTGGCCCGGCTACCGCCAGCGTGATCTGGCCCAGCGGGCTGGGGGTGTGCGCGTATTGGCTGTGGTTTGGAAGATTCATGATGTTTTTGGCCTCTAGCCCTCTATTTATATGCGCAAGCAGCTATTATTTTGATAGTGATTGGTCGCAGGCATTGTTGGCGTTGGGGTGTTGGGCGGGTCATGCCGATGATCATAAGCCCGCGCCCCCAGGCAAGCCTGTTGGTTTCAGCCGCCTTTTCAGTCGTGTGTTGCGCTGTTTTTGGCGTCAGCGGCCCCCTACAATCCAGAGCCAAAAACCATTCAATCCATCCGTCAGGGAATACTTACATGCAGCTCACGTCCTCCATTTTCAAAGCTTATGACATCCGTGGTGTGGTGCCCAGCACCCTTGACACCGCAGTGGCCGAGGGCTTGGGTCGCGCCTTTGGCACGGTGGCGCTGCGCGCGGGTCAGACTGTCGTGGCGGTCGGGCGCGATGGCCGCTTAAGTGGCCCGGACTTGAGCGCCGCCCTGATGCGCGGTCTGGCGGCAGCGGGTGTCGAGGTGATTGACATTGGCCTGGCCACCACGCCCATGCTCTACTTTGCCGCCAACACCCTGTGCGCCAGCGGCATTCAGGTCACCGGCAGCCACAACCCGAAGGATTACAACGGCTTCAAGATGGTACTCACAGGCCGTGCCATTTATGGCGAAGACATCCAGAACTTGCGCTGCATGATGGAAGACGAGACCTGGGAACTGCGCGCCGGGGGCCAGATTCGCACAGTCGATGTGCTGGCTGCTTATACCGCCCGCATCGTCGGCGACATCAAGCTGGCACGCCCCATGAAGCTCGTGGTGGACTGCGGCAACGGCATTGCCGGCGCGTCTGCCCCCGGCATCTTGCGTGCGATTGGCTGCGAGGTGACCGAGTTGTTCAGTGAGGTCGACGGTAACTTTCCCAACCACCACCCAGACCCCAGCAAGCCCGAGAACTTGCTGGACGTGATGGCCGCCCTCAAAAACGGTGACGCCGAGTTGGGCCTGGCATTTGACGGCGACGGCGACCGCCTTGGCATCGTCACCAAAGAAGGCCACACCGTTTACCCGGATCGGCAAATGGTGCTGTTTGCCCGCGATGTGTTGAAGCGCGCGCCTGGTGGCACCATTGTGTTTGACGTGAAATGCTCACAGCAGCTGGCACCCGCGATTGAAGCCGCCGGTGGCGTGCCCATGATGTTCAAAACCGGGCACTCGCTGATCAAGGCCAAGATGAAAGAGATCAACTCCCCGTTGGGCGGTGAGATGAGCGGCCACATTTTCTTCAAGGAACGCTGGTACGGCTTTGACGATGGCACCTATGCCGCTTGCCGCTTGCTGGAGATTTTGAGCCAATCGCCAGATGGCAACGCGGTGCTGAACGCCTTGCCCAGCAGCTTTTCCACCCCTGAATTGAACGTGAAATGTGCCGAAGGTCAGCCTCCGGTGCTGGTGGCGCAATTGGTGGCTGCAGTGAATTTTCCTGCCCCTGCTGTGCGCAACACCATCGACGGCCTGCGGGTCGATTGGCCGGACGGTTTTGGGCTGATTCGCGCCTCCAACACAACCCCGGTGCTGGTGCTGCGCTTTGAGGGCCACACGCCTGAAGCCTTGACCCGCATCCAGACCGCCATGATGGCGCTGCTGCACCAGGTGTTGCCCGGTGCGGTGACTGATGAGGCTGCGCATTGAGGCCGATTGACCCTCTCACGCATCAAAGCGCTTTGGGGCGGACAGTTTGCAAGCGGGCAGGGCGCTTGGCCAAAAAATGTCAGGCGAGTGCTTTGAACAGCGGTCTGTTTTGAAAATCCTGATCGTCAAACTCTCCTCGCTGGGCGACGTGGTGCATGCCATGCCCGCTGTGCAAGACCTGCTGCGCGCCTTTCCCCATGCGCAGATCGACTGGGTGGTGGAGCGCAGCTTTGTGCCCTTGGTGTGGCGCTGCAAAGGCGTGCACCGGGTGATTGCGAGCGACCTGCGGCGCTGGCGCAAAGCGCCCTTGAGTGCGCAGACGCGCCGCGCCTGGGGTCTGTTCAAGGCCGAACTGCAACAAGAAAAGTACGACGCAGTGATTGATCTGCAAGGCCTGAGCAAATCGGCCTTGATCTCTTGGCTGGCGAACCTGAGCGCCACAGGCAAACGCTACGGCCTGGCCAACCAGACCGAAGGCTCCAGCTTTGAGGCGCCGGCGCGCTGGGTGGCCGATGTCGCCATCACGCTGCCGGTGCACAGCCATGCCGTGACGCGCTCGCGCCTCTTGTGCGCACAAGCGCTTCACTACGATTTGCCTTCTTGTGAGTATTTTGGGCTTCTAGCCCATACAGAACAAGCGCAAGATGCTATTAAAAATATAGCATTTAAGAGGGGGCTTCGGGGCATGGTGGCGCTGGTGCATGGCACCTCCCGGGCAGACAAACAGTGGCCATTGGCGCACTGGCTTGATGTGGCCCAGCGGCTCAATGCGTCCGGCTTTGGCGTGGCGTTGCCGCACGGCAACCCGGCCGAGGAACAAATCTCAAAAGAGATCGCGCACGACCTGGAGCACGCCCAAGTCTGGCCGACCATGCCGCTGGATGCGCTCACCGATGCGCTGGCCACCTGCAGCGGTGTGATTGGTGTGGACAGTGGCCTGAGCCACATCGCGGTGGCGCTGGACTTGCCGCACGTCCAGATTTACAACTTTGACACCGATTGGCGCACCGGGCCACGCAGGGCCAGCCACATGGATGCGACCAGTGCAGCAAGTGCGTCACCGTCAGGCGCGCCGGCCTTGGCCCAATTGACGCGTGATGACGACCCAGACGCCAAGACACCGCATCAGTGCAGCGTGTTTGCTCAGCCCACGCCAACGGTTGACGCGGTCTGGCAGGCCTGGCAAACGGTCTACACCGCCACCGGGCACTCGGGCTTTGCCTTGTTGTGATCCGCCGGTTTTATTCTTTGGCGATGTGGCTCGCCCAGCCGCTGCTCAGGCGCAAATTGCTGCGCCGCAGCAAGCAGGAGCCGGGTTATGGCCAATTTGTGAACGAGCGTTTTGGCCGCTATGAGGGGTCTGTGCCGGCACACGACGGCCCCACGCTCTGGATTCACGCCGTCTCGCTGGGCGAAACCCGCGCCGCAGCGGTCTTGGTGGCGGCCTTGCGCCAGCAGTTGCCCAGAATGCGTTTGCTGCTCACGCATGGCACGGCCACGGGGCGCGCTGAAGGCGCCAAGCTTCTTGCTGCGGGCGACTTGCAAGCCTGGCAGCCCTGGGACACGCCGGGTGCTGTCCAGCGTTTTCTGACGCATTTCGAGCCTAGCCTCGGCATTCTGATGGAAACCGAAGTCTGGCCGAATCTGGTGGCGGGTTGCCAACGGCAAGGCGTGCCGCTGCTGCTGGTGAATGCGCGGCTCAGCGACAAATCCCTGCGTCAGGTGCAGCGCCTGAGTTGGCTGGCACGCCCGGCGTTTGCCGCCTTGACGGCAGTGTGGGCACAAACCGCGGCGGACGCGCAGCGCCTGCAAGCCATCGGCGCCAAAGTACAAGGGGTGTCGGGCAACCTTAAATTTGACGCCGCACCGGATGCGGATCAGCTTGCACTCGGCAAGCAATGGCGTGCGCAGTTGACGCAGCCGGTGGTGATGTTCGCCAGCTCGCGCGAAGGTGAAGAACTGGCGTTGCTGCAAAATTTTAAGGGTTTTAGACCTCTAGCCCTTATGGATAAAGCGCAAGCAGCTATAAATTCAATAGTAAATAATGTGCAGTGGCTGATCGTTCCGCGCCACCCACAGCGCTTTGACGAAGTGGCTGCGTTGATCAAATCACACGGGTTTGCCGTGCAGCGGCGCAGCAGTTGGGGGCAGGGCGGGCCTGCTGCGTCGGCCGGTGATGCACGCGCAAACCCCGCTGGAATGTCAGCCGCGCGTATGCTGCCCACCATTTGGTTGGGCGACTCTTTGGGCGAGATGGCGCTGTATTACGGTCTGGCCGACGTGGCCTTGCTGGGCGGCAGTTTTGAACCGCTGGGCGGGCAAAACCTGATTGAAGCCGCCGCCTGTGGTTGCCCGGTGGTGATGGGGCCGCACACCTTTAATTTCACCGAGGCAGCACACCAGGCCGAGCAGCTTGGCGCTGCATTGCGGGCGCCAGATATGGCCAACGCCATCACGCTGGCCGCAGAGCTGGCGCTTGATGCGGCACCGCTGGCCGCTGCAGTGCAAGCTGCAGCGGCCTTTGCCCAGTCCCATCGCGGTGCAACGAAGCCATTGGTTGACGCAATTGAACAGATGCTTGTCCAAAAAACCTACGCGCTGTAAGGTCTAAAATGGGTCTTAGCCAAAAACTTTGATCAGGATCAATCGTCATGAGTGACATACCCAAAGATGTGGCAACGCCAAACGCCAAAAAAAGCAGCAGATTAAAGAACATCGCGCTGTTTTTCGCCTCCCCTTTTATTGGCCTTGCGTATGCGGTTTTGCTGCCAGGCAAGGTGTTTCAGATTGCCATGCGTGAGTTCAAGACCAACGCCAAAAGTCAATAAAGCAGCCATTTCCGCACAGCCCGGTTTCGGGGCATGCCTGCTGCTTAGGTGATTTCCTGCGAAAAATATACCCATCTGACTTGTCTTTTTGTCCATCTGCTGCGTTGCAAAAACGGTTGTATAGCTCGCTATACGCCCATTTTTACGCCTTGCAGCTGAACAAAAATCCTGCGTCATCTGGG
>JBBQSS010000189.1:0-6088 GCA_038213665.1 Burkholderiales bacterium | reverse complement strand
TAAGTTGGCGGTCCTCCTTGCGGTACATCCCAAGCACCTTTTGAGTTTGCGGGACAGACCTAGATTTGCGCAGCAAATTTGCTCTGTCCTCAACTGATTGACGTATTTGCTCTGTCCTCAACTGATTAAATGTTGCTCTGTCCCCAACTGACTAAAAATTTGCCATGTCCTCATTGACCCCCCAAGAAATCGTTGCCGAACTCGACAAACACATCGTTGGCCAGCAACAGGCCAAGCGCGCCGTGGCGATTGCCTTGCGCAACCGCTGGCGCCGCCAGCAGGTCGCGTCCGACTTGCGCGCTGAGATCACGCCCAAAAACATCCTGATGATTGGTCCCACCGGCGTGGGCAAGACCGAAATTGCCCGCCGCCTGGCGCGCCTGGCCGATGCGCCCTTTATCAAGGTTGAAGCCACCAAGTTCACCGAAGTGGGCTATGTGGGCAAAGACGTGGATGCCATCATTCGTGACCTGGCCGACATCGCCGTCAAACAAACCCGCCAGGCCGAGACCAAAAAAGTGCGCGCACGCGCCGAAGATGCCGCCGAAGACCGCGTGCTCGACATCCTGATTCCGCAGCCGCGCCAGGAGTTTGGCGTGGTGCAAGGCGATGAACCTGAGAGCACGGCACGCCAGACCTTTCGCAAAAAACTGCGCGAAGGCCAGCTCAATGACCGTGAAATCGAGCTCGATGTGGCGCAAAGCGCTCCGCAAATGGAGATCATGGGCCCGGCCGGCATGGAGGAGATGACCGAGCAACTGCGTGGCATGTTTGGTCAGATCAACCAAAATAAAAAGCAAAAGCGCAAACTCAAAATTGCTGAGGCGCTCAAGGTGTTGACGGAAGAAGAGGCCGCCAAGTTGGTCAATGAGGAAGAGATCAAGACCCGGGCGCTGCACATGCTGGAGCAAAACGGCATTGTGTTCATCGATGAAATCGACAAGGTCACCTCGCGCTCGGAGGGCAGCGGGGCCGAGGTGTCACGCCAGGGCGTGCAGCGCGACCTGTTGCCACTGGTGGAGGGCACCACCGTGTCGACCAAATACGGCATGGTCAAGACCGACCATATTTTGTTCATTGCCTCAGGCGCGTTCCATTTGAGCAAACCCAGCGATTTGATTCCTGAGTTGCAGGGGCGCTTTCCGATACGGGTGGAGTTGCAGTCGCTCTCGGTCGATGATTTTGTGGCGATCTTGACGCAAACCACCGCCTCGCTGGTCAAGCAATACCAGGCCTTGCTGGCCACTGAGCAGGTCACGGTGACCTTCAGTGACGAGGGCATCACCCGGCTCGCGCAAATCGCCTTTGATGTCAATGAGCGCACCGAAAACATTGGTGCCCGCAGGCTCTCCACGGTGATGGAGCGGCTGCTTGATGAGGTCAGCTTCGATGCCACCAACCTGAGCGGCCAGACGGTTCAGGTGGATGCCGCGTACGTCGAATCGCGCCTGGCCGAGCTCAGCAAGAACGAAGACCTGAGCCGGTATATTCTTTAAAAAGCGCCAGACATCCCCGGATTTGCCTGGCAAATTTGGGGTGTACCCAAAGGGTCAGGCGTCATGGGGTGCCGGCTGGGCCTGCGTATTCTTGCAGGCCAGGCCCCGCACCCCATCCTCTGTACGCAGTAGCCGGGCGTGGCAAACCAACCTAGCCCAAGTCAGCCTGCAAGGGCGAGGCGTTTTCCTCAGACATTACATTTACAACGCGCGCTAAGTGCTTAATTTAGAAAGATATTTTCTTTTTTAGATTAAATAACGCGTCTAAGTCTTTGATTTCATTGTCAGAAATTGTTGCCAAGCTGTTTGTGTCGGGTGCTTTTGCTGGTACAGTGGAAATAAGTGCAATTTAGTGGTGAATTGTGCTTTTTTTCAACCACTTCCCAAATTTTCCGCAATGTCAAAGGCCGTTCATCGTGTTTCAAGGGGGTTCCTCATTAAGTCTGGATGCAAAAGGTCGGCTGTCAGTGCCAACCCGGCATCGTGACGTCTTGAGCGCAACCGCAGCCGGCCAGCTCACCATTACCAAACACCCGCACGGTTGCCTGATGATTTTCCCCCGCCCTGAGTGGGGAAAATTTCGTGAGCGCATTGCAGCCTTGCCGATGTCCGCTCAATGGTGGAAGCGCATTTTTCTGGGCAACGCCATGGATGTCGAGATCGACGGTACCGGGCGTGTCCTGATTTCGCCCGAGCTGCGCGCGGCCGCAGGCATTACCAAAGAAGCGGTCTTGCTAGGCATGGGCAACTTCTTTGAGTTGTGGGACAAAGCCACCTATGACCGCCAGGAAGCTGAAGCGATGCAGGGCAACATGCCTGACGTCTTCAAGGACTTCTCTTTCTGAAGGTCAGCGGTGGAAGCAGCAAGGACACACACCACGGTATTGCTGGGTGAGGCGGTAGATGCCTTGCTAGGCGTCACTGCGCGCGCGCCAGCGGCACCAGACCCTGCCAAGCCTGACCCGGCGCAACCCACCCCAGCACCGGTCTTCGTCGACGCCACCTTTGGTCGCGGCGGCCACAGCCGATTGATTTTGTCCCGGCTGGGCGCAGATGCCCGTTTGATTGCCTTTGACAAAGACCTTGAAGCCCTGGCTGAAGCGGCCACGCTCACCGATGCGCGTTTCTCCATCCGGCACCAGGGTTTCAGCCATTTGGGCGAGCTGCCTGCTGCCAGCGTGGCCGGTGTGTTGCTTGACCTGGGCATCAGTTCCCCGCAGGTCGACAACCCGGCGCGCGGATTTAGTTTCAGATTTGAAGGTCCGCTGGACATGCGCATGGACACCACCCGGGGCCAAAGCGTGGCCGAGTGGCTGGCCGATGCCGAGGTGGACGCCATCGCGGAGGTGATACGTGACTACGGCGAAGAACGGTTTGCTGGCCCTTTTGAAACGGCGTTGGTTGCGCGCGGACAGGCGCGGGGCCCCATGTCAACCACGACCGAACTGGCCCAGCTCGTGGCTGACACGGTCAAAACCCGCGAGTCGGGCCAGAACCCTGCAACGCGCACCTTTCAGGCTTTTCGGATTTTTATCAATGCCGAACTTGAAGAGCTGCAACAGGCGCTAGAAGCCACTTTGCAGGTGTTGCGGCCGGGCGGGCGGCTGGTGGTGATCAGCTTTCATTCCCTTGAAGACCGTATCGTCAAGCAGTTCATTGCCAAGCATTCGCGCGAGGTATTTGACCGCCGCGCACCGTTTGCCGCACCGCATGTGATGCAGTTCAATGCGTTGTCGCGCATCAAGCCCAGCGCAGCCGAGGTGGCGGGCAACCCACGTGCGCGCAGCGCCATCATGCGGGTGGCCGAACGAACCGCTGCGGTCGTGCCCAGGTTGCGCTCATGATGCGCTTGAATCTGGTCTTGCTGCTGGGCGTGGTGCTCAGCGGCTTGTATTTGGTAAACGTGCAATACGAGTCACGGCGCCTGTATTCCGAGTTGTACCGCACCCAGGCGCAGGCCAATCGGCTGGCGGCTGACAACGAACGCCTGCAGGTCGAAAAACGTGCCCAGGCCACCTCGGCCCGGGTTGAGCAACTGGCCAAATCCAAACTGCAAATGCGCACCGCCACGCCGGCCATCACCACTTATGTGGTGTACCCGCAAGCTGTCGGCGAGCCGGTGGCGACGGGTCAGGTTGGGCGCGCGGCTTATGCTGTTCAGGGGCGCCTGCCATGAGCCGCAGCATTGCCTACACCTCCAGCCCCTTGCTGGCCAGTCCGACGCCGCTGTGGCGCAGTAAGTTCATTGTGGCCGCCATTGCCCTGGGCTTTGCCGCCTTGGTCGGGCGGGCGGTGTACATCCAGGTGATTGAGAATGCGTTTTTTCAACGTCAGGGTGAGGTGCGTTTTGCGCGTACGTTGGCCCTGCCGGCCAACCGGGGCCGTATTCTGGACCGCAAAGGCGTGATTTTGGCGTCGAGTATTCCGGTGCCCAGCATCTGGGCAATTCCCGAAGATGTGCCGCGTGCGCCTGAGGGTCTGAAAAAGCTGGCCAAGCTGCTGGGCATGACCGCCGCCGAGCTCGACAAAAAGCTTGCAGACGAAGACAAGACCTTTGTCTGGCTCAAACGCCAGGTCGACGAGTCGGTGGGCAATGACATTGCCGCCCTTGGCCTCAAGGGCATTTACCAGCGCAAAGAGTACAAGCGCCAGTACCCGGAAGGCGAAGCCGCTGCCCATGTGGTGGGCTTCACCAACGTGGAAGACCAGGGCCAGGAGGGCATGGAACTGACCTTCAACAAAGAGTTGGGTGGCAAAAGTGGCTCACGCCGCGTCATCAAGGACCGCATGGGCCGCGTGGTGGAAGACGTGCGCGAGCAGATCAACCCGGTGGATGGGCGTGACCTGCAACTCAGCATAGACAGCAAGGTGCAGTTTTTTGCCTACCAAACCCTGAAGGCGGCAGTGCTTGAGCACAAGGCCAAAGCCGGCAGCGTGGTGGTGCTGGACGTGCAGACCGGTGAAGTGCTGGCGCTGGTCAACTACCCCAGCTATGTGCCTGACAAAAGGCAGAATTTAAGCGGTGCCCAACTGCGTAACCGGGCACTCACCGACACCTTTGAGCCGGGTTCCACCATGAAGCCCTTTGTGATTGCAGAGGCCTTGGACAAAGGCCTGGTCACGCCGCTGACGCCGATTCAGACGGCACCCGGGCGCATGAACATTGGCAGTGCCACCATCAGCGACTCACATGCCCACGGCGTGCTGAGCGTGAACGAGGTGATTCAAAAGTCCAGCAACATTGGCACGGTAAAAATTGCCATGCAAATGCCGCCGCGCGAGATGTGGGAGCTCTACAGCAAGCTCGGGTTTGGCCAAAAACCCGCGTTGCCTTTTCCTGGCTTGGTGAGCGGGCGCCTGCGCCCTTACAAATCCTGGCGCCCGATTGAGCAGGCCACCATGAGCTACGGCTATGGCATCTCGGTGAGCCTGTTTCAACTGGCGCATGCCTACACCATCTTCGGGCGCGACGGTGACCTGGTGCCCGTCACCATGTTCAAAATGGACCAGCGCGCAGCGGGCACACCGGTGATTGACGCACGCCACGCCCAGTCCATGCGCCACATGCTGCATCTGGTGACGATCCCGGGCGGCACCGCCCAGAAGGCACAAACCATGGGCTATTCGGTCGGCGGCAAAACCGGCACCGCACACAAGGTCGAAGGCCGTGGCTACGCCGACAAAAAGTACCGGGGTGTGTTTGCTGGCCTGGCGCCCATTGACGCGCCACGCATCGCCGTGGCGGTGATGATTGACGAGCCCAGCAACGGCAAATATTTTGGTGGTGACGTGGCCGCCCCCGTGTTCAGTCAGACGGTGCAGCAAACGCTCAAGGTTCTGGGGGTGGCGCCAGACATGACGGTGGTGCCACAAATCGTGACCCAAGTGGTGGAAGAAAATTTCTGATGCGGGCGCAACTCATCAATCCAACCCAAGCAGCCGACTGGTTACGCGCACGTGTCCCAGGCCGCCTTTGCACCGACAGTCGGCAGGTCAAGCCGGGCGATGGCTTCATGGCTTGGCCGGGGGCTGCCACCGATGCACGTGCCCATGTGGCAGCTGCATTGGCGGCGGGCGCCAGCGCCTGTCTGGTAGAGCACAACGGCGTGGCGGCGTTTGATTTGACGGATGCGCGTGTGGCGACTTACCTGCACCTGAAAGCTGACAGCGGCTTGGTCGCGAGTGCCTGGTTTGATGCGCCCAGCGCCCGCCTGGCCGTGCTGGCCGTGACTGGCACCAACGGCAAGACGTCTTGCACCTGGTGGCTGGCGCAGGCGCTGTCACATTTGAGGCTGGCCGCCCCCATGCCATGCGGGGTGGTGGGCACCTTGGGCGTGGGTGTGCCGCCTGATTTGACCAGCACCGGCCTGACCACGCCTGACCCGGTCGCTTTGCAGGCCGCCTTTGCCGGGTTTGCGGCCCAAGGTCTGCAAGCCTGTGCCATTGAGGCCTCGTCCATTGGCATTGAGGAGCACCGGCTTGACGGCACCCGCATTCACACTGCGGTGCTGACCAACATCACGCAAGACCACCTGGACTACCACGGCGACATGGCCGCTTACGCCTTGGCCAAAGCCCGCTTGTTTGCCTGG
>JBBQSS010000188.1:0-6098 GCA_038213665.1 Burkholderiales bacterium | reverse complement strand
GGCGTCTACAACCCGGCTTTTTCAGCCGAGGTGCGCATACCCCTGGACGCCCTGGCGCCCATGCCGCTCGATGAACGCAAGGTAATTGCACGCCGCGCCGCGTTCGAGTTGCTGCCAAATTCCGTGGTGAATTTGGGCATTGGCATGCCCGAGGGCGTGGCCGCCGTGGCCAATGAGGAAAAAATCCTGAAATACATGACGCTCACCGCCGAGCCCGGTGTGATTGGCGGCATGCCTGCCTCCGGCATGAATTTTGGTGCCGCCACCAACCCCGATGCGGTCATTGACATGAACCAGCAGTTTGATTTTTACGATGGCGGCGGGCTCGACCTGGCGTGCCTGGGGCTGGCCGAATGTGACCCCTCGGGCAGCATCAACGTCAGCCGTTTTGGCCCCAAGCTGGCTGGCGCGGGCGGCTTCATCAACATCACCCAAAACAGCCGGACGGTGGTGTTTGTCGGCACCTTTACCGCTGGCGGTTTGAAAATTGCGGTTGAAAACGGCGCCTTGAAGATTCTGCAGGAAGGGCGCGCACAAAAATTTGTCAACAAAATTGAGCAAGTCACCTTCAGCGGCCCGTATGCCGCACGCAACGGGCAAAACGTGCTGTACGTGACCGAGCGCTGTGTCTTCGCGCTGACCCCGCACGGCCTGGAGTTGATTGAAGTGGCGCCGGGCATTGACATTGAGCGCGACATTCTGGCGCACATGGCCTTCAGACCCATCATCAACAACCCCCAGCCCATGGATGCGCGCCTGTTTTTGCCAGAACCGATGCAGCTCAAAGATTTGCTGCTGTCCATCAGCCTGGTCGACCGCATGCAGTATGAAGCGGCCAAGGGCATGGCCTTTTACAACTTCCAGGGCTTGCGCGTGCGCAGCAAAAAAGATGTCGAAGACATTCGCCATGCCACCGAGGCGTTGTGCCGCCCCATTGGTCACAAAATTGCGGTGGTGGTGAATTACGACGATTTTCAGATTGACGAGGGCGTGGTGGATGATTACTCCGCCATGGTCAAGCAGATCAGCGACCAGTTTTACACCGATGTGTCACGTTACACCACAAGTGCATTTATGCGATTAAAACTGGGTGAAGCCCTTGAGAGCCGTGGCTTGGCTGCTCATATTTATGAAACACCCCAAGAAGCCGTAACCTCTGCTGCAACCCATTGAGCGCAGGGGTAAAGGCGATGTGATTCAGGTGTTGAATTGACTGCTGGCCAGCAAGCGATCAACTTCCAACTCGGCGGCACACCAGTCGTCGGCCGGGTTGCCGGGTGCAAAGCTACGGCGCTCAGCAATGTAGAAAGCGGCCACCTCGACATAGTTGTTGCGTTGCTCTGCGCTGATGACCGGCTTGCCAGCGGCTGCGGGCTCGATGCTTGCCGGCGCATTTGAGCTTGGCGAAGCGTTTGATTTGACGGCTTTGGCCCGAGGCTTGGTCAAGGCTTGGTCGGGGGCTGCGGCGACAGCCGGGGCCGGCACGGTGAACTCGGCGGTTTTCTTGGCGGCTGGTTTTTTTGTCGCCACAGGTTTTGCAGCGCTAACAGGCGCGACCGTGGCGGGTTTTGGTGTGCTGACTTTTTTGGCTGTGACCATGATGTGCTCCTTGAAGGGTAAAAAAAGATTGCGAATTGTGGGGTTGCACCAGATTTCAGAATTTGATCTTTGTCATGAAACAACCCCGGTTGCGGCGCAAGTGGCGCTCACCGTGTGATTATCCCGCCATCAACTTGTGAACCAGATCGCCTGTGTTGGTTGCTTTGTACTTGCGCATCAGCCTTGCGCGATAGATTTCGACCGTGCGGTGGCTGATGCTGAGCAGACGACCAATTTCTTTGCTGGTGAGCCCATCCGGCAAGAGTGCGGCTACCTCACGCTCACGCGCGGTTAACTCAGCTTTCACCGGGCGGCTCGCGCTCAGGTCTTCAAAGGTCCAGATGCCTGCCTCGTGCGGCGCGGCCTGGTTCAGGGCACGACCTGTGACGTGGCACCAGAAGGTTTCGCCCTTGAAGCGGCCATCCAGCCGTTTCATGATGCGGTCATCGGCGTAGGTGCCGTTGCGGTTCAGGATGGGCGCAATGCGCTCGCCGGTGCGCTCAAACTCATCTGCGCTGGGGTACAGCACCTGAAATGACTGACCCGTGAGTTGCTCGGGCGCCGCGCCAAACATCTCGCACAGGTGGCGATTGTAGTCCACCATGGTGCGGTTGCGCGACAAGGCCAGCCCCACGGGGGCCATCTCAAAAGCCAGGCGGTAATCAATGTCCATCGGTGTGTGGTCTGAGTTGCTTAGGGTTTGTACCCTACGAAAAACTACGTATGAGAATAGGTAGTATCGTTCAGACACTGTTTTTTTCCATGGAGATTCCCCAGTGAACAAAATTTACCCTTCTGCCGCCGCTGCGCTGAATGGCATTGTCAAAAACGGCCAGTTGTTGGCGGTTGGCGGCTTTGGCCTGTGCGGCATTCCCGAGGCCTTGATTGATGCCCTGCGCGACACCGGTGTGCGCGACCTCACCGTGATCAGCAACAACGCGGGTGTTGATGGCTTTGGCTTAGGCAAGTTGCTGGAAACGCGCCAGATCAGCAAGATGATCTCCAGCTATGTGGGTGAAAACAAGGAGTTTGAGCGCCAGTACCTGGCCGGTGAACTGCAGCTTGAATTCACCCCACAAGGCACGCTGGCCGAAAAGCTGCGCGCTGGCGGTGCGGGTATTCCGGCTTTTTATGTGCGTACCGGCGTGGGCACGCTGGTGGCTGAAGGCAAGGAAAACCGCGTGTTTGACGGCCATGTGCACATTCTGGAAACCGCCCTGGTACCCGAGGTGTCGCTGGTGAAAGCCTGGAAGGCCGACAAGAGCGGTAATTTGTTGTTTCGGCGCACGGCGCGCAACTTCAACCCGGCGGTGGCGATGGCCGGCAAGATCACCGTGGTGGAGGTGGAAGAAATCGTTGAGGTCGGCACCTTTGACCCCGACAGCGTGCACCTGCCCGGCATCTACGTGAACCGCATTGTGCTCAACGCCAACCCGGAAAAACGCATCGAGAAACGAACCGTTCGTTGAGACATTGCGGGACAGATCGCAGTGACGCGAAGCGCACCAGCTCTGTCCTCAACACATTAATAAGGAGTTTGATCATGGCTTGGACACACGACGAAATGGCCGCATTGGCCGCCAAAGAATTGCAGGATGGTTTTTACGTGAACCTGGGTATTGGCTTGCCCACGCTGGTGGCCAATTTTGTCAACCCGGAAATTGAAGTCTGGCTGCAAAGCGAAAACGGCATGCTCGGCATTGGCCCGTTTCCGACCGACGATGAGGTGGATGCCGACCTGATCAACGCCGGCAAACAAACCGTGACGACCATTGCGGGCTCCAGCATCTTTGGTAGCCACGACAGCTTTGCCATGATTCGCGGCGGCAAGATCAACCTGAGTATTTTGGGCGCCATGCAGGTCAGCGAGACCGGCGACCTGGCCAACTGGATGATTCCAGGCAAGATGGTCAAGGGCATGGGCGGTGCCATGGACCTGGTGGGTGGCGTCAAAAGTGTCGTCATCCTGATGGAACACGTGGCAAAAAAGAAGGATGGCACCATTGACCTGAAGATTCTGCCCAGGTGCACGCTGCCGCTGACCGGCGTGGGTGTGGTGGACCGCATCATCACCGACCTGGCCGTGATGGACATCACGCCGCACGGGCTCAAGGTGGTAGAGCGCGCACCGGGCGTGACGATGGAAGAATTGGCCTCCAAAACGGGTGTGCCGCTGCACTGAGCGGCACGGGTGCGATTTAGAGGGAATGCTTCCTGTCCAACGCACTCAGGTGCGGCTATGGGCCGAGGCAAACCTCATGGTGGTGGGTGAATCAGCCGGGCGATACGCTTTGCTACGTGTCCCCCGGCCTTCGGCCTCCTCCTTGACCTCCGCAAAGCGTATCACCCGACTGATTCTGCGAGCGGTTTGGTACGCTGGCAGAGGGAAGTCATAAAGTTGCCTGCGGTGGATGTGGCGCGAAGCCGCAGCCACTATCATTCCCCGCCATGACCCAAAAAATAACAGCAGACGTGTTCATCCAGCGCTGGCATGGCGTCAACGCCAGCGAATTGGCCACCGCGCAAAGTTTCGTCATTGACCTGTGCGAACTGCTGGCGGTGCCCAAACCGCACGCCACGCACGAGCAGGACTACATGTTCGAGCGCCCGGTGACCTTTGCCCACGGCGACGGCTCCAGCAGCGCCGGACGCATCGACTGCTACCGGCGCGGCCACTTTGTGCTGGAAGCCAAAAAACTCAGGGCCGGCACACACACCAAGGGGTTTGACGACGGCCTGCTGCGCGCACGCAGCCAGGGCGAAGGTTATGCCCGCGCCTTGCCTGCGGCTGATGGCCGACCCCCGTTTGTGCTGGTGGTGGACGTGGGCACGGTGATTGAGGTGTACGCCGAGTTCAGCCGCAGCGGTGCCACCTACACCCCGTTTCCTGACCCCCGCAGCCACCGCATTGCGCTGGCCGACCTGGTGCACCCCGAGGTGCGCGAGCGGCTGCGTCTGATCTGGACCCAGCCGGACGAGCTCAACCCGGCCCGCATCAGCGCCAAGGTGACGCGTGAGGTGTCGCAAAAACTGGCCGTGCTGGCCCGTTCGCTGGAGCAAGCCGGGCACCCACCGCAGCAGGTGGCGGCCTACCTGACACGCTGCTTGTTCAGCATGTTTGCCGAAGACGTGGAGTTGCTGCCCAAAAGCGCATTTCAGCAATTGCTGCAAACCCACCGGCAAGACCCGCAGGCGCTGCAGCAGATGCTGCGCATTTTGTGGGCCGACATGGACACCGGCGGCTTTTCAGCCGCGCTGGTCAAGTCCGTGCTCAAGTTCAACGGCAAACTGTTCAAAGGTGCCAGCGCCGACGGCTACAGCCTGCGGCTCACGACCGAACAAATCGACCTGCTCCACAGCGCCGCGCAGGCCAACTGGCGCGAGGTGGAGCCCGCCATCTTCGGCACCCTGCTGGAGCGCGCGCTGGACCCGACCGAGCGCCACGCCCTGGGCGCCCATTACACGCCGCGCGCCTATGTGGAGCGGCTGGTGCTGCCCACCGTGATCGAGCCACTGCGCGCCGAATGGGCCAATGCCCAGGCGGCAGCCCTGCTGCTGGCCCACGAAGCGGCCGAACTTGAGGCGCACCCGCCAGCGGTCACCACCAAAAAAGACTTTGCCGCCTTGGACCGCCACAACGGCAACGTGCGCACCAAGTGGATGGAGGCACGCCAGCAGGTGAAAGGCTTTTTGCACCGCTTGTGCACCCTGCGCGTGCTCGACCCGGCCTGCGGCAGTGCCAACTTTTTGTACGTGACCCTGGAGCATTTGAAGCGGCTGGAGGGCGAAGTGCTCAACCAGCTGGGTGCCCTGGGCGAGACGCAAGACGCTTTGGACCTGGGCCGCGAAACCGTCAACCTGCAGCAACTGCGCGGCATTGAACTGAATGAGCGCGCCGCCGCGCTGGCTGAACTGGTGCTGTGGATTGGCTACCTGCAATGGCACATCCGCACCAATGGCCGCGCCAGCGTGGCCGAGCCGGTGGTGCACGACTACGGCAACATCGAGCACCGCGACGCCGTGCTGGCCTGCGACCGGCAGGAACCGATGCTGAACGCGGCGGGCCAGCCCGTGACGCGCTGGGACAGCGTGAGTTTCAAACCCCACCCGGTCACCGGCCAGCAAGTGCCCGATGAGGCGGCGCAGGTGGTGCAGTGGCGCTATGTCAACCCACGCCAAGCCGACTGGCCGCAAGCGGATTTCATTGTGGGCAACCCGCCTTTTATTGGCGCGTCAACCATGCGTGCGGCCTTGGGTGATGGCTACGTGGATGGCTTGCGCTGCGTCTGGCCCAAGGTGCCCGAAAGCGCTGATTTCGTCATGTACTGGTGGCACCGCGCTGCCGAATTGGTCAGTGCGGGCCAAGCGCAGCGCTTCGGCTTCATCACCACCAACAGCCTGCGCCAGACCTTCAACCGGCGTGTGGTGCAGACGGCATTGACGGATGGCTTGACCCTGCTGTTTGCCGTGCCCGACCATCCCTGGGTGGACAGTGCCAA
>JBBQSS010000187.1:0-6168 GCA_038213665.1 Burkholderiales bacterium | reverse complement strand
CTGCATTCGCTTGTATGACGAGAAAGATTTCAACGCCAGACCGCGTTTTACCGACCCCGAAATTCTGCGCAGCTCGCTGGCCGGCGTGATTCTGCGCATGAAGTCGCTGCACCTGGGTGTGGTGGAAGACTTCCCGTTCATTGAGAAGCCTTCAAGCCGTGCCATTGCCGATGGCTACCAGTTGCTCAATGAACTCGGTGCGGTAGACGATGCCAACGAGCTGACCGCTATGGGTCAGGAACTGGCCAAATTGCCGCTGGACCCACGCGTGGGCCGCATGATTCTGGAAGCCCGTTCACGGGAAGCACTCGACGAGGTGCTGGTGATTGCCTCGGCGCTGTCTGTGCAAGACGTGCGCGACCGCCCGATGGAGGCACAACAGCAGGCCGATCAGGCACACGTCAAATTTGATGACGAGAAAAGCGAATTCAGTGGGTATCTCAAGCTGTGGAAGTGGCTGGAAGCTGCGCGTGGCGGGGAGGCCGCTGGGCTGGTGGCAATTAATCGGGGTCAGATTCCAATTAATTCTGCCAACTCAAAAAATCAAAATAATTCGACGCTGACCCCGATTAATTCAATTAAATCGGTGGGGGTCAGAGCCCGATCTACCGAACCCTCCGCTGGCGCGGATGCTTCCGGTAATCGGGGTCTGACCCACCAGGCACATAAGTTGTCCAACCGCCAATACGAACAACTGCTGCGGCAAAATTTTGTCAGCATGCGCCGCGTGCGGGAATGGCGCGACATTTACAGCCAGTTGCACACCGTGGTGGCCGAACACAAATGGCGGCTCAACACCCTGCCGGCCAGTTACGAGCAACTGCACTTGTCCATGCTGGCGGGCCTGCTGGGCAACATTGGCTGCAAGCTGGAAACTGACGGCGCCAACGGTGAGTACCTGGGTGCCCGCAGCATCAAGTTTTACCCGCACCCCGGCGCCCATCTGGTCAAGAAACCGGGCCGCTGGATCGTGGCGGCTGAGTTGGTAGAAACCACGCGCTTGTTTGGCCGGGGCATTGCGGCGATTGAGCCGCAGTGGCTGGAGCAGGTGGGGGCGCATCTTTTAAAGAAGCAGTTGCTCGACCCGCACTGGGAAAAAAAATCGGCCGAGGTCAACGCGCTGGAACGCGCCACCTTGTACGGCATCGTGATTTACAGCGGGCGGCGCGTCAACTATGGCCGGGTGGACCTGGCCGGTGCGCGCGAGATATTTATCCGCGAGGCTTTGGTCAACGGCCAGTGGGACTGCAAGTGGCCGTTTCTGGAAGCCAACCACAAACTCATCCAACAGGTGGAAGACCTGGAGCACAAGGCGCGCCGCCAAGACGTGCTGATCGACGACGAACTGATCTACGCCTTTTACGACCAGCAGTTGCCCCCCGATGTGTGCAGCGGCTACAGTTTCGATGCCTGGTACCGCGAGGCCTGCAAAAAACCCGAGTACCTGATGCCCATGCCGGTGCGCGGCGCCGCACCTGTTGGCAACAGCAAACTGTTGCTGCTGACCCGCGAGGAACTGATGCGCCACGAGGCCGCAGGCATCACCACCCAGTCTTTCCCCAAAACCATCCGCCTGGGCGGTGTGGATTGCGCCGCCACCTACCTGCACGAGCCGGGTGACGCCAAAGACGGCCTGACCGTGACAGTACCGATATTTGTGCTGAATCAGGTCAATGAGGAGCGCTGCGAGTGGCTGGTGCCCGGCATGCTCAAGGACAAGATTCAGGCGCTGATCAAAACCCTGCACCAGCGGCCCCGCTCGCGCTTGGTGCCGCTGCCCGAGAGCGCCAGCAAAATGGCCGAGGCCTTGAACGTGCCCGAGGTGTTCGGCCACGGCGCATTGATTGAAGCCGTGCTGAAGCTGGTGCGCCTGGCCACGGCGGTGGATGTGGCGCGTGCCGACATCAAGGTGGACATGCTCTCGCCGCATTTCTTCATGAACTTTCGCGTGGTGGACGAACATGGCCGGCAACTTGGCCACGGGCGCAATCTGGGTGCACTGAAGGCTGAACTTGGTGCGCAAGCGCGTGGTGCGTTCCAGGCGCTGGCAGGGCTGAAGATGGCGAAGACCGCATCTGCTTATGAATATATAGGAAATAAGCCTCTAGCCCCCGTAGATATTGCGAGAGTAGCTATAAATAATGAAGCAAACATGGCCAGCCAAGGCACCCATTCACAGGCGGGTACAAAAAATATAACAAATAGGCTTGTAGCCCCCGTAAATCAAGCGCAAGCAGCTATTAATAAAATAGCAAATCAAGCCGCTCCCCGCTACACCGCCTGGACCTTTGGTGAACTGCCCGAGCTGCTTGAGATACAGAAAGGTGGTCAAACGCTGATCGGTTACCCGGCGCTGCTCGACGCGGGGGATGCGGTGAGCATTGAGGTGTTTGACGAGCCCGATGTGGCTGCCGCCAAACACCGCGCCGGCCTGCGCCGCCTGTTTGCGCTGCAAATCAAGGACGCGCTCAAGTACCTTGAAAAGAACGTGCCTGAGCTGCAAAAAATGGCCGTGACCTACATGCAGGTGGGCAAAAACCCCGATGGCTCAGGCACCGGCGGCACGCTGGAAGAGCTGCGTGAACAAATCATCTCGGTGGCGCTGGACCGGGCCTTTCTGCTTGACCCGTTGCCCACCGATGAATTTGCGTTCAAAAAGCGCGTGGACGAGGGCCGGGGCCGCCTGACCCTGATCTGCACCGAAGTGGCACGGCTGGCCGCCGCCATCCTGCTTGAGTACGCCGTGGCCGCCCGCAAGATCAAGGACAGCAAAAACGCCCCAGACGCCACGCTTGATGCGGCCCAGCAACTGGCCCGGCTGATGCCCAAGAAGTTTTTGAGCGTCACGCCATGGGGTTCGTTACAGCACTTTGCCCGTTACCAAAAAGCCATCACCGCCCGGCTGGAAAAATACCGCGCCGACCCGACCCGCGACCTGGCGCGCCTGAAAGAGCTGCAACCGCTGGAGCAGCGTTACTGGCGGCTGGTGGCCGAGCGCAAGGGCGTGGTCGATGACCGCCTGCAAGAATTCCGCTGGTTGCTGGAAGAATTGCGCGTGAGCTTTTTCGCCCAGGAGCTGCGTACACCGCAGCCGGTGAGTGTGAAACGGCTGGAAAAAGCCTGGGCGCAGTTGGCGTGAAAGAACAAAAAATCAGATCCCTTTGCCTGCTGTAGGAGCCCAGCCCTCTGGGCTCCTACGATGCAGGTCGGCATGACGTGTCAATTTAGGATGTGGCGAGGAATAACGCCCCTGTTCGGACCACAGTGAGCCTGCCCCCAGACTCCCATCCGGGGCATCCACGGCTTGACCGACAGTCCGGTGCCAATTCATCACAGCCTCTGTGGAAACTGACAATCATCAGCATCTGAATCAGCCGCTCGTTTTTATCATGGCCATTATCTGGAAAGGGGTTAAATCATGACCAAAGAATTCGCGCCGCCAGACGGACATGTTGTTTGGCACGCCATGGACTGCGATCAGGCGCTGGCGCATTGGGCTGCTGACGCCAACACCGGACTGGGTAGCGATGAAGTGGCCCAGCGTCTCGCCACTTATGGGTCCAACAGTCTGCCCGAATCACGTCGGCGCGGCCCCTGGCTGCGTTTCGCCCTGCAGTTTCACAACCCGCTGATTTATGTGCTGCTGGCCGCAGGCATCGTGACCTTTGGCCTGAAAGACTATGTGGATGCGGGGGTGATTGCCGCAGTGGTGCTGATCAACGCACTCATCGGCTTCATACAAGAAGGCAAGGCCGAAAAGGCGCTGGATGCCGTGCGCGCCATGCTGGCCAGCCGGGCCATGGTGATCCGTGACGGCGAGCGGCAAGAAATTGATGCCTCGCAGCTGGTGCCGGGTGACATGGTGCTGCTGGAATCTGGCGCCAAAGTACCGGCCGACCTGCGCCTGCTGCATGTCAAAAACTTGCGCATCAACGAAGCCGCCTTGACCGGTGAGTCGGTGCCGGTCGAAAAAAATGCAGCGCCTGTGGCTGAGGCCGCAGCCATTGGCGACCGCAGTGGCATGGCCTATGCCGGCACGGTGGCCAGCTTTGGCCAGGCTCAGGGTCTGGTGGTGGGCACCGGGCGAGAGACCGAAATTGGCCGCATCAGCACACTGGTGGGCGACGTGCCGTCGCTTGACACACCGCTGACGCGCCGCTTGGCCCAGTTTGCCAGCCAAATCACCGTCTTTATCCTTGGCGCCGGGTTGATCACCTTTGCGTTCGGGTATTGGGTGCGCGACATGCCAATGCTGGATATTTTTTTGGCCGTGGTTGGCTTGACGGTGGCCGCCATTCCTGAGGGTCTGCCGGCCATCGTGACCATTGTGCTGGCCATTGGCACCCGCAACATGGCGCGCAACAAGGCCATCATCCGCCGGCTGCCGGCCGTTGAAACACTGGGCTCGGTCACGGTGATTTGCTCCGACAAAACCGGCACCCTGACCAAAAACGAGATGACGGCGGTGCAGGTGATGTTGCCTTCGCGCACCCTGGAGGTGAGTGGCGCGGGGTACGCGCCGGAGGGCGGCTTTCATCTGAACGACGAGCAGGTGGACGCCGCCCAGGACGAGGCCTTGCAAGCCTTGGTGCAATGTGCGCTGCTGTGCAACGACGCCAGCCTGCGGCACAAGGTGGACGCTGGCTGGCACCTGGTGGGCGACCCGACCGAGGGCGCCTTGTTGACGCTGGGCCACAAGGCCGGACTAAACCCGGTGGATGCCGCCGCCGCGACACCTCGCATGGATGAGATTCCGTTCGAGTCCGAGCACCGCTTCATGGCCACCCTGCACCACGACCACGCGGGCCAGGTCTTTGTGCTGCTCAAGGGCGCGCCTGAGCGCGTGCTTGACCTGTGCCAGATCGATGCCAGCGGGCAAGCGCTTGACCACGCGGCCTGGAACGCCCGCATGGACGCTGCAGCCCGTGCCGGTCAGCGTGTGCTGGCGCTGGCCCGTGCTGACATGCCTGCTGACACCACCGCGCTGTCCATGGCCGACATCACCCAGCGCTTCACTTTATTAGGGCTGGTTGGCTTGATTGACCCACCACGGGACGAAGCCATTGCGGCGGTGGCGCAGTGCCAGGGCGCAGGCATACGCGTCAAGATGATCACGGGTGACCACGCGGTCACGGCCGCAGCCATCGGGCGGCAGTTGGGGCTTCATGCAGATCAGGCCGTCACCGGGGACGCCGTCGAGAAGCTGGATGACCTGGCGCTGCAGCGCGTGGCCCATGACACCGATGTGTTCGCCCGTGCCAGCCCGGAGCACAAGCTGCGTCTGGTGGACGCGTTGCAGGCCCAGGGCGAACTGGTGGCCATGACCGGCGATGGTGTCAACGATGCGCCTGCGCTCAAGACCGCAGACATTGGTGTGGCCATGGGACACAAAGGCACCGACGCCGCACGCGAAGCAGCCGACCTGGTGCTCACCGATGACAACTTCGCCACCATCACCCACGCCGTGCGCGAGGGTCGGGTGGTGTTTGACAACATCAAAAAATCCATAATCTTCATGCTGCCAACCAATGGCGGTGAGGCTGGGGTGATCTTGCTGGCGGTGTTTGCCGGTTTGTCGCTGCCGGTCACTGCCGGGCAAATCCTGTGGGTCAACATGGTGACAGCCATCACGCTGGCGTTGGCACTGGCGTTTGAGCCAGCCGAGCCGGGTGTCATGCAGCGCCAGCCGCGCCGCCCTTCTGAGCCGCTGATCACACGCGCCCTGGCGTTTCGCATTGCGTACGTGAGCCTGCTCATGATGATCGTGACGTTTGTTGTTTTTGAGTGGGAGTTGTCGCGGGGCAGCAGCCTTGAATTGGCCCGCACCGCAGCGGTCAACATGCTGGTGGTGGGCGAACTGGTGTACCTGTTCAACGTGCGACACTTCACGGCATCGGCCTTTTCGCGGGGCATCCTCACGGACAACCCGGTCGCGTTGTGGATGAGCCTGCTGCTGATTGGCCTGCAACTGATGTTTACCTACGCCCCGCCGCTGCAGCAGGTGTTTCAGACGGCCCCGCTTGACGCCACCTCATGGGCCGTCATCCTGGGGCTGGGCGGGCTCAAGTTTCTGGCAGTTGAAGCAGAAAAAATGCTGCTGCGTCGCATGAACATCCGGAGCCTGTGAATGAGCCTACTGCAAAAATTGCGCCGGCATGTGCCAACCCG
>JBBQSS010000186.1:0-6181 GCA_038213665.1 Burkholderiales bacterium | reverse complement strand
CCGGCTTGCAGGTGGCTCTCCACCATCAAGCCAAAGACGCTGGTCGAGCCACCGGCAATCTGGTCTGCGACACTGCGCGCGACATCACGCTGTTTCTCGTGCTGTTTGCTGCTGTTGGCATGGCTGCAGTCCACCATCAGGGTGGCGGGCAGTTCCGACGCGCTCAGCGCCTTGCACGCGGCAGCGACGCTGTCGGCGTCGTAGTTGGGCGCCTTGCCGCCGCGCAGGATCACATGGCAGTTCTGGTTGCCGTTGGTCTGCACGATCGCGACCTGGCCGTTCTTGTGCACCGACAGGAAATGGTGAGCACCGGCGGCGGCCTGAATCGCATCGGTTGCGATCTTGATGTTGCCGTCGGTGCCGTTCTTGAAGCCGATCGGCGCCGATAGTCCCGATGCCAGTTCGCGGTGAACCTGGCTCTCCGTGGTCCGCGCGCCAATGGCACCCCAGGAGATCAGGTCACCCAGATACTGGGGAGAGATCACGTCCAGGAACTCGCTGCCGGCCGGCAGTCCCAGGCGATTGATGTCGATCAGCAACTGCCGCGCAGCCTGATGTTTGTGGGACAGGTCTTTAGCTCTGTCTCCAACTAAACTGAAACCTTGCGGGACAGATCTTTAGCTCTGTCCTCAACTGACTGAGAGAGAATCATGGCACACAAAAAAGGCGGCGGCTCTACGCGAAACGGGCGCGATTCCAAGCCCAAAATGCTCGGTGTGAAGATGTACGGCGGCCAATTGGTCAGCCCTGGCGCGATCATCGTGCGTCAGCGTGGGACACAATTCCACCCCGGCACCAATGTCGGCATCGGCAAAGACCACACCCTGTTTGCATTGACAGAAGGCCATGTGTCTTTTGCCATCAAGGGCGCGCTCAATCGCCACACCGTGAGCGTGACCACAGCTTAATTGCTGGGGCGTTCACCCAAGACCCTGCGCCCGGCGCGGGGTTTTTCGTTTTTGAAACCTTGTGGGCCAGACCAACTTCGCTCAAGCGTAGCGAAGATCATCGCTCTGGCCTCGACTGATTAAATCACCATGAAATTCGTTGACGAAGCCTACATTGACATCTCCGCAGGAGACGGTGGCGCAGGCTGCGTCTCGTTTCGGCATGAAAAATACAAAGAGTTTGGCGGCCCCAACGGCGGCGACGGTGGCCGGGGCGGCCACGTGTTTGCGGTGGCCGACGAAAACCTGAACACCCTGGTGGACTACCGCTTCTCACGTAGGCATGACGCCAAGCGTGGTGAGCACGGCATGGGCTCAGACATGTTTGGCGCTGCCGGCGACGACATCACGCTCAAGATGCCGGTGGGCACCATCATTTCTGATGCTGAAACCGGCGAAGTGCTGTTTGAGTTGCTTAAACCGGGTGACGTCATCACCATCGCCAAAGGCGGCGACGGTGGTTTTGGCAACATGCGCTTCAAGAGCGCCATCAACCGCGCGCCACGGCAAAAAACGCCAGGCTGGCCCGGTGAAAAGCGTAACCTCAAGTTGGAGCTCAAAGTGCTCGCAGACGTGGGTTTGCTCGGTATGCCCAATGCAGGCAAGTCGACCTTGATCACGGCCATCTCCAATGCCCGTCCGCGCATTGCCGACTATCCGTTCACGACCTTGCACCCCAACCTGGGCGTGGTCCGGGTCGGGCCGGAGCAGAGTTTTGTGGTGGCCGACTTGCCGGGGTTGATTGAAGGCGCCTCCGACGGTGCGGGCCTTGGGCACTTGTTTTTGCGCCATTTGCAGCGCACCCGCTTGTTGTTGCACATTGTCGACATGGCGCCGTTTGACGACAGTGTGGACACCGTGGCGCAGGCTAAAGCGATTGTGAACGAGCTCAAAAAGTACGACCCGGCGCTCTACAACAAGCCGCGTTGGCTGGTGCTCAACAAGCTCGACATGGTGCCCAAGGAAGAGCGTGAGGCATTGGTGAAAGACTTTGTCAAACGCTTCAAGTGGAAGGGGCCGGTGTTTGAAATCTCTGCACTCACGCGTGAAGGTTGCGAGCCGCTGATCAAGACGGTGTTCAAGCACATCAGCGCCCAGCAAAAGAAGGAGCAGACGCCTGAGGTGATTGACCCACGTTTTGCGGTGGCGGCAGACCCTGCTGATGATGCCGCCAAATCACTATAAATAATATAGCTGCTTACGCTTATTTTATAAGGGCTAGAGGTCTAAATGGCTCAAGAATTACAAAGCACTGCCTTGCGCGATGCTCGGCGTGTGGTTGTCAAGGTAGGCTCCAGCCTGGTGACCAATGAAGGCCGAGGGTTGGACGAGGTGGCTATTGGGGAGTGGTGCCGCCAGATGGCGGTGCTGGTGCGCAGCGGGCGCGAGGTCATCATGGTGTCGAGTGGCGCCATTGCCGAGGGCATGAAGCGCTTGGGCTGGTTGAGGCGCCCGCATGAAATTCATGAACTGCAGGCCGCTGCCGCTGTCGGCCAGATGGGCTTGGTGCAAGTGTATGAAACCAAGTTGCGCGAAAACGGCTTGGGCAGTGCGCAGGTCTTGCTGACCCACGCCGACCTGGCCGACCGCGAGCGCTACCTGAATGCACGGTCCACCTTGCTCACGCTGCTTAAATTAGGCGTGGTGCCGGTCATCAATGAAAACGACACCGTGGTCAACGACGAAATCAAATTTGGCGACAACGACACGCTTGGCGCGTTGGTGGCCAACCTGGTGGAAGCCGATGCGCTGGTGATCCTGACCGACCAAAAAGGCTTGTTCACCGCTGACCCGCGCAAAGACCCCGCTGCACAGTTTGTGCACGTGGCGCAGGCCGGGGATGCGGCGCTGGAAGCCATGGCGGGCGGCGCCGGTTCCAGCCTGGGGCGTGGCGGCATGATCACCAAAATTCTGGCGGCCAAACGCGCAGCGGGTTCCGGGGCATCGACCGTGATCGCCTGGGGCCGTGAGCCCGATGCTTTGTTGCGCTTGAGCCGGGGCGAGGCCATTGGCACGCTTTTGGTGGCACCGACGCAAAAAACGCAGGCGCGCAAGCAATGGATTGCCGACCATTTGCAGCTTCGTGGTTCGGTCACCGTCGACAACGGGGCCGTGACCAAGTTGCAGGGCGACGGCTGCAGCCTTTTGCCGATTGGCATGACAGCGGTTGAGGGCGATTTCTCGCGCGGCGATGTGATCGCCATCCGCGATGCTGGTGGTGTGGAGGTGGCCCGTGGCCTGGCGAACTATGCCAGCACCGAGGCGCGCCTGATGTGCCGCAAACCCTCCAGTGCATTTGAGGGCTTGCTGGGCTACGTGGCAGAACCTGAAATGGTGCACCGCGACAACATGGTGTTGAGCCGCTGAGTCTCAATCAACGGTCAGGGTCAGGGTGTAACGACCCCGACTGCAGGTCAGCGCTTGAGGTTCTTGAGGATGTCCGCCACCGTGCTGGCTGCTGCGGCGCGACCGTCACAGGCGCCTTGGCGCGCAAACGCGATGGCGTGTTTGGACGGCAGGTTGTCACTGAAATCGCGCCACGCTGGTTCTTTGGCCACAGACCACACGCCGCCGGCGTTGGCTCGCGCATAGGTTTTGACCTCGCCGGTGGCGCAGCGAATGCCCTCATATATGGCATTGACTGACCCGCTGGCATGGGTGGCCACCATCACGTAACGCACGATGCCATCTGGCGTGATGGCCAGGGTGGCGGGGTCTACACCGAACTTCAGGCTCACATAAGGCGGCATGTCAACGGCCATCAGGTGGTCTGTGCTGAAAGCTGGTGGCGCTGGCACCTCGGTTTCTTTCCAGTCCGGGTTGTCAACCAAGCCTTGCGCCTGGGCACCGAGTGCCCAGGCGGCCAAACCCAGCGCCATGCAGTGCGTCAGCCACGGCTTGGATCGGGTCAACGTCTGGGGTTTAGGCATGGTGATGTCCAATCTGCGGGTCGGGCTCAAAGGTCGCTCCTGGGGGCATGTCAAAGCTGGCCTCGGGCAGATCGGTGCACATTTGGTCAGATTCCATGGGGCGCATGCCTTGGCGCAAAAAGCGGTTGCGGTACTCGCCGCGTGGCAGGTAGCGCGCCAATTCAGTCAGTGCGTTCACATAGACCTCGCGCTTGAACTCCACCACGGCGTCCAGCGGCACCCAGTACTCGTTCCAGCGCCAGGCGTCAAACTCCGGGTGGCTGGTGGCACGCAAGTTCAAATCCCAGTCGTGGCCGACCAGTTGCAGCAAAAACCAGATTTGTTTCTGGCCTTTGTAAAAGCCGCGCGAATCGCGGCGAATAAAACGGTCTGGCACCTCGTAGCGCAACCAGTCACGGGTGCGGGCCACAATGCGAACATGTTCGCGTTGCAGCCCAACTTCTTCGTGCAGTTCACGGATCATGGCCTGCTCCGGGGTTTCACCCCGGTCAATGCCACCCTGCGGAAACTGCCAGGAATGCGTACGAATACGCTTGCCCCAAAAGACCTGATTTTTCTGGTTGAGCAAGACGATGCCGACGTTGGGCCTAAAGCCGTCACGGTCAAGCATAATCAAACCCCAATTTTTAAATTGCGTTCATTATGCACAGCGCTTGCGATGCATCAACAGGCATAACCCTGACAACTTGCTGGATTCCCCATGAAAGCCTCTCAATTTTTTATTTCCACCCTGAAAGAGGCACCCGCAGATGCCGAAGTGGTCAGCCACAAGCTGATGATGCGCGCGGGCATGATCAAAAAATTGGGTGCCGGCATCTACACCCTGATGCCCATGGGGCTGCGCGTGGTGCAAAAAGTTGAACAAATCGTGCGCGAGGAAATGACCCGTGCCGGTGCCGTGGAACTGTCCATGCCGGTGGTGCAACCGGCTGAGCTGTGGCACGAAACCGGACGCTTCGAGGCCATGGGCCCGGAGATGCTGCGCATCAAGGACCGCCATGCCAATGACTTCGTGATTCAGCCCACCAGCGAAGAAGTGATCACTGACATCGCGCGCCAGGAAATCCGCAGCTACAAGCAGTTGCCTAAAAACTTCTACCAAATTCAAACCAAGTTCCGCGACGAGCGCCGCCCGCGGTTTGGCCTGATGCGCGGGCGTGTGTTCATCATGAAAGACGCCTACAGCTTTGACCGTGACCAGGCCAGTGCCAAAGCCAGTTACCAGGTCATGGCGCAGGCCTACCGGCGGATTTTTGACCGCTTTGGCCTGACTTACCGTGCGGTCGCGGCCGACAGTGGTGCCATTGGCGGCGATTTAAGCGAAGAGTTCCAGGTGATTGCCGCCACCGGTGAGGACGCCATTGTTTACTGCCCCGGCAGTGACTACGCCGCCAACCTGGAAAAGGCCGAAGCCCTGGCGCCGACTGGCCCGCGCGGTGCGGCCAGCCAAACCATGGCCAACACCCCGACCCCTGGCAAAAGCACCTGCGCCGAGGTGGCCGAGCTGCTGGGCCTGCCCTTGCAGCACACCGTCAAGTCCTTGGTGCTGGCGACCGACACCCTGAACGACAAGGGTGAAGTGCTCAAAACCCAGGTCTGGCTGTTGCTGCTGCGTGGCGACCATGACATGAACGAGGTCAAGGTGGGCAAACTGCCCGGCCTGGCGGCCTTCCGTTTTGCCACCGTGCCCGAGATTGAAGACCACTTTGGCTGCAAGCCGGGCTACCTGGGGCCGCTGAATTTGCTCAAACCTGTCAAGCTGGTAGTGGACCGCGACGTGGCGGTGATGAGTGACTGGGTGTGCGGTGCCAACGCGCCCGACTTTCACCTCACGGGCGTCAACTGGGGCCGTGATTTGCCTGAGCCAGACATGGTTGCTGACCTGCGCAACGTGGTGGCCGGTGACGCATCACCCGACGGGCAGGGCGTGCTGGCGATTGAGCGCGGCATTGAAGTCGGCCATGTGTTTTACCTCGGCACCAAATACAGCCAGGCCATGAAAGCGACTTTTCTGGACCAAAACGGCAAGCCTCAGTTCATGGAAATGGGTTGCTATGGCATTGGCATCACCCGCCTTCCTGCTGCTGCCATCGAGCAAAACCATGACGCGCGCGGCATCATCTGGCCCGATGCGCTGGCGCCCTTCACGGTGGTACTTTGCCCGATCAACGCCGAGCGTTCGCCTGAAGTCAAAGCCACCGCTGAGACACTTTACGCAGAGTTGCTGGCTGCCGGCGTTGATGTGATCCTTGACGACCGTGGCGAGCGCCCAGGTGCCATGTTTGCCGATTGGGAACTCATTGG
>JBBQSS010000185.1:0-6195 GCA_038213665.1 Burkholderiales bacterium | reverse complement strand
CAAATACCCAGCCGCATCATCCATCTCCTGCGCGTCAATCGCGGCGTCAAACGCGGCGCGGCTGGCCAGGGCTGCTGAGGTGTAGGGAATCAGCGGCTTGTCGAGCGGGCGCAGTTTGTGGCGGCGCAGGCCGCGCAGTTGTTGTGAGCGTTCCATGGTTTGCAACACGCGCTCAGGCTCCATCATCAGACTGAAGGGGTTTGAGTGTTGGGCAATGTGTGACATGGTGGGCTCCTCGGTAAATCAAAGTGGCAGGCGATGCTCGCTGCCTTGAGTTGAACTGTAACCCTGCCACCCAAAAAACTAAAGTCAGCGTTTGGCTGCACCGCGTGTCAGGCATTTTCTGACAGGGTGTCGTCACTGCGAACGCTGTGACGCCATCCATGACATCCGGACGACGTGGATCGCCGCATCGCTGGCGCTCCTTTGAGGCAGCCTTCGCGCATCACACCAGCCGCACCCTGACACTTTTGCCCTTGATCTTGCCGGCGTTGAGCTTTTGCATGGCTTCTCCGGCAATGTCGCGGTTGACCGCCACAAAGGTGGTGAATTCAGTCACGTTAATCTTGCCGATTTGCTCGCGGCTGTAGCCAGCGTCAGCCGTCAAGGCCCCCAACACATCGCCGGGGCGGATTTTCTCCTTGCGGCCACCCAGAATCTGCAGCGTCACCATGGGTGGCATCAAGGGGCCGGAGCCGGTGGGGCTGAGTTCCTCGACCTTGTGCCAAACCGATTCGAGCTTTTGGTATTGCTCAATCTTGCCGACCGCCCCCATCTCGTACATGGCGGCCAAGCTCAATGCCAGGCCGGACTCACCAGCACGCCCGGTGCGGCCCACACGGTGCACATGCACTTCGGGGTCGGGGGTGATGTCGACGTTGATCACCGCACTGAGCTCCTTGATGTCGATGCCGCGTGAGGCCACGTCGGTAGCCACCAGAATGGACGTGCTGCGGTTGGCAAACTGCGCCAGCACCTGGTCGCGCTCGCGCTGCTCGAGCTCGCCGTACAGCGCCAGCGCGCTGAAGCCCTGAGCTTGCAGGTAAGTCACCAGGTCTTTGCATTGCTGCTTGGTGTTGCAAAACGCCAGCGTGCTGACGGGGCGGAAGTGGTTCAGCAACTGGGCCACCACCTCAAACCGCGTCGGGCGCGTGACTTCATAAAAACGTTGCTCAATCAGGCTCGTCCCGGTGGTGTCGGCCACGGTGATCTGCACCGGCTCGCGCATGAACTGTTTGGCCAGCTTTTCAATGCCTTCGGGGTAGGTGGCGGAGAACAGCAGGGTTTGGCGCTCAGGCGGGCATTGTTTGGTGACGGTGGCAATGTCGTCAAAAAAGCCCATGTCGAGCATGCGGTCAGCCTCGTCCAGCACCAGGGTGTTGAGGGCGTCCAGCGCCAGATAACCACGCGCCAGGTGGTCCATGACGCGCCCGGGCGTGCCGACCACAATGTGTGCGCCGTTTTCCAGACTGGCACGCTGACCGCGCAAGGCCACGCCGCCGCACAGGGTCACCACCTTGATGTTGTCTTGGGAGCGCGCCAGCCGCCTGATTTCTACCGTGACCTGGTCGGCCAGCTCGCGCGTCGGGCACAAAATGAGCGACTGCACGGCAAAGCGGCGCGGGTTCAGCCGCTCCAGCAGCGCCAGGCCAAATGCCGCGGTTTTGCCGCTGCCGGTTTGCGCCTGCGCGATCAGGTCTTTACCTGCCAGCGCCGTGGGCAGGCTGGCCGCCTGAATCGGGGTCATGCTGAGGTAGCCGAGTTGCTGCAGGTTTTCCAGCGTGGCGGGGTTCAAGGGCAGTGTATTGAAGGCAAAAGTTTGGGGTTGAGTCATGCGGGAATTATCGTTACTGCAGATAAATCCGCACCTGCACCCTGCAAAATGGCATGAATTGTGCAAAATTGGCCGCCTGCCACCCCCTTGGAACCCCGTATGACCCACCTACCCTTGCGTTTGACCCCCTTGTTATTGGCCCTTGCCCTGCTCACCGGCTGTGGCAGCGCCGTCATCAACCCGGTCACGGGGCAGGCCGAGCGCTCGGTCATGAGCGAGCAGGCAGAACTGTCTGAAGGCGCCAAAGCGCACCAGCAGGTGCTGCAGGAATACGGCGTGGTGCGTGATGCGCGGCTGCAAGCCTACGTCAACAACGTGGGCCAGCGCCTGGCCAAGCTGTCGCACCGCAACCAGTTGCAGTGGCACTTCACGGTACTTGACAGCCCTGAGATCAACGCCTTTGCGCTGCCCGGCGGCTATGTGTATGTGACACGCGGCATCATGGCTTATTTGCAGAACGAGGCTGAACTCGCCGGCGTGATCGGCCATGAAATTGGCCACGTCACCGCCCGCCATGGCGCCCAGCGCGCCACCCGCCAGCAGGATGCGGGCTTGGGCGTGTTGGCCGCCAGCGTGCTGGGTGCGGTGCTGGAGAGCCAGGGCCTCAGCGGTGCCGGCAGGCTGGCCAGCGATGTGTCGCAAACCGCTGCGGCAGGCTACATGGCCTCTTATGGGCGAGAGCAAGAGCTGCAAGCCGACCAACTGGGTGCCGAGTATCTGGCGCGCACCGCCTATGACCCGCGCCACCTGGTCAACGTGATCAACGGACTGAAAAGCCAGGAGCGTTTTGCCGCCGACCAGGCGCGCGCTGCGGGCCGCGCGGCGCCAGCGCAAAACAGCTGGCTGGCCTCGCACCCCAGCAACGACCAGCGCCTGCAGCAAATCACCCAGCTTTCAAGCCACTACAAGGGCAACTACGCCGATGAAGGCCGTGCCCGTTACCTGCAAGCCACCAGTGGCATGGCGTTTGGCGAAAGTGCCGAACAAGGGTTGACGCGCGGTCAGAATTTTTACCACACCAGCCTGGGCATTGCCATCACCGCGCCGGCTGGCTGGCGCATTCAGAATACACCCGACACACTGGCCTTGGTCAATGCGCCAGGAGATGCGGCGCTGATGATTCAGGCGGCACCTGCCAGGGCGGGCCGAACGCATGATGAGGTGATTCGCACGCTGCTCCAACCCAGCCAGGGCCGCACCGAGCGCCTGACACTGAACGGCTTGCAGGCCACCCGCTTTGTCGGCACCCGCGCCAGCAACCAAGGCCAGCAAGCCATAGACGCCACACTGGTCACCGGGCCCAACGCCACGATTTATGTGTTCAGGCCTGCGGCCAAAACTGCCAACGCCCTGCAGCAGGCCCGCCCCGGCTTGGCGCAGGCGCAAGGCAGTTTTCGCGCCCTGAGCGCCCAGGACCGTGCGGCAGCCCAACCCTGGACCGTGCGCACCGCACTCTACCCGGCGGGCGGCTTTGCCCAGCTGGCCAGAAGCTCCCCGCTACCCCAGGCCGAGGCACAACTGCGACTGATCAATGGTTTTTATGCCGGCGGCGAGCCACGCGTTGGCCAGCCCGTCAAGGTGATTGATTGATTGATTGATTGGGTGACTGAGTGGGTAATTTCGTGTCGCTGCGCACACAAATCACTATTGTTTTTATAGCTACCAGCGCTTTATAGACAAGGGCTAGAGCTATAAATGATGCATATTTCACCGGTAGGAGCCCAGCCCCTGGGCGAATGCTCGCAACCTACAGGGGCAGTCATCCCAAAATGGCATTTGTACAAAAGAGCAATCGTGCAAAGGGCATTCGCATCAAGGAGGCATTCGCCCAGAGGGCTGGGCCCCTACAACACGACGGAGGCTGAACCTCTACCGCATTTGCGGGTTACCTGCAGGCTCGGCCAATCAAATCACAGCGATCCGGGGATATTTCATGTTGCGGTTTATGCAAAGTAGGCAGCCACAAAATCTTCAAACGGTCCCTCGGGTGCGGCGTCCACCCGCTGCTGCGCGGCCAGCGAGGCCTGCACGCTGGTGTTGAATTGCGCCAGCGTGGCGGCCTCCAGCCCCACCGCTTGCAGGTCCTGGGTGTGCTGTTTTGACATCTCAAACGCAAAATTGAAGTAGCCGCCATGCGTCTTGACAGCCTCAAGCACCTGCGCCGACGGCGTGGTTTCGGGGTGGTCAATGCGGCTGCGCAACTCTTGCAGTGCGCCCTGATAGTGCCGCCCGCCGTAGGCCACATCCAGCATGTCGGCAAACGGGACCATGTCGTCAAACAACTCGTGCGCCAGCCCACGCATGGGTTGCTCATGGTTGTGCACCAGCAGTTGCAAATCAGGCTGGCGGCCACGGGTGACCACGCGGTGTTTGTTCTCGTCGTTTTCGCTTTGCTCGCGGCAGGTGATGGGCGGGCTGCTGCGAAACAGGCACATCAGCAGCAGCACATCGGCAAACAGGCTTTGCTCGGGCGCAATGCCAATGTCAATGAACGGGTTCAGGTCAAACAAGCGCATCTCCACATACTGCACGCCCAAGGTGCGCAGCGCCTTGGCCGGACGCATGCCGTCAGGGGCCACGCGCTTGGGCCGCATGGGGGCGTAAAACTCGGCCTCTAACTGCAACACGCTGTCGCTCAACTGCTTCCAGTGCGCACCGTCGCGCACGCCCAGCTCGGTGTAATACGGGTCAGGTGTGCGAATGGCGGCCTCTAACCCCTGGGTGTACTCGGCCACCGAGTTGAAACTGATATTGAGCTTGTCTTGGGCGTAGTTTTGGTAGCCCAGATCACTCATGCGCAAACTGGTGGCGTACGGCCCGTGCAGCGTGCCGGGTACCAGCTCGGTCAAGTCAGACGGATGGCCTTGCAAGAATGACTGGCACACGGCGGGAGAGGCACCAAACAGGTAGGGAATCAGCCAGCCGTAGCGTAAAAAGTTGCGAATCAGGCCAAAGTAACGCTCGTTGATGAAAGCTTGCAGGTCAGGCTCGCCGCCGCAACAGCTGCGCAAGCTCAGCCAGAAGTCTTGGGGTAGCGACCAGTTGTAGTGGGCACCGGCAATGGTCTGCATGGCGCGGCCATAACGCAGGCCCAAGCCCTCGCGGTAGACCATCTTGAAGCGCGCCGGGTTCGAGTTGCCGTAGTCGGCAATGGCAATGTCCGCATCGGTGCCGATTTTGCAGGGCATGGAACCCGCCCACAAATATTCGCCACCCAGCTGCTGGGTGCTGAAGCGGTGAATGTCTTTCAAAAATGCCATCGGAAAGCCTGGCTCGGCAGACGCCGGGGTGATGAACTCCAGCAGCGCCTCGGCGTAGTCGGTGGTGATCCAGGGGTGGGTTAGCTTGGCGCCCAAGGCCGTGGGGTGCGCTGTGGCGGCCAGTTGGCCAGTGCGGTCAACCCGCAGGCACTCGCGCTCAAAGCCGCGCACAATGCCGCGCAACAGCTGGGCCTGCGGGGCTTCAGAAAACTGGCGCACTTCGTTACAACAGGTAAATTTCAGCATGTCTTGGTGTTTGTCTTATGGCAGAAGGCTGCCAGTATGGCAGCTTTGAAATGCACTTGGCCGCACGCCCCAGGGTTGTCATGCCAGGCCATGAACCGGCTTCATGAATTCGGTCGGCATGGGATGGCGGCTCAGGTTCGCCATGACAATGCACCGTGCCTGCCCCGTCATCACACCCTGGAACCATGTCGCCATGCCCTACCTACCCGCCTTCATTGCACCCATGCGCTTCACCAACCCGGCGGCCGCGCTGGCCCAGGCCCGCCGGATTTACGACAACAGCATCAGCCACCTGCGCCAGGCCATGCAGCGTTACGTGGCGGGCGAAGATTTGCCCGGCCATGTGCGCGCCTGCTACCCCTTTGTGCGGGTGCAAACCGACACCGTGACACGCCAGGCCTCCCACGAATCCGCGCGCCTGAGCTACGGCTTCGTCGCCGGACCAGGCCGCTTTGAGACCACTCTGACCCGCCCCGACCTGTATGCCAAGTACTACCTGGAGCAGTTCACCCTGCTGCTCGACAACCACGGCGTTGAGCTTGAAGTGGGCACCAGCAACCAGCCCATTCCGGTGCATTTTTCATTTGCCGACAACGAGCATGTGGAAGGCACGCTGAGCCAGGCGCGCCACCAGCTGATGCGTGACGTGTTTGACCTGCCCGACCTGGCCGCCATGGACGACGGCATTGCCAACGGCACTTTTGTCGCGCACGCTGGCGAGCCCCAGCCCCTGTCGCTGTTCACCGCGCAGCGGGTGGACTACTCGCTGCAGCGCCTGCGCCACTACACCGGCACCGCGCCCGAGCATTTTCAGAACTTTGTGCTGTTCACCAATTACCAGTTCTACATTGACGA
>JBBQSS010000184.1:0-6250 GCA_038213665.1 Burkholderiales bacterium | reverse complement strand
ACCGACGGAGCTGCGGGCTCAGACTTCGCCTTCGCCGCGGCTTTGCGCAGTGACGGTCACTCCATTTCATCCGCTGGATCTTGCAATTGCGGTCGCCATTGGTAATGCGTGCTGACGGGTTCAATCGAACCAGCCAAATCGTTCAATAGGGCATCCACGTCCGTGACTAACAGGCCAGACGCGCCAAGCTGCGTCGGCCGCTTCAGTACATCCTCGTATTCCAGAAACATCGCCGGGCTGCAATGCATGGCGGCACCACCACGCCGCAGCAACTGAATCAAAGCAAAAGACGGCCCGCTGTTATTGCGCACGGCTGCCACCAAGATATTGGTGTCGATGATGAGACGGACGAGATTTGTCATATTGCCAATGATATGACAAATCTTGAATTGCTTGCTTATGAACGCGCCTTAACCGTCGCCGCCACAGCCAGCGCCACCACCACATCACACACCGTTTTGCGGTCAACCAGCGACAGCGTCATGTAGCGCGCCAGCATGTCGCGGTCTTGCATGTTGAGCACCGTCATATCCGTGCCTGAATCCTGCGCCTTGAAGGTGGGCGTCAAGGTGCCGTAGCGCAACTCATCCGGGCTGACGTGCAGCCGGTCCGCCAGCACGCGCAGCTTGTCTTGTGTGGGGATGGATTTGCCGAGGAGCCAGTTGCGGGCGGTGTGGGACGTGATGCTCTTGCCCCAGTAACGCAGATTGAATTCATTGGCCACTAACGTGGGAGATGGTCGAATGCCAACGCCCTTGAGTACCAGCTGTAAGCGACCCTGTTTAGCCGCTTTGAGCGGTTCAAAATTTTGAAAACCCCTGGCTTTGCCGGGGGATAGTTATTTCAGGTTACGTTCATTGGCAAATCGCAAACGCCAGCCCCGGATGGGTGTTCGGGGCCGAATTGCCACCTATGAGCTTGCTGATGCTTTGCAAGCGCTTAAATTTTTCCGGCAGCGTCTCGTATCTTTTGTTCCTGGATTTGCTCACGTCTTCGGTGCTCCCTGTTGAGCTCCTCGGCACGAGCTTCCAGCAGTTCGATACAACCAAAGGTGAAAAACTCTGTCTGATTGCGCTCATCGCGATCTATGTTGTCGATCTGATTCAACTGGTGGGTGATCTTTACCAATCCGTTTGCTACATTCCATTTCCTGGCGTCAACGCCACCCCTCGGACTGAATTCGACAGAGGATGGAGCCTGGTACTTCTGGATAAGCGCACTTGATAAAAAATAAGCAAATCCGCCCATGAACAGTGTGCGATGCCAGTTCGGTTCCCGGATTGGAATATAAATCTCCATGAGTCTTCCCTTGTAAAAGGTCAGTCGCATGTCAATGATGTGATCCTCAGAGAAATGATAGCCCTGCACTACCAGCCGTGTAGAGTTGAATGCAAGTTGGTCAGGCTTGGTCACCGTGGCGCCTTTCGATTGCAAGGCAAGTACCTCTGTGCTCGCACTACTCGAACATAGGCTTAGTTCAAAGAACCGATCGTTTGCCCAAGCGCTATGGCTGTTTGTTGCCACAACGAAAAGAACTGCTATAAGTTTTAGCATGGATACTCCTATTTTCGCAGCTTAATAATACCTAGTTGAGCAGATGCGATGCCAGTGGACGGGTTGTCAGCACTAAATTGCCGACAGCCGGTCGGCGTTGCTTGCTTAGAGGCATCGGGTATCTCCCTGCCATTCGCCACACACCCCTACCATCTGACGCCACCCGACTGGACGGGCTGGCTGCCGTGCGCGGGCTTGCCATGGTCTGTATGACGCTGTTTCACCTGGCTTTTGACCTCAACGTGTTGGATCACTGGCGCCAAGACTTTTACAAGGGTAATGACGGTCAGATTCCAATTAATCGGAATCTGCCCCTCCAGTACAAAACAGCCACGACAGACACCGCCTGCGTCACTCCCGATAAATTTATGGAAAATAAGCCTGTAGCCCTCGTTCGATATGCGTAAGCAGCTATTAAAAAAGTAGCAATTCAACGCGACAGCGGCGCGTGGCAAGTGGGCACCAGGATCACCCGCTGCTTCCTTCTCAACCCGGAACGGACTCGGCATGACTTGCCTGAATTTCCGGCCTGTCGCTATGCGGGGAGCCTGTCGGGCTAGGGCATTGGGTTTCTTCTCCAGAAAAGGGGTCAGGTTCAGATTTCTGGCCGTCAGTCCAGCAAGTTACAACAGCAAAACCGGCTTGATGGTCTGCTGCCCCCTGACCACCAAGATCAAGGGGCATCCTTTTGAAGTCACGACAGAAGTCGATGGCATGGCCAACGCTGTGCTGGCCGATCAGGTCAAGTCGCTTGACTGGAAAGTTCGCAATGCCAAGAGAAAAGGCACGGTTGCAGCTGATGTCATGGTCCACGTTCGCGCAAAAATGAAGGCTTTGTTGCTCATCCCCTAAGCCGCCACCTGCGCCGGCAGGGTGAATCTCGGTTAATTCGATAAAACCGGCATGTCTCTGTTTCGCCCCCGCGTTGACCTAAATTTTCAGCTGCGAGACGTAACAGACGCCGCAATCCATGACTTCGCAGGTGGATGGAGTACCGCGTTGCGCTTGCAATAACGGCCCCGTGTATTTCATCGTTAATCCGCATTCCAGGGGTTGATGACTATCGGTCTGCTGCCCCATGACCAGCAAGATCAAGCGGCATTCTTTTGAAGTCACGACAGAAGTCGATGGCACGGCCAACGCCGTGCGGGCCAATGAGCTGGAGGCAGTGGACGACCTCACCAAGTCCGTTCGCCTGCAGGCTTAGCTGCAAAAAATAGAGCAACCAAGGCAGCATCAATGCGGGTCAGAGGCTGATTTGATTGAAGAAGTGACGGTGGGTTGAGCGACTTCAAGATCCGCCTGCTCTGCCTCCCCACGTGCGTGGATCAAAGACCGGCCGGTGGTGATGATGATGATGGGGAAGTTTGCTATCAATATAAATAATATTAAGCAATAAATACGCAGGCTAGAGGCTGGAATTGCTTGAAAAATGCGGCTTGCTCAGTGATTTCGCAGTGGCAGCCCGCTGTCTTGCGCTGCGCTACCCTGCGGCAGACTTCTCTGGTGCTGCGTTGCCACGCCTCGGTATGGCGTTCGTTGCGTTAACCGCGCTCGATGGGCGAGTTAACGATGGCGTCGTAGTCGGCTTTGTTCATGTATTGCGGCACGTAGGTCACCCCTTGAGCGCCCAGAGTTTTGACAAAGGAGCGCAAGTGGTTGCGGGAGCCTTTGAGCAGGTTGTCGTAAACCAGCCGAATGTCCTGGTTGTCCACGCTGTTGTAGGCGGCCAAAATGTCGATCATGTCCAGTTCTTCAATGGCCGCACCTACTTTTAAGGCATCCACCAGTGACCGGGTTCCGGTTGCGACCAACTGGGTGTAGAGCGCCTGCAGAGTGGCGTTGTCAAATTGACCGGCGGGCAATGTCGCCGTTGGGTCGGCCAGGCTGTAGCGCACCAGCAATTGCCGCACTGACTCGGTATGCGTGGATTCGCTGGTGGCAATGTTGCCAAAAACCTTGCTGTTGCTGCCCCACAAGCTTTGCAGCTGGACATAAACATCATGGGCGAGCTTTTCTTCTTCGCGCATGTAGGCCAGTGAGCTTTGCTCCGCGCTACTCAGGGTTTCAACCGGCAGTGCGGCAAGTGTTGTGCCCATTACCGAGCTGTTGAAGGTGGAGACACCATCCGAATCCACCATCAGCGGCGGTCCGCCGTTGCCGCCGCCCGCGCCACCATCACTGCCGCCGCCCCCACAGGCGGTCAGTGCGATTGCCGCTAGGATGGAGGCGGTGAGGGTGGTCAAAGTCTTTTTCATAAAGTGCTCTTGGTTTGTGTTTGTTTCGATGGGGGAATCATCCATGGCAGTTGTTTCAAAAGTGTTGCGCCGATGAACTTACGGGCACAACCCAGGGTGCTGGTGCTGGACGATGATGTGGAGTTGCGCCAACTCTTGGTGCGGGTGCTGGCGCGTGATGGCTTTGCCGTCACGGCGGTAGACACGATTGCGGCGTTTGATCGGGCGTTGATGCACGTCGGTGCCGACGTGTGCGTGTTGGATTGGATGCTGCGCGGTGAAAACGGACTGGTCTTGGCGCAGCGCCTGGGCCGCAAGCCGGGCACCCCGCCGGTGTTGATTCTCTCGGCCAAGTCCACGCTCAATGAGCGCGTGCAAGCGCTGCAGGCGGCAGACGACTATTTGTCAAAACCCTTTGCGCCCGCTGAGCTGGTGGCCCATTTGCGCGCGCTGCTGCGCAGGCGTGGTGTGCAGGGCGATCAGAGACTGGTGTTTGGCGGTTTTGCCCTTGACTTTGGGCGTCGTTGCTTGTGCTTTAACGACGTGCCCTTGGATTTGAGCGCCGGTGAATGGCAGTTGCTGGCGCATCTGGCGCTGCAGCCGGGGCGCGTTTTCAGCCGCAGCCAATTACAGATGGCTCTGGGCGAAGCCGCAGATGAGGCCGGTCATCGGGCGGTGGACGTGCGCCTGTCCCGGTTGCGTAAAAAACTGGGCGACCACGCCAGCATGATCGAAACTGTGTGGGGCGAGGGCTATCGCTTCACGCCACCAGCGGCATGATTGAACGCCCCCGTTGGCCCAGTCCCCGACAGATGCTGCTGGGCGTACTGCTCGCGCAAGTGCTGGCGATTCCAGCGGTGGGGTGGGGCATTTTGCTGCCCTTGGTACATCGTTCGGCCCACGACCTGGCGACCTCAATGCAACTGGCAGCCGAGCAGTGGCGCACCTTGGCGCCGCAACCGCCAGCGCAACAGGCTTGGGCACAGCAGCTGGCGCATGAGCATGGTTTGCAAATTTCGGAGAACGTGACGGATTCATTCGTCTTGCGACCCGTGCATCGCCTCGATATTTATGCCTGGGCAATGACCCATGCGCTGGCGTCAGGCCGCGTTAATGCCGTGGCGACACCCAGCGGCACCCTCATTCAATGGGTGGACAGCCGCCATGCGGGCGCACCTATTGGGGTCATGGCACCCCCGCTGGGGCTCCGATCGGCGGTGCTGGCCTTGCTGGCCTTGCAGTTGTCGGGCATCGCTGGCACGCTGTTGGGCTTGCGTTGGCAGTCGCGGCTGGCTTTGCAGAACCGTCAGAAAACCATTCTGTTGGGCAGTCTGGCCCATGACCTTCGAACGCCTTTGACGCGGTTGCGGCTGCTGGTTGATTTGCAAGATGGCCTGCCAAGCGCCGATCAGGCGGCCATGCAGCGCTCGGTGCTGGCGCTTCAGGCGTTGGTAGATCAATCCCTTGATTTGTTTGCCCCGCCGGGGGCGGGCCCCATTACTACCCAAAGTTGGGAGGACTGGCTCGCTGATCAGCAAGCAGCCTGGCCTGCCGTGATCTGGGTGGGTGCCACAGCATTGGGCGTCGATGCCCAGTTGGCACATTCCCAAACGCTCACGCGGGCCATAGGTAATTTGTTGGACAACGCGTTTCACCACGGGCAGGCACCCGTCAAGGTGTTGGTTCAAACGAAGGGCGACCAGCTTGATCTGGTGGTGCAAGACGCCGGGGACGGTGTTCCTGCGTCGGTCTGGCGCAGCATACGCCGCCAAGAGGTGCCCAAGGCTCATGGCCACGGCATGGGTTTACTCGCCACGCGGTGGTTGATGCAAGGGGCCGGTGGAGAGCTGACTTGGCACAAGGGCTTGCTGGGATTGCGCACACGAGTGGGCGTAGGCGGAAAAAACGAGTTGTACCCGCAACCCCACACGGGGTGAGCGCATCAGCATGGCGGCGGGGGTGGCAAAAGTGAATTTGCCCACCCGATCAACCGTTTTGATGCAAGTCAACGGACTAAGGTGATTTCCTGCGAAAAATATACCCATCTGACTTGTCTTTTTGTCCATCTGCCGCGTTGCAAAAACGGTTGTATAGCTCGCTATACGCCCATTTTTACGCCTTGCAGCTGAACAAAAATCCTACGTCATCTGGGCATATTTATTCTTGGAAATCACCTAAGCAGTGCGCACTACTAAACTGCCGCTCATGCTGACTGCCCGCGCCATTCACCTCATTGCCCGCTGGAGAAAAGGGGTCAGGCTCGGATTTCCACGGATTTCCACTCCCGGTTAATTTATAGAAAAAAAGCCTGTAGCCCCCGTTCTATATGCGTAAGCAGCTATTTAAAGAGTAGCAATTTCCGCAACAACGGTTTCTCGTCCGTGAGTGGATGGCCTCGCCTGACGCCACAGTGCCAATACCACCATGCGCCAACGCGAATTTCTGCGGTGCACTCACGT
>JBBQSS010000183.1:0-6277 GCA_038213665.1 Burkholderiales bacterium | reverse complement strand
TACAAGATCGCAGCCCACGTGGCCGACGTAGCCAAGGGCCACCCCGGCGTGCGGGCGCGTGATGACGCGTTGTCCAAGGCGCGCTTCGAGTTCCGCTGGATGGACCAGTTCAACCTGTCACTCGACCCGGACACGGCGCGCGACTTTCATGACGAGACCTTGCCCAAAGACGCCAGCAAGGTGGCGCATTTCTGCTCGATGTGCGGCCCCAAGTTCTGCTCCATGAAAATCTCGCAGGAGGTGCGCGACTACGCCAAAACCAAGGGCGTGAGCGATGCGCAGGCACTCAGCGAGGGCATGGCCAGCATGTCAGAGGCGTTCAAGCGCACCGGGGGCGAGATTTACGTGCCCATAGACGCCATCAAGCCTTGACGTGACAGCGCCGGTACTTTCAGACCACATGGCTTGATGTGTCGTCACCGCAGTAGTCTGCAGTCAGGGCAGCCAGCGCAGTTGGGCCAGATAACCCAGGCTGCTGCCTTGGGTGTTGTCGCTGTCGGCACCTACGGCAATGGCGATGATGGGTGGCAGGGCCTTGGTTTCCTGGCCAAACAGCAGGGCAAAGTCGTCGGCCACACGGCGGCGCTGGCTGGCCCATTGGCCGGTGCCCGATTCAGTGCCGTTGAGCACGATGTAGCGCACCCTTGCGCTGTAGGGGTTGGCGCCACGGGTGCCGACTGGGTAACGGCTGTCCCACAGGTAACACAGCGTGGCGTTGGGCAGGTGTTGGCCGGTGGCGGTGCTTGCCAACATCAGGGCTGCGCGCTGAAAGAACGGGATGTCGGCGAGCGGCTGGTCAAACATCACACACACCTTGAGGGCTGCATCGTCACCGGCCTTGGTGTGGATGTCGGCTGCGGCCAGGGGCTGCGCCAGCCGCCAGCGCCAGCTCAAAAATTCAGGCGCCGGGCCGTGCCAGGGGTGGGTCAGCACGCCATAGGAGGCCTGGGTGCGCAACTGCAGTGCGGCTGTGCCGTCCAGCGTTACCGGCTTGAATTCGGTGCGGGGTGCTTTGTTCTTTGGCAGGCCGGTGAGTTGCCATGCCGGGTGAAGCGTGTTGCCATCTGCGCTGGCAAAAGGCGCCAGCGAGGCGGCAACCCCTGGTGACAGTTCAGTTGTTGAAATATTTTGAGAAAATGAGGCTCTAGCCCATATGAATAAAGCGCAAGCAGCTATAAAATAAATAGCACTTTTGGGCTGTTTGATGAAGGTGTCGTGACTCATTGAAAAGCTCTCCAGCCCCACCAGATGCGGGTCAACGTAGTAACGCCGCACAGTGCGGCAAACGCGTAGGCCAACTCGATGAAGAATTCCGGCCACACGCACATGGCCAGAAAGCAAACCAGGGTTTCCGTGGCTTCGGTCAGTCCGCCTAAAAAATAAAACGATTTGTGGGGGTAGGCCAGGTTGCTCATGCCGCGCTTGGTGGCGAGCACGGCAAAGGCCAGAAAACTCGTCCCCGTGCCCATGAACGCGGCCAGCAACACGGCCGCTGGCAGCGCGTTGCGGGCCGGGTCGGCCAATGCAAAGGCCAGCGGAATGCTGGCGTAAAACACAAAGTCGAGTGCAATGTCGAGAAAACCACCGGCATCGGTGGCGTGTGTCAATCGCGCCACCGCACCATCGACTGCGTCAAAAAGTCTTGAGGCTAATATGGCTGCAGCCCCCAATAAATAAGCGCTATCAGCTATAAAATAAGCAGCAAAAAGGCCCACGGCGAAACCTGACACAGTGAGTTGGTTGGCACTTAATCCAAGGCTGGCGGCCAGCCTGGCCAGGCAGTTGACCAGGGGTTTGATGAGGCGCGTGGCGGAGCGGTCAAACATACGCGAAAGTGGCTTTAAAAAGGGGGTACAAGGCGCGTGAGGTACTGGGCGTCGGCCACATCGGCTTCGTCGTGCGTCACCATGAGCACCGGAATGCCGCGATGTCTGACCGTGGCAAAAACGAATTCGCGCAAACGTGCGCGCAATGCCGTGTCGAGCTTGGCAAAAGGCTCGTCGAGCAACAGGGCGTGAGGCTGCGCCAACAAGGCCCGCATCAAGGCCACGCGGGCGCGCTGTCCGCCCGACAAAGTGGCCGGGTCGGCTTGCGCAAAGCCTGCCAGTTCGGCATCCAGCAAGGCTTGGGTGACTTGCGCCAGACGCGCGGTTTTGGGCCCAGGCGGCACGGCAAACAGCAAGTTTTCCTGCACGCTCATGTGGGCAAACAGCAGGTGGTCCTGGAACAACAGGCCTACATGGCGCTGCTCGGTGGGCAGATGGGTGAGGTCGCGTCCGTTCAGGCTGATCTGCCCGTCAAATTGCCAATCATCTGCCAGCGTGCCGGCAATCGCGCCCAGCAGGCTGGACTTGCCCGAGCCGCTGTCGCCCATGACGGTATGAATCACGCCCCTGGGGATGTTCAAGTCCACATGGCGCAACAAAACCGCCTTGGGCGTGGCGAGCTGATGAAGTTGAAGGTGCAGGCTCATGGGGTTGTTGGGGTTGGGCGGCGGCATCGGTTAAGCTCAATTGTGTGGCTGAAACCTGGCACCGAGCATTTTTGCCTGCGTGATCGCGCCAGGCTTTGGCTGTGAATCAACCAATCGGGAGAATTTCTTTGAAAAAGTGGTGTATTGCAAGCTTGATCGTGGTGTGTGGTGTTGCCGGTGCGCAAACCTCAGACACCAAAAAAGAGTTGGTCGCAAAAATTTTGACTTTGCAGCAAGGGGCTATCGAGCAGACCGCCCAAGTGCTGGCCGAGCGGCCGGCTCTGCAAATGATGCAGCAAGCAGGCATGGCACTGCAGACCCGGGTGGCACCTGAAAAACGCGAGGCCGTGGCCAAAGACCTTCAGGCGGATCTGAAAAAATACGCAGACGAGGTCGGCCCTCTGGTGCGCCAGCAGGCCGTCAAGCTGGCGCCATCCACCGTTGGGGTGCTGCTGGAGCAGCGCTTCACAGAGGAAGAGCTCACGCAGTTGATTGCCATTCTTGAGTCGCCAGTGAACCGCAAGTACCAGCAAATGGGCGGCGAGCTGCAAAAAGCGCTGGCTGACAAACTTGTCACCGAAACCAAGGCGGCGGTGGAGCCCAAAGTGAAGGCGCTTGAGCAGGCGATGACAAAGCATCTGGGCTTGCCCGCCGTGGCCGCCTCCAAGCCGGAGGCTGCGGCCAAGACGCCTAAAAAATAGGTTCTGAACATCATGACGCGCATCCAGATCAAACTTCCCCCGAATTTGGCCTTTGCCACCGAGATCACGCTGTACCAGAGCCACATCAACTTTGGCGGGCATCTGGACAACGCGCTTTTGCTGACCGTGGTGTCGGAGGCGCGCGCGCGGTTTTTCAAGTCACTCGGGTTCAGTGAACTCGACGTGGCGGGCGCGGGCATCATCGTGGCGGACGCCGCGCTGCAGTACCGCTCTGAAGCCTTTCACGGCGAAGTGATGGTGGTGCACATGGACGCGGCCAACTTCAGCCGCAAAGGCTGTGACCTGCTGTGGTGCATGAACGAGAAGACCAGCCAGCGCGAAGTGGCACGTGGCAAAACCGGCATTGTTTTCTTTGACTACGCCACGCGTGAAACAGTGCCTGTGCCACCGGCTTTTCTCGAACGGCTGGCGTCCCTGAGACCCACGGTGGGCGGGACTTGCGCACACGGCGCGTCGGAATAAGTAAAATTGGCGGGTGCTTAAACAACGAACTCTCAACACCTTGACCCGCGCCGTGGGCGTGGGCCTGCACAGCGGCCAGCGGGTGGAAATCACCCTGCGCCCGGCGCAGCCCGACACCGGCATTGTGTTTCGCCGTGTCGACTTGCCCGAGCCCGTGGACATCCCGGTGTCCACCCTGGCCGTCACCGACACCCGCATGGCCTCCACCATTTCCAGCCGCAACGCCAAGGTGCACACCGTGGAGCATCTCATGTCGGCCTGCGCCGGCCTGGGGGTGGACAACCTGTATGTTGACATCACCGCCGAAGAGGTGCCGATACTGGACGGCTCGGCCTCATCCTTCGTGTTCTTGCTGCAAAGCGCTGGCATCGTGTTTCAGGATGCGCCGCGCCGCTTCATTCGGGTGCGCCAACCCGTGGAAGTGCGACAGGGTCAGGGCGACACTGAAAAGTGGGCGCGGTTGGAGCCCTACCACGGCTACCGCCTGAGTTTTGAGATCGACTTCAGCCACCCGGCTGTCGACTCTACCGGCCAGCGTGTGCTGTTTGACATGAGCACCGGTTCCTACTCCAAAGACATCGCCCGCGCCCGCACCTTTGGTTTTACCAAGGACGTGGAAATGATGCGCGCCAACGGCTTGGCGCTGGGCGGTGGGCTTGACAACGCCATCGTGATGGACGACTACAAGGTGCTCAACGCCGGTGGCCTGCGCTATGACGACGAGTTCGTCAAACACCAGATTCTGGACGCCATGGGCGACCTGTACCTGGTGGGTAAACCGCTGCTGGCCAGCTACAGCGCATTTCGCTCCGGCCATGCGCTCAACAACCTGCTGCTGCGTGAGTTGTTGGCCCACCCCGAGGCTTGGGACGTGGTCACGTTTGACAACGAAAAACTCGCCCCCGAAGGTTTTGCACAACTGGCACGCGCCTGGTAGGCAAGGGCACCATGCTGCTGTTTCGCTGGTTGGTGTTGTTGATGCTTTTGGCGGCGCTGGTGTCGTTCGGGTTTTACGCGGGCACCGGCGACCCGCGCTTCAAACGGTGGGGTTGGCTGGTGTTGAAGTGGGCCTTGCTGTCGGCGTTTGGCTTCTTTGCCGTGCTGATTCTGGAGCGCGTGGTTTAAAGCCGCTGCAGGCAAGACACGTTGTCACTGCGGGCTTGAGCAGCAATCCAGGGATGTTTTGATCGATGTTCAGCGGCTGCGCCCAGCCTTGTAAGCGGCTTTTTGCGTCTGGTTTTGTGCTCCGCCAATGCCTTTGGCTTGTGCCAGCCGGGCAATTGAATTGGCCGCATGAGCGTGGGTAATGGCCAGCCCCAGCGCATCGGCCGCATCTGGCCCGGGCAAGCCGGGCAGGGCCAGCAGGCGGCGCACCATCTCCTGAATCTGGGTTTTGTCGGCACGGCCATAACCCACCACCGCCTGCTTCATTTGCAGCGCGGTGTACTCCGCGACCGGCAGGTCGCTGGCCACCAGGGCCGTGATGGCAGCGCCACGCGCCTGACCCAGCAGCAGCGTGGACTGCGGGTTGACGTTGACAAACACAATCTCGACCGAGGCCGCATCGGGCTCATACCGTCCCACCACCTCGCGAATGCCGTCAAACAGCACTTTCAGCCGCGCCGGCAACTGGTCTTTCTCAATGTGGGTGGTGCTGATGGTGCCGCTCGCCACGTAGGTGAGCGCTGAGCCATGCACATCCACCACGCCAAAACCGGTGGTGCGCAAGCCGGGGTCAATGCCCAGAATTCTCATGGGTAAGCGGTTTGAAAGGTGGTTTGAAAGGCCTGTTTTTGTTGTGCATCAGCCATGTTCAAAGCATCCAGTCTTCAAGTTGTAGCCCTGGCACATTTTCAAAAAAGCGGGTGTTGTGGGTGACCAGAATCAGTTTCTCGGCCAGCGCATGCGCAGCCATTTGGGTGTCCATTTCAGCGATGGGTGTGCCTTGACGTTTGTGTTGCCACTTGAGCGCGCCATAAATGTCCGCTGCTGCTGACGTCCAGGGCAACACGCTCACTTGGGTCAAGACCAAGTCAATCACGCGGCGGCGTTTATCGGCAGCCATCAAGCTGGCTTGACCAAGGCGTAACTCTGCCAGTGTGATGACGGAAATGGCAGCCGTTTCGGTAGCCAGCGCCTGGGTGACGCGTTCAACCAGTGTCGGCTGGTAGTCGCGAAGGAAAAAACTGACAATGTTGGTGTCAAGCAAGTAGGGGTTCACGACTTTGCACCCTCGGCTGGCGCCATCCAATCTTCAAATGGACTGGGGCCTGGTGCAGCGTCGCGGGGCGGGATGAAATCTTCCTTGAAGGGGTTTTCATGGACTAACCGGAGCAGCTCTGCCAGATTGCGCTTGCGTTTGTCGTCATCTTTTATTTTCAAAATGGGGTTGCCTGTTGCTTCATCACGATCAATCCAAACCGAATCACCCGGCATGCGAAATGCCTTGGGCAGACGTACCGCTTGGCTGTTGCCGGATTTAGGTGATTTCCTGCGAAAAATATACCCATCTGACTTGTCTTTTTGTCCATCTGCTGCGTTGCAAAAACGGTTGTATAGCTCGCTATACGCCCATTTTTACGCCTTGCAGCTGAACAAAAATCCTGCGTCATCTGGGCAT
>JBBQSS010000182.1:0-6293 GCA_038213665.1 Burkholderiales bacterium | reverse complement strand
ACCCATCTGACTTGTCTTTTTGTCCATCTGCTGCGTTGCAAAAACGGTTGTATAGCTCGCTATACGCCCATTTTTACGCCTTGCAGCTGAACAAAAATCCTGCGTCATCTGGGCATATTTATTCTTGGAAATCACCTTAATCAAACGTCTCAAAGACCTCAGCCAGGCGGTCTTGCAAGATCCGTTTGGCTGGCGCGTCAATGAAGCTGGCCTCAAAGCTGTGGTTCGCCAATTGGTAAGCATGCTGGGCTGTGAGCGCCAGCGCCTCAAAGGTCTGGGTAAAGTTGTCATTGATGTAGCCACCAAAATACGCCGGGTCGTCTGAATTGACCGTGGCCACCAGCCCGGCGTCCAGCATGGCACCCAGGTTGTGTTGCGCCAAGCTGGGGAACACCCGCAGTTTCAGGTTCGACAGGGGGCACACGGTGAGCGGCACTTGGTCTTTCACCAGCCGCGCCACCAGGCTCCGGTCACGCATGGCTTGCACGCCGTGGTCAATGCGCTCAACTCTCAAAACATCCAGCGCACTCCAGATGTAAGCCGGTGGCCCTTCTTCACCCGCATGTGCCACCAGCCGAAAGCCTAAACCGCGTGCTTTGGCAAACACCTTGGCAAACTTTTCAGGCGGATGGCCCATCTCACTCGACGCCAAGCCAATGCCAACCAATTTATCGCGCAGTGGCAAGGCTTGCTCGAGCGCTTCAAAAGCCTCTGCCTCGCTCAAATGGCGCAGAAAACACAGGATCAGTGACGCGCTCAAGCCCAACTTGGCTTGGGCATCGACACAGGCGCGGTGCAGGCCGTTGATGACCACATCGGCACTCACGCCGTGACCGGTGTGGGTTTGGGTGTCGAAAAAAATCTCGGTGTGCAGCACGTTGTCTGCTGCGGCACGCTGCAGGTAGGCCCAGGCCATGTCATAAAAGTCTTGCTCGACTCTCAACACCAGTGTGCCGGCGTGGTAGATGTCCAGAAACTCCTGCAGGTTATTGAACACATAGGCGCACCGCAATGATTCCACATCCGGGTAGGGCACGCTCAAGCCGTTGCGTTGGGCAAAGGCAAACATCAGCTCTGGCTCCAGCGAGCCTTCAATGTGCATGTGCAGCTCGGCTTTTGGCATGCGCCTAAGCAACTCAGGCAGCCGCTCGGCAGAGACAGGTTTCATCAATTTCATGAGATTTTTTCCTTTTTTCATGCGCATCCGGTGCACGCATCACGTCCGCATGGGCGTCATTGCGCGCACCCAAAGTCACATTGTCGTCAAAGAGGTGGACAGCCCAAGCTGTGCACAACACAGGTGCATTGCGCACCGGTAGCGCAATCTCTTAGGGTGAAATGCGACTTTTGCATAAACCGTGCACTTTTATAACGCGTGGTCTGTGAAATATTCTTGCGTTCAGGCCTTTTTGGAACGTGTGGCCGAGCGCAATCTACGGCGACCTGCGTTTTTACAGGCCGTCACTTCACGCAGCCTGCCTGCAATACGGCAAGCGCGCCGATGGTTCGCTGAGCTATGTGGATGGTGCCAACGTGGTCGGCTTCGTCAAGGTGGCGGAGGCCATGCTGGCGCAAGGCGTGATCTGAACACCTGCGGCACAACTTGAAAAACCCGGCCTGGCCGGGTTTTTTTAATGGCTGACACGCCGCATCAAGAAGTGCCGATTTCCCTGACCACTCAATTTCACCTACGGTCGATAGCGCTTTGGGGTTGGCGCATACTGAAGGGGTCGAGCTGAAGCATTTTTTCTGTTTCACCAGATAAAACCAGTCTTCTGCGCACACACCGTCACACAATGAATAATGAACGTTCGCCCCACCCTGGGGCGCTGACATTCCCGTCCATCGCAGATTTTCCTGGCCTGCTTGAGGCGTGCATTGACCGCCTGAACGATGCCATCGTGATCACAGAGGCCGAGTCCATCAATCAACCTGGGCCACGCATTGTTTGGGCCAACCAGGTGTTTTATGAGCGCAACGGCTACGCCCCCGAAGAGGTGCTTGGGCAATCACCGCGCCTTCTGCAGGGGCCACAAACTAATCGCGCCACCTTGGACCGGGTGCGCAGCGCGCTTGAGAAGTGGCAAACAATTCGGGCCGAAACGCTCAACTACAGAAAAGACGGCACGACTTATTGGAATGAGTTCGAGATCGTTCCCATAGCCAACAAAGCCGGCTGGTATACCCACTGGGTGTCGGTGCAACGCGACATCACCGAACGTAAGGCGCTGGAACAACGGGTGAAACAGCTCGCCTTTTCTGACCCGCTGACCGGGCTGCCCAACCGGCGCCTGCTGGAAGACCGTTTGAGTCAGGCCATGACCGCAAGTAGCCGCAGTGGGCGATATGGCGCCTTGATGTTCCTGGACCTGGACCACTTCAAGACACTCAACGACCGGCATGGGCATGGTGTGGGCGACTTGCTGCTGAGGGAGGTGGCCCGGCGGCTCACCAGCTGTGTGCGCGAGTTGGACACGGTGGGGCGCCTGGGCGGTGATGAGTTTGTCGTCATGCTCAGCGAGCTCGACACCGACCTGGCTCAATCGACCGAGAACGCACGTCGCGTGGCAGAAAAAATTCGTGTCAGTTTGGCCGCGCCCTATCTGCTCACGGCCGAACCCACTGGCGATCTCACTGCCCCCAGGACACACCATTGCACCGCCAGCATTGGTGTCGTGATGCTGGCCAACCACCAGGCCAGCCAGACCGAGGTCATGCAATGGGCCGATATGGCGATGTACCAGGCCAAGGACGCCGGGCGCAACAAGGTCCACTTTTATGCACACGACGTCAACCCGCTGCAGCGCAGTGACGCGCAGCGCGAACAGACGCCGCAGGAGCGCGAGGCGTTCAAAAACGTCATCCTGAATTCCCTCGACGCCGAAATTGCCGTGGTCGATCGCAACGGGGTGATTCTGGCCGTGAATGACCGCTGGCTACAGTATGCGCAGGACAACGGGCTGGAGCCCGGCAAGGCGGCACCCAACACCGGCGTGGGCAGCAATTATTTCGGGGTCTGCGGGCCTGACTCAGCAGACTGTGCGGGCGACGTGCTGGATGCCAGCAGCGGCCTGCGGGCGGTGCTGGATGGCCGCCTGGCAAGTTTCAGCCTTGACTACCCTTGCGACACCCCGACCCAGCAGCGCTGGTTCGCCATGACCGTCATGCCCTTGCGGCAAGGCGCACGCGATGGCGCTGTCATCACCCACACCGACATCACCAAGCGCAAGCAGGCCGAAGTGAAGCTACGTCTGGCGGCCCGCGTTTTCAGCGATGCGCATGAAGGCATCACCATTACCGATGCAGCAGGCATCATCATTGAGGTCAATGAGGCGTTTACCCGCATCACCGGCTATAGCCGCGAGGAAGCGCTGGGTCAAAACCCCCGCTTCCTCCGATCCGGGCGCCAGGACAAGGTGTTTTATGCAGCCATGTGGCGCAGCCTGACCGAGAAAGGGCACTGGAGCGGGGAGCTATGGAACCAGCGCAAAAGCGGCGAGGTGATTGCCGAGCAGATCAGCATCAACTCCATGCGAGATGCCGATGGCAACACGCTGCAGTATGTGGCCCATTTCACCGACATCAGCGAACGCCATAAAGCGCAGGCGCAAATTGACACGCTGGCCTTTTATGACCCGCTGACCCAGTTGCCCAACCGCCGCCTGTTGTTGGACCGGTTGGATCAGGCCCTGCACGTGAGCACCCGTCACGCACGCAACAACGCCTTGTTGTTTGTCGACCTGGACAACTTCAGAACCCTCAACGACACGCTGGGGCACTCGCAGGGTGACCTGTTGCTGGTGCAGGTGGCACAGCGGCTCAAGGCCTGCATGCGCGACGGTGACACCTTGGCTCGCCTGGGCAGTGATGAATTTGTGGTGATGCTCGAAGACCTGAGCGAAGACATGATCGAAGCGGCGACCCAGGCCGAAGCGCTGGGCGTCAAAATTCTGGCCACCTTCAAAGCTGATTTTGCCCTCGACAGTGGGGCCTACCACGGCACACCGAGCATCGGCATCACGCTGTTTGGCGGCCAGACGCTGGAGAGCAGCGAGCAGCCGCTCAAGCGCGCTGAGCTGGCGATGTTCCAGGCCAAGACGGCCGGGCGCAATGTGCTGCGTTTTTTTGACGAGCAGATGCAGGCCGAGGTGTCGGCCCACGCCAAGATGGCAGCCGAATTGCGCGAAGCCGTGATCAAGCAGCAGTTTGTGCTGTATTACCAGCCGCAGGTGGCGGGTGCTGGCCGCATCACTGGGGTGGAGGCGCTGGTGCGCTGGCAGCACCCGCAGCACGGCATGGTGTCACCGGCAGAATTTATTCCGCTGGCTGAAGAAACGGGCCTGATTCTGCCGTTGGGCCAATGGGTGTTGGAGACCGCCTGCCAGCAGTTGGCGGCATGGGCACACACCCCTGCGCTGGCGCACCTGACGGTGGCGGTCAATGTCAGCGCATACCAGTTTAAGCAAAGCGATTTTGTGGCGAGCGTGCTGGCCACACTGGCGCGCACCGGTTGCGAGCCCACACGGCTCAAACTGGAGCTGACCGAAAGCATGCTGGTCGATGATGTGGAGGCCATCATCACCAAAATGGGCGCACTCAAAGCCCAGGGGATGACCTTCGCGCTTGATGACTTTGGCACGGGTTATTCCTCGTTGGCTTACCTCAAGCGCCTGCCGCTGGATCAGCTCAAGATTGACCAGGGCTTTGTGCGAAACATCATGACCGACGCCAACGATGCGGTCATTGCCAAGATGGTGGTGGTGTTGGCCGAGAGCATGGGGCTGTCGGTGATTGCCGAGGGGGTGGAGTTGCACGCGCAAGCCGACGTTTTGGCCCAGCTGGGTTGCCATGCCTACCAAGGCTATTTGTTCAGCAGACCCCTGCCGCTGGCGGCACTGGAGGCGCTTGTTTTAACGTAAAAGCGGCGACTCCTGTTCAGCGAACATGGCCTTTCATCAAAAAGCCGCCCCAAGGGCGGCTTTTTTCATGCAGTAAAACGCTTACTTGGCGCCAGGAACCTTGCCCTCGACACCCTTCACAAAGAAGTTCAAGCCGCCCAGAAACTTGTCATCTGCCACGCTGTCCTTGGCCACTTGCACTTTGCCGGTGTTGTCAAGAATGGGACCTTTCCAGATGACGAAGCTACCGTCTGCCAGGCCTTTTTTGACCTCGTCCACTTTGGCTTTGGTCGCGGCAGGCACGTCTTCGGCGATCGACACGATGTCAATGGCGCCTTCTTTCACGCCCCACCAGCTGTGGGTGCCAGCGCCCGCCTTCCAGGAGCCGTCCAGCGCTTCCTTGGTGGTCTTGATGTAGTACGGGCCCCAATTGATCACGGCGGAAGCCAAATGGGCTTTGGGGCCGTAGGCGGTCATGTCGGAGTCCCAGCCAAAAGCGCGCTTGCCCTTGGCTTCGGCGGTTTTCAGCACCGCCGGAGAGTCGGTGTTCTGGAACAGCACGTCTGCGCCGCCGTTGATCAGAGACGTTGCCGCTTCGGTTTCTTTCGGTGGGTCAAACCAGCCGTTGACCCACACCACTTTGGTTTTGACCTTGGGGTTGCTCGACTGGGCACCCAGCGTGAAAGCATTGATGTTGCGCAACACCTCAGGGATCGGGATCGAGGCCACCACACCCAGTGTGTTGCTCTTGGTCATGGCGCCGGCGATCACACCCGCCATGTAGGCACCTTCGTAGGTGCGGCTGTCATAGGTGCGCATGTTGTCGGCTTGCTTGTAGCCGGTGGCGTGCTCAAACTTGACACCTGCGTTGTCCGCTGCCACTTTGAGCATGGGCTCCATGTAGCCAAAGGTGGTGCCAAAAATCAGCGTGTTGCCCTGGCCGGCCATGTCGCGCAGCACGCGCTCGGCATCGGCGGATTCGGGCACGTTTTCAACAAAAGACGTTTGTATCTTGTCGCCAAACTCCTTTTCAAGCGCCTTGCGACCGTTGTCGTGGGCAAAGGTCCAACCACCATCACCCACCGGCCCCACGTAGGCAAAAGCAATCTTCAAGGGCGCTGGTTTGGGCGCTGGTGCAGGCGCAGAGACCACTGGTGCGGGTGCTGGCGCTGGTGCAGGTTCTTCCTTTTTGCCGCAGCCCACCAACACAGCCGAAGCCACGGCGGTAAGGGCGGCCACTTTGAGCAGCGTGCGTTTTTGCAAGTCAGTCATGTAAATTCCTTCTCAAGAAATGGGTTGAACAACGGTAAAAATAGAATGATAAGCCTGAACAATTCAGGTGCCAGGGTAAAACGGCTTGCCCAGGCTGGCGGGCATGTTGATGCGAATCCACTG
>JBBQSS010000181.1:0-6333 GCA_038213665.1 Burkholderiales bacterium | reverse complement strand
GACAAATTGCTCTACCACGCCGGTGCCGTGTTTGCCACCAACTTTTTACCGGTGCTGCAAGACCTGGCCGAACAACTTTGGCAACACGCCCACATGCCGCCAGAGTTGGCCCGGCAGATGCGGGCCACACTCTTGAACAATGCGGTCAACAACATCGTCAAACTCGGGCCCCAAGGCGCATTGACCGGGCCTGCTGCACGCGGCGACACGGCCCTGGTAGCGGCCCAAGCCGAGGCTGTGGCGCAGTGGAACCCGCAGGCGGGTGTGGCTTACCAGGCGCTGAGTCAGTTGGCCGGACAACTGCGTGCGCGATCAGTTTGATTTCTGTGAAATATTCAACAACTGTTGTGAATTGTCATTTTCCGTGTGTCGGAATCAGTGCTTGTATTCAGCTTCAATACAGGCAGACCTGTTATATTGCACTGCAACATTTTTTACAAAAGGTGACCTACCGTGCTCTACAAACTATACGAAAGCCAACGTTCGCTGATGGAGCCGTTCACTGATTTGGCGCAATCTGCCGCCAAACTTTACGGCAACCCCTTGTCGATGCTGGGGCAGCACCCCCTATCGCAGCGCATTTCAGCGGGTTACGACCTGCTGCACCGTTTGGGCAAAGACTACGAAAAGCCGGAATTTGGTCTGCGCACGGTGGATGTGGACGGCGTTGAAGTCGCCATTCACGAGCGCATAGAAATCACAAAGCCGTTTTGCGAATTGCGCCGCTTCAAGCGCTTTACCGACGATGTCAACACCTTGACCAAGCTCAAGGGCCAGCCTGCGGTGTTGATCGTGGCGCCGCTGTCGGGCCACTACGCCACGCTGCTGCGTGACACCGTCAAGACCATGCTGAAAGACCACAAGGTCTACATCACCGACTGGACCAACGCCCGACTGGTGCCGACATCCGAGGGTGATTTCCATCTGGACGACTACATCAACTACGTGCAGGAATTCATCCGCCACCTGCAACATCGCTACGGCAACTGCCACGTGATGAGCGTCTGCCAGCCCACCGTGCCCGTGCTGGCAGCGGTGTCACTGATGGCCAGCCGCAAAGAACTCACCCCCTTGACCATGGTCATGATGGGTGGCCCGATTGACGCTCGCAAATCACCCACAGCCGTCAACAACCTGGCCATGAACAAAGACATTGACTGGTTTGAGAACAATGTGCTCTACCGCGTGCCCCCCCGTTTCCCGGGTGCAGGCCGCAAGGTTTACCCTGGCTTTTTGCAGCACACCGGCTTTGTTGCCATGAACCCCAGCAACCACGCCCGTAGCCATTACGACTACTTCAAGGATTTGATCAAGGGCGATGACACCAGCGTGGAAGCCCACCGCAAGTTTTATGACGAATACAACGCGGTGCTCGACATGGACTCGCATTACTACCTGGAGACCATCAAAACGGTGTTCCAGGAGTTCAGCCTGGTCAACGGCACCTGGGATGTGAAAGGTGTGGACGGCAAGGTCGAACGCGTTCGCCCAGAAGACATCACCACCACCGCACTGCTGTCTGTGGAAGGTGAGCTGGACGACATTTCGGGCTCGGGCCAAACCGCTGCCGTGCACACCATTTGCACGGGTGTCGCCGAGGCCAACAAGCAGCACGTGGAGGTAGAAGGTGCCGGACACTACGGCATTTTTGCCGGTCGCCGCTGGCGCGACGTGGTTTACCCGAAGGTTCTGGCCTTCATTCAGGCGCATCAGCCCAAAAAGGTGCTAGCGCCTGTGCTGCTGCCTGCCGTACGCCCGGCCATCGTGGCGGCCCCTGCGCCGCAGCCTCAAGCCCCTGCACACGCCAAGCCCACGGTCAAAGCTGAAGCGCACATTGAACCCAAGGCTGCAAAAGAACACAGCCCCGCCAAGGTGACCGCGCCGGTAACCGCACCTGCGCCTGCACCAGCGATAGCCCCAGGGCTTGAGCCGGTCAAAGCAAGCGCACCGGTCGCGCAGGCCAAGGCCGCGACCCTCCCCGAGACCACACCGGCAACGCCGGCCAAGGCTGCGCCCACTGAGGTCAGTCCTGCCGCCTTGCCCAAAGACAAGGCGGCGCCAGCAGCGGCACAGAAGCCACCTGCAACCACCAAGGCATGAAGCCCAGCACCGCCGACCTGTTGGCGGTGCTGCCGCAAACGCAGTGCACACGCTGCGGCTTTCCTGACTGCACCGCCTACGCCCAAGCCATCGCTGACGGCGTGGCAGCCATCAACCACTGCCCACCCGGCGGTGCCGAGGGCATCGAGCGGCTGGCAGCCCTCACCGGCTGCGCGGTGTTGCCACTTAATCCGGACAATGGTTTTGAGACGCCGCGTACCGTGGTGTTCATTGATGAGGCCTGGTGCATTGGCTGCACACTGTGCATCAAAGCCTGCCCGGTCGATGCCATCGTGGGCAGCAACAAACTCATGCACACCGTGATCGAGCCCTATTGCACTGGGTGCGAGCTGTGCTTGCCAGTGTGCCCGGTCGATTGCATCGTGATTGAAAATGTCTCAGGCACTGCCACGGGTTGGGCTGCATGGTCGCCCGAACTGGCTGAGCAGGCCAGAATTCGCTACGAATTCAATAGCTACAAGCGCAAGCGAGAAGAGGCTGAGAACGACAAAAGGCTCGAAGAAAAAGCGGTGCTGAAGTTATCAGACCTCAGCGCCCATTCGCAGCATACCGATCCGGCCGTGCTGGACAAAAAACGCGCCGTGATTGAAGCCGCGCTGGCCCGATCCAGGGCCAAACAGCTGGCAGCCGAACCCGGGCGTGCGGCGCCAGGCGGGCAAGCGGTGCCGTAGCCGGCCAGCCCCAGGGCCATCATGCGGCCAGGTTTTTGTAGACCCCGCAGCCCACCGCCAGATCGTCGGCCTGGACCACATACGACATTTTTGACTGCACTTTGCCGGTGCTCGGGTTGCTGATGTCATATTCAACCCAGCCGGGTTCCTTGGCGGCCTGGTCAAAGATACCGTCCACCAAACCCTGACCGTCAATGCCGGGAATGTCTTGTACCCGCGTGCCCACTTTGCTCTGGTTCCCGCCAAACGCCAGATAGGTTCCTTTGGGGTCAAGCACAAACACATACATGTCACGCTCAAAATAGGCTTGACCGGGGTCGGTGATGTCACGCAAAAATGCCTGCCTGGAACTGCTGCGCTGCCACAGCTGCATGGCACGCTTGACCAGCCCGATAGCGTCCTCAGGTGCGCCTTGCTGCAATTTGAACAAGGCGAAATCATCAACCAGGGTGGAAGCCCGCTGTTCCAGCTTGGCCGCTTGCGTCACGGCGTGTTCCACCATTTGGGCATTGCACTGGGTGATCTGATCGAGCTGACGCACGGCCGTGGTGATTTCCGTCAAACCCATGCTCTGTTCTGCACTTGAGGCAGAAATCTGCGACATGTTGGTCGCCACCTCCCGAATGCCGGAGACCATTTGTGTGATCTGGTTACCCACCAGACGAATCCGTTGCACGCTGCTGGTCACTTGTGCCGATGACGCGCCAATCAGTTGGCGGATCTCTTTGGCGGAATCGGCAGAGCGCTTGGCCAGCGAGCGGACTTCACTGGCCACCACGGCAAAGCCACGCCCCGACTCGCCTGCACGGGCCGCTTCAACGGCCGCATTGAGCGCCAGAATATTGGTCTGAAACGCCAGCCCGTCAATGACACTGACAATTTCGTCCATGCGCTTGGCACTGTCTTGAATCACCTCCACCGATGCAATCGCCTGCGTCATGGCGGCTATACCCTGTTCAGCCACATCGCGCAGGCTGCTGGCCTGACTGCTGGCTTGTGACGCCATCTGCGCGTTGCCTGTCACGGTGGACGACAACTGTTGCACGCTGGCTGCCGTCTGCTCCAAATTGGCCGCCTGTTGCTCGGTGCGGTCGGACAGTTCACGGTTGCAGTTGACCAGGCTTTGCCCTGAGTGCGCCACAAAAGCGGCATTGCTGCGCACATTGGCCACCATGGACGAGATGCTGGCGCCCACACGCCCGGTCGACGTGAGCAGCACCGCATACTCGTCTTGCCCCTGAACCACAGGCTTGAAGCGCAAGTTGCCCTGCACCAGCTGATCTATGGCTTGATGCACCTGCTTCAAGTCAGCGGACACCGCCACATAAAAAGCCAGGCCCAGATAGAGGCTCAGCAGCCCGGCCAGCACCGCCACGGCAATCAGCACAGACCCGACCGGGGCCATGAATTCATGCGTGAACACCAGCGCCGCCAGCGCGCCGACACTGAGCACAAGCAACACCAACAGCTTGCCACCCGTGGGTAAGCGTCGCATCAACCAGAGACCAGGCTTTAGAAAATAGTCCAACATGTGTGTCGCCTTAGCAAGTGATCGAGAACCAATCGTATCCTCTGTACACCTCGCCAAAGCTCAGAAAAGCCCGCAAGTACCTGATTTATGTCAATTGACCAAATGCCAAGACAACCTCAGGCGGCGCCTGCACCATTTCAATCAGCACACCTTCCCCCGCAATCGGAAACTCATCATTGGCCTTGGGATGCAGAAAGCAGATATCAAAACCTGCGGCACCTTTGCGAATGCCACCGGGCGCAAAGCGTACGCCCTGCGCGGTGAGCCACTCAACCGCCTTGGGCAAATCATCAATCCACAGGCCCACATGGTTCAGCGGCGTGGTGTGCACAGCGGGTTTTTTGTCCACATCCATGGGCTGCATCAGGTCCACCTCAACCTTGAACGGACCCGCGCCCATGGTACAGATGTCTTCGTCCACGTTTTCACGCGCGCTCTGAAAGGTGCCGGTAACTTCCAGGCCCAGCATCTCGACCCAGAGCTTTTGCAGGCGCGCCTTGCTGGTGCCGCCAATGGCGATTTGTTGAATGCCGAGCACTTTAAAGGGGCGGTTTTGTGAAGTCATTGTCATTGTTTTCTTTTCTTTTCTGGATACTACAAAATAAATAGCTGCTTACGCATATAAACAAAGGGCTAGAGGCCTATTTGTTATAAATTTTCCGCAAACAGTTTCGCTGCTTTGGCTTGGTACACAACACCCGGCAAATCCTTCAGATCCACGTCCTGGGTATAAAGCAAGGCTTGCTGCGCTTGGGCAGTTTGCCAGATGATGGCATCGGCCATGGCGAGTTTGTGACTGCTTGCGGCTTGGGCGGCCTGTGCCAATTGGGGCACGGTCAGATCAACCAGGCGCAGCCGACTCATCACCTTCAAAGTGGGCTCAACGGCATGATCCTGATTGAGTGCCAGCAGTCTGCGTGTCACCTCATACACCACCAGTCGTGGCAGCAGCAGTTGCGATTCATCACCCAAAACAGGACTAAAAAAGTCTGCATTGCTGCCATTGGCGATGTATTCAAGCCAACCGCACGAGTCGACGACATTCATGCGCGCTTACCAGGTGGCACCCAAATTGGCTCGATCAAAGGGTCACAGCCGCCAGGCCAAGTGTGGCCTTCGGGGTCATTGGGCACATCAGTTTCCATGCCGGGACACATGCCACGCAACGCAGACATCGGGACCTCAGGCTGCAGCACGATGTGAAGCCCCTCTACCCGCATGTCGACCCGCTGACCGGGTTGGATATTGAGTTGCTTACGGACATCTTTGGGGATGACGACTTGAAATTTAGGAGAAACCGCCACACTTGTCATACAAATTTCCTTTCGTAAAACGAAATTAAATCGTAGCATGAATCGACAATTTCTCCACTTTTTGAAACTTAAATCACGCAAACTCCACAATCGGCTGATCCACCGTCAGGCTTTCACCCTTGCTTGCCAGCACTTTGCCCACCACGCCATCAGCGGCGGCAAACAGCACGTTTTCCATTTTCATGGCCTCGATCACCGCCACGCGTTCACCGGCCTGCACTTTTTGCCCTACCTTCACCGCCACATCCACCAGCAAACCGGGCATGGGTGAAAGCACATAACGGCTCATGTCTGGCGGCGCCTTGTAAGGCATGAGCGCGTGCAGTTCAGCCGCACGCGGCAACAGCACCATGACATCAATCTGAGCGCCGTTGTGAATCACGCGAATCGCCAAGGGATGTTTAGCGGTGCCGCGCTCGACTTGCGCAGTAAACGGCAAGTCGTTGCAGGTGCCCCACAACCGGATCTGACCGAATCGGCTCTTGCTGGTGATTCTGTAACTGTTGCCGCCCACCGTGACGACGCTGGCAAAGGTCTTGATGTCGAATTCGGTGATGCGCACCGGGGTGGCCGCCGCGTTGGTCACCTGCCCGACCGGCACCACCACAAAGTCGTCGCTGATGCGCAGCTCATGGCCCTCCAGCTGGCCACTGATGGCGGTAGAGCGTGCCAGATAGCAGCGGTTCACAAAAGCGGC
>JBBQSS010000180.1:0-6353 GCA_038213665.1 Burkholderiales bacterium | reverse complement strand
GACACGCTGCTGGGCGAGTTTCAGACCGTCATCAAGCCGCTGGGCAAGATGTTTGGGCAAAGCAAATGCATCAGCGGGTCCACCATTTTGGGCAGTGGCGATGTGGCGCTGATTCTGGATGTGCCGGCACTGGTGCACCAGACAACGGCCAAAACGGGACAAGCGCAGCAAGAGCATGCGCTAGTGGTTTGAGCAAGTGGTTGGATGAACTGGTTCTATTAATTCAAAGGGGTTTGAGATGTTTGCAAACATGAAAATAGGCGTCAGGCTGGCCATTGGCTTTGCTGTGACTTTGGCATTTTTGATCATCGTGGCAGTCATCGGCGTGACGCGAATCGCGTCATTGAACTCGGAAGTTGACAACTTGGTCAAAGACAAGTTTCCAAAGGCCGTGCAGGCCAATGAGATAATCGACGCGATCAATGTCATTGCACGGCGCCTGCGCAATGCTTATATCTTCCCAGCGGCTGATGCTGCCAAGGAGATTGAAGCGGTTCCCGAACAGGGCAAGATCATTACAGACCGGCTGGAAACGCTGGAAAAAACCATCACCAGTGACACGGGCAAGGCCGCCCTCAAGAAGGTTACCGATGCGCGCGGACCTTATGTCGTGCAAATGGAAAAGTACCTTGAGTTATTGAAGAACAACAAGAAGGATGAAGCAGCGCTGCTTCTGCAAAACGACATGCGCAAGGCGCAGGCTGACTACATGGGAGCCACCAACGCGTTGGTGGTTCTGCAGACCGAACTGGTCACCAAGGCGGGCAAGGATGCTGAAGCCCTGGCTGATTATTCGGAGCGCATACTGCTTATTTTGGCCATTGTGGCGGCACTCATGAGTGTGCTGGTGGGCTGGCTGATCACCCGCAGCATCACCGGCCCCACCCACAAGCTGATGGAAGGTGCCGACAAAATGGCTCAAGGCAATTTTGAGTTCAAGCTCGACATCAACAACAAGGACGAGATTGGCACTCTGACCAAGTCCGTAAGTGCCATGCAGACCGCCGTGCAGGCCATGATTGCAGATGCCAACCTGCTGACGCAAGCCGCCGTGGCCGGCAAGCTCGAAACCCGGGCTGATGCCAGCAAGCACCAAGGCGACTTCCAGAAGATTGTGGCGGGTGTCAACAACACACTCGATGCCGTGATTGGCCCGCTGAATGTGGCTGCCGGTTATGTGGATCGCATTTCCAAAGGCGATATTCCACCGAAGATTACTGACAGCTACAACGGTGATTTCAACATGCTCAAGAACAACTTAAATACATGTATTGATGCGGTCAATGCACTGGTGGCCGATGCTGGCGTACTGGCCAAGTCGGCGGTAGATGGCAATCTGGCTACCCGTGCTGATGGGTCCAAGCACCAGGGCGACTATCGCAAGGTAATTAACGGCTTGAACGAGGTGATGGTGGCGGTCAGCACCCCGGTGCAGGAGTTGACCGATGTGCTGGGCGCCCTGGAAGGCGGTGATTTGACCCTGTCGATGAAGCGCAGCTACGCTGGTACTTGGGATGAGCTCAAGTCGGCTTTGAACAACACGGTCGCGAAGCTGTCTGAAGTAGTCGCCGATGTGAATGCAGGAGCCCAGGCGCTGGCCAGCTCATCAGAAGAGGTGAGCGCGACCGCACAGTCGCTGTCGCAATCTGCCAGCGAGCAAGCCACCGGCGTTGAAGAAACCAGCGCATCGATTGAGCAAATGACCTCCAGCATTGCGCAAAACACCGAAAATGCCCAGATCACCGACGGTATGGCCAGCAAGGCGGCGAGGGACGCAGCTGACGGCGGCGAAGCGGTTGAAGCCACCGTAGCGGCCATGAAGCAGATTGCCAAGAAGATTGGCATCATTGACGACATTGCGGCGCAGACCAACCTGTTGGCGCTCAATGCTGCCATTGAAGCCGCTCGCGCCGGCGAGCACGGCAAGGGCTTTGCCGTAGTGGCGGCTGAAGTACGCAAACTTGCCGAACGCAGTCAGATAGCCGCGCAAGAGATTAGCGAAGTGGCCAGCAGCAGCGTCGAGTTGGCCGAAAAAGCTGGAAGACTGCTTGCTGAGATCGTGCCCAATATTCGCAAAACCTCTGATCTGGTGCAGGAAATCACGGCGGCATCCACCGAGCAATCCAGCAGTGTCGGTCAGATTAACGCGGTGGTCGGTCAATTGAATCAGACCACGCAGCTAAACGCTTCCAGCTCGGAAGAACTGGCCGCGACCTCGGAAGAGATGAGTGGGCAGGCCGTGCAGTTGCAGCAGTCCATGTCGTTCTTCAAGCTTAACGGTTCAAGTCACAGCGCTCCGGGTTTGTTCACGGTGCACAAAAGCAGTGCCAGCACCAAGGTTAGGGCGGCCAAAAATGTAGCCCCGAAGGCTGCGATTTATGCTGTGCAGTCCTTGCATCCAGAACCGGATGAAGCCCAGTTCACCAAGTTCTGAGGGAGTCCTCCATGACTGCATTGGTGAAAACCGAAAAGAAACTGCTGCCTGCATTGGCAGGTGCACAAGTGGCGGTTGAAGAGAAACAGTACCTGACCTTCATCCTGGGCGGGGAGACGTTTTCGATCAACATTCTGTGCATCAAGGAAATCATCTGGTATACCAACCTGACCGAGGTGCCGATGATGCCCGCGTGCATTCGCGGTGTCATCAACCTGCGCGGGGCTGTTGTACCAGTGATGGATTTGTCAAGCCGCTTTGGCAAACCATCTACGCCGGTTACCAAGAGCACCTGCATCGTCATCGTCGAAGTGAACGCCGGCAATGGAAGCGAGCGCCAGAACATGGGCGTGGTGGTGGATTTGGTGCAGGCAGTGCTGGAAATCCCGTCCACCGAAATCGCTCCGGCCCCCAGCTTTGGTGCCAGGATCCGGTCTGAGTTTATTGAGGGTATTGGCAAGGTCAACGGCAGGTTTGTCATTTTGCTTAACGTCAACCGGGTGCTTTCTACTGAAGAAATCGGTCAGATGGGGCAGGTGGCGGCATCTGCTGATTTGGTCGCAACGCAAAGCTGAACCGAAACTGGAGTCGCTGATTTCTTACGCCATCAAACCCATTACAGACGCCGAGTTTGCCCAGTTTCAGAAGTTTATTTTCGACGCAGCTGGTATCTCGATGACCGATGCCAAGAAAGCGTTGGTTACCGGGCGCCTGGGCAAGCGGCTTGCCATGCATGAACTCGCCAGTTTTGGCGACTACTTCAAGCTGCTCTCAAGTAGGCAGCATGCCGATGAGGTGCAAATGGCAGTGGACTTGCTGACCACCAACGAAACCTATTTTTTCAGGGAAATCAAACATTTTGAGTTTTTGCGCACGCAAGCGCTCAAAGAGCGCAGTCGCCCACAGCCTTACCGGATATGGAGCGCTGCCAGCTCCAGCGGTGAAGAGGCCTACAGCATGGCAATGGTGCTGGCTGATTGCATGCACACCACACCCTGGGAGATTTTGGGCACCGACATCAGCACCCGGGTGCTGCAGGGTGCCCGGCGCGCCCTGTATTCGATGGATCGCGGGCGCCACATTCCCCAGGTATATTTGCGCCGCTTTTGTCGCAAGGGTGCGGGTGAGTATGAAGGTCAATTGCTGGTGGATCGCAGCTTGCGCAGCCGGGTGAGTTTCCGGCATGCCAACTTGAACGTGGCATTGCCGGAGCTTGGCAAGTTCGACATGGTGTTCTTGCGCAATGTGATGATCTATTTCAACAACGAAACCAAGCGTCAGGTAGTGGCGCGTGTGATTTCGACGATCAAGCCGGGTGGCTACTTTTGTGTCGGGCACTCTGAAAGCCTGAATGACATTACTCAGGCGGTGCAGATAGTAGCGCCATCGATATACCAAAAGCCTGCGTAACAAGGCCCGCATCAAGGATCTGATGGATATATTTTTACAGCCCGTGGAGCTGTTTGTGGCTGAGGCCAACTTTCAAATTCGCACCATTCTGGGGTCGTGCGTATCGATCACGTTATGGCATCCAATTCAGCGCGTGGGTGGCATGTCGCATTATTTGTTACCCAGCAGAAGCGGACAGCCGGGCGTTGAAGCACTCGATGGTCGCCATGGTGATGAGGCCCTGGAGTTGATGATCAAAGATTTAAAGTCCGCAGGTGTCGGCCACAAGCAGTGCGAGGCCAAAATATTCGGCGGCGGTGACATGTTTCCTCGCAATGAGCATACCCGAGGGCAGCATGACAAGGGCATGGGCATAGGGAGGAAAAATGGCGAGGCAGCGCGCGAACTGCTGCGTCTGCACGAGATTCCGGTGCTTACCGAAAGTCTGCTTGGCATTGGTCATAGACAAGTCATTTTTGATGTCTGCAAGGGTGAAGTCTGGTCAAGGCAGGTCCGGCCGACAACGCCTGAAATATGCGCTGAAGTTATGACACAAGGTAAATATCGAGAGTCGAATCAAGGTTCTTGAGAGTGCCGAGTTCACCCCATATTTCGTATCAAGAAGACAGCCGAAATAGTTCGTATCTCCGCACTTCCTGCCTCTCGCAGGATGAATTTCGCCAGAATATTGCTTTCCGAGCAATTTAACTGATGTTACGCAGGAGCCTGGAATACCTGAAGTTGGGCATAGGCGCAGCGAGATGAATTGATGAGTAGCTTGCTACAAAGCGCGAAGGGGTTGAGTTTGTTGGTGTTGCGCAGGCATTCAAGGTTGAAGGTGGCGCAAATAGCCATGAAGACGTGGTTGCTTTGGATACTCAAAGTGCCAGCACATCAACTCACCCTCATCGGTCCAGGCTTTCTCCTGGATCGTGTCATCAAAAATCAGCACGCCATCGTCATGCTCCACCAAACGCACGGTTGGCTTGACTTGACTTGGTGCCACAAGTCTTTCGAGGTGTCGTCCTGCGCTGATAAAAACCGCGTCATCTGATCATGACTTACATCCCCGTCGACCATCGCCGACAAGCCTATCAGAGGTGGCTGCGTCACATCAGTTATAAATTCAGAATCCAGCGCGCAAGAATCTCTGATTCATCCTCGGTGACAGGGCTGGGCGGCATGGTCGCCAAACCCCACACACCAGTTCCGCCGTTTTTGATTTTTTTTGCCAGCATTGAGACCGTTGCCGATTTGCGCTCGTACTTGGAGGCAATGTCGCGATAAGGAGGACCGACGCGTTTGGAGACCGATGTATGGCAGCCGTAGCAACCTTTATCTACGGCAATCTCCGCCATGCGGACCAGCCACTGACTATCGCTTACTTGAAGGTCGGATCGGGCCAGAGATGAAAGGGGAAGGCCCAGCAAACATAGAAAAAAAGTTTGACTGATCAAAGTCATTGCCAACATGGCGCCGCAAGTAGTTTTTTTCATAAATTTCATAAAATAAATGGTGCGAACGATCTGATCCTATGGCGAGTCATATTCATTGGGTATCCCCAATTTTTTGATGGATGCAGAAGCTCGATCCAGCACTTTGATTCGAGCCTGGTCTACTTTTACACACCAATGTGACAGTACGGCGTACCGCCACTGGCATGCAACTGAGTGGCAAAAAAAGGCCGGGCTCGAAATAAGGTCAGAGTCCTGTGTGGACCCCACCCAGCAAGGTGCACAGCTTGCGGCAAGCTTCATACCTGCGTTTTCACGGCAAAACCAAGGACTGCAACCGCAGAGAAGGAACCGGTCAAGGCGGAATTTCACCGCCAGCTTAGGCCCTTGCCAGCCGTTCCGTGAATAACAGGTGGTGTTTGGCTGCTGCTGCAAAGTGGTGTGCAGCAAGGTGATGATATTCGGCCGCTGTCCAAATCAACTCATCGTCCTCAAAGTCCTCGGCGGGGAGTTGGTCGTCGATGTAGGCTTGTGTCTTTGCTGTTTGGTCGCTGGTCATAAGGTGCTCACAAATAGTTTAGCAACGGCGAGATGCCGCACCCGCATCGTTACCCACCGGTGTGAAGCATTGATGACAAAGTTGGTGCCGTCACGGACGAACCAGCAAACTCGGTTCCCACCTTGGTTGCGCCGAGAGTGGTGAGGTTGCTGAACCAGGCATTGTGAGAATCACCAGTGGGCGTGACCAGCTTTTAATTAAAGGCGCACAACAAACCAATGAGCAGCCCGCATCTGTCACAAAAAATTCACCATTGGTCTTTAGCATCAGCGAACTCCTAAAGTGGCTTCATCTGCAACTGGACGGCGTTGCCCCGGTTTTCTGTCCTGGTGCCTCGCGGGCCTTTTTATGCGGGCAAGCTGCGCAGTAAGGTGATTTCCAAGAATAAATATGCCCAGATGACGCAGGATTTTTGTTCAGCTGCAAGGCGTAAAAATGGGCGTATAGCGAGCTATACAACCGTTTTTGCAACGCAGCAGATGGACAAAAAGACAAGTCAGATGGGTATATTTTTCGC
>JBBQSS010000179.1:0-6368 GCA_038213665.1 Burkholderiales bacterium | reverse complement strand
GCCGCCCCCAAGCAAGGGTCGCGGGCTGCCATTGGCGAGCGTGGGGTCGGAAGGACAACGCCCGGCAGCGTCCACCGGTGCGACGGTCCCGACATCCACACCGTTGTTAACCACATAACAGGCGCTCAAACACTTACCCGTTCCACACAGCGGTGCGCCATAGACATCCGTGGTCACTTCGCCCAGGTAATCCGTGATATGCCCCTGAAAGCCCGCCAAACCGTGTTCGGCCGGCAGATCGGGTGCGCTGTTGACGGGTGAAATGTCTTCAAACACCGCTGCCTGAATCTGCGCATCAGGCAAGGGTCCTGGCTGCAGCTGGACGGTGACGACACCCGATGGAACCGCGACACCATCCACAATGACGTTAGTGCCGGACACGCTGAAATGCTGACCATCGAGCTTGTAGTCTTTAGCCAGCACCGAAATCAGGTACCGGCCATCGGGCAGGTTGAGTCCGGCGGTGGCAAAGTCTGTCTGATCACCCTGCGTGTAAATCGGGCTGTGGCTCTTGGCGCCAGCGATCGAAGTCCACAAGCAGGTGTCTGGGTAACCCGTGTCCTGCGGGCTACAACCTGTGCCTGGATTCGATGAGCGCTGCGTCGTGTTGCTGCCGGTGTTGTCAATATTGATGATGTACTTGTAGGAGGCAACGGGCGTGCCTTTGGTGACCCCCGCCTTGGGTTCGGTTCGGGCGGCCACCACGTTCACCTTGACCCATGCTGCCTGGGCGGCAGAGCTGACGAAGGCCCCAACCAGGCACATGGTCATGATCAAAAATCTTGCGACTGACAGCATGACGCTTCCTACGAGTTTCGCTTTAGTCTGGGTTTCCATGGTGCTACTCCCAAGTTACCTATCAAAGAACTGAAAAAAGCGGACGTCGGCGGATCGATTGATCCTCTTTCCAGTCAGGGTGGAGTCCCGTGACTCTTGGACACAAGAATATGCAAAATTGAAACAGCTGTAACGGGGAAGCACCCCCGATTGGGGTAGGTCGATTACTACGACAAATGGCAGTCCAATGGGTGCTTCCGTACATCCTTATGGTGAGCTTAAGATCGTCCACACCTCAACCGCAGCGGCTTCTTACGGGCCGGGGTTCAGCCAGACATTGCCGGGTTCTGCCAAGTGTTCAGGGCGCGATGCCGATCTTTCCGATAGCTTGAGACATGGCCAAGCCAACGGCAAAAGCACGATTTCCTTCTACCTGTATGCGGATTGTCAAACTCGCCAAAAATTGAAAGTTATTTAATCGATTGGTGGTGTTTAGCCGCAGTTTGCATGGATTCGCTGATGCAAATAGTCTGCCACGTTTGAGTTAAAAAAAAAGCCAGGCCATAACGTTGTGCAAAGGAGGCTGACATGCGATTGATATGTGTTGAGGACGACCAGATGCTGGGTGAAGCGGCGCAGCATCACCTGATGCGCGCGGGCTTTGCCGTCGACTGGGTGCAGACCGCCAAAGATTTTTCTGAGGCCATCCTTGGCCATCATTACGACTTCGTGGTGCTTGACCTGGGTTTGCCAGACGGCAACGGCGAGGACTTGCTACGTCAGCTGCAACAAAAGCAACGCCGGCTCCCCGTCATTGTGGTCACTGCCCGTGGCAGCGTCTTCGACCGGGTCAAGCTTTTGGACCTGGGGGCGGACGACTTTATGGTCAAACCCTACGACCTGGATGAATTGACGGCACGGATTCGCTCTGTTCTTCGCCGACAACCGTCAGACAGTGCCGACGAAGGTGCGTCTGTTCATGGGCCGCTTCACCTGTATCCATTGCGGCTGGTGGCGACCTGGAATGGGCAACCCATACCCCTTTCGCACCGGGAGTTCTGGGTGCTTGAGGTGCTGGTTCGTCGGAAAAACCAGGTGCTGACTCGCGCACAGATTGAAGAGGCGCTCTACGGTTGGGGCGAGGAAGTGGAAAGCAATGCGATTGAGGTTTATATCCACATGCTGCGGCGCAAGTTTTCCGCTGATCTGATCCACACCATCCGGGGGGTTGGTTACCAGATGGCGCCAACTCGGCTGTATGCCTGAAGTTGTATTGGTCAGGTCGCTGCAACGCCGTGTGGCGCTGGTGTCGGCCGCAGTTATGAGCACGGCCCTTGTCATTGGCGTGATCGGCATGGAATTGGTTGAAGCCATCGAACATCAACACATGCTTGACGGGCGTCTGGAACAACTGGCCGGAACCATTCTTCATTTTGTAGACGACGTACCCGATGAGACGACAGTGGTTGCAGCCCATTCCCTGTTGAAAGTGAGTGACGGGAAGAAAGACAAGTCGATTTACAGCTATCAGGTCTGGTTGACCAAGGGTTCATTGCTGCTTCAAAGCCCCGACGCGTCAACCACCCAGCCGCTGAAGCACCTCGCAAAGCTCGGCTTTGACTCGGTTTCCATCAACGGAGAAATGACCCGGGTTTTTTCCATGTTGTCGTCCGACAGGTCAGTGGTGATACAGGTGGCAGAGCCCATAGAGGAACGTGAAGACGATATTGGGATGACCCTCAGGTTCTACCTGGCCACGCTGGCGCTTCCGTTCGGGCTTTCGATGGTGGCGACATGGGTCTTGCTGCGCCGCTCCTTTCGTGCACTCGATACATTGGCTGAACGCTTGCAGCAACATCACCTGCTGGACATTGGACCGGTGAACACCGACCAGCCGACAGAGGAATTTGCACCCGTCTTTCAAGCCGTGAACTCGCTGTTTCACAGGACTGGGCAGGCCTTCATGATGGAGCAGAGATTCACATCCGTTGCCGCACATGAGCTGCGAACGCCTTGGGCGGGTATCCGGGCGCAGGCCCAAATCGCTTGCAATGCGCAGAGTCAAGACGAGGTGAAAGCAGCTTTGCAATCGATTATTCGTGGCGTGGACCGCGCCTCCCATGTGTTTGACCAACTGTTTAGCCTCACACGGATGGAGAGCTTGAACAACGGCTTTACGTCGAGCTTTCAGCGCGTGCAACTGGCCATGATCTATCAAGAGGTGCTGGGGGAGCTTGGCGGGAAAGCGGCGGCCAAGGGAATTTCCATCACGTCCCAGCTTTCTAACGAAAACATACAAGGCTTGGACTTCGCCATCTATTTGTTGCTGCGAAATTTGGTGTCGAATGCTGTCCTCTACACCCCTGAAGGTGGCCGAATCGAGGTAAGCGTCCAGCGCAAAGGACAGGAAGTTATTTTGACTGTCGATGATTCCGGCAAGGGGATACCTGCAGACGCACGTGACCACGCCTTTGAACGCTTCAACCGCCTGGGCCAACACGGCGCAGACGGGGTCGGACTTGGCCTTTCCATCGTTGCCCAAATCGTTGAACTGCACGGTGCACAGATTCAACTGCTGGACTCACCCTTGGGTGGATTGCGAGTACAGGTCATTTTTAAATGAGGGGCGTCATCGAATAAGGGACTCACTGTTGACAACAAATAAAGCGCCGCAGGCGCACCGGCTTCACTCAGCGCTACCGCGGGCAATGACCAGCAACTCATCCTCGTCGGCATCCGTCAGCGCTGAAGCGGGGCCAGAGGCAAGCCCCTCTTCGATGTACGCGCGAAGCCGGACTTTGGCTTGCTCGGTCTGGTCTTTGCGCACAAGGTCGCGGATGTATTCGCTGGTATTGCCATAGTCCCCGCCATTGACTCGGGCTGAAATGTAGCTGCGCATGGATTCTGGTAGCGCGAAGCTCATGGTGGTTTTGCTCATATGCAAAGAATAGCCCAGGTTATCAATAGTTGTTAAACGCCACCAGCTTGCCGCAGTGCCAACAGCTCTTGCATCAAGGCCAGCAGCGGCAGGTGTTCAAGGCCCCCTGCCATCGGAAAACGGGTGTTGGCACTGCTGACCACCAGGCGGCGGGTGGCACCCACATCATCGCAGGCGATGTGAAAGCCCCGGCTGACCGTGGGTGCGCTGGAGCGCTTGATCTCTACCGCCCACAGCGCGCCGCCGGGCAGATCCAGCAGCAAGTCGATTTCAGCGCCAACGGCGGTTCTGTAGTAGCTGGCTTGGGTGTTGGGCGGGACGCAGGCCAGCAGATTTTCAATAATCCAGCCCTCCCAACTGCCGCCCACCACGGGGTGCGAGAGCAGCTCGCGCTGGGTGCCAAGCCCCAGCAGCGCATGGACCAGGCCACTGTCCCGAACAAAGACTTTGGGGGCCTTGACGAGCCGCTTGCTGGACTGCTTGGCCCAGGGCTGCAGGCGGCGCACCAGCAGCAAGTCGCACAGCAGGTCAAGGTAACGCCCTATGGTTTGACCGCTCACGCCAAGGGAGGATGCCAGTCGCGCAGCATTCAGAATTTGCGCCTGCTCGTACGCCAGCATGGTCCACAGACTGCGCAAGGTTTGCGCCGGAATGCGCGGCCCCAGCAATGGAATGTCGCGCTCCAAGTAGGTGCTGATAAATTGCTGGCGCCAACGCAAACTGGCGGCGTCGCTGCGAGCCAGATAGGCATCGGGAAACCCACCGCGCAGCCATAGGGCATCTGGCGCGGCCGCCGCATGATCAGCTGGCAATTCAGTCAGCACCAGAGGCACCAATTCGACATAGGCCAGACGCCCGGCCAGGCTCTCAGACGACTGCGCCAACAGCTCAATGCTGGCTGAACCGAGCAGCAAAAACTGGCCACTGACTGCGCCCGAGCGGCGACGCTGGTCAATCACCCCGCGCAACACGGCAAAGAGCCCCGGCATGCGCTGCACCTCATCCAAAATGAGCAATCGATCGGCATGTGCGGCAAAAAAAGCGCTGGGGTCGCTGAGCTGCGCCAGGTCGGCGGGGGCTTCCAGATCCAGGTACAGGGCAGTGGGGTCGAGCTGGTGCGCCAGCGTGGTCTTGCCCACTTGGCGCGGCCCCAAAATGGCCACCGCAGGAAATTCCTGCAAATAGACGGCCATTTCGGCCATGATTTGACGTTGATACATCCATGCAATTATTCCATGCAATGGAAGATTTGCTAGGTTTATTCTTCAAACCTTAGTCTATCTTTGGCACGAAAATCCATAGCTGCCACTGCCAGCACATGGTCAACCTCACACTCCTCGCCGCTGCGAAGTTTCTCTACATCGCGTGTTTATTGCAGGCAGCAAGATTTACTTGTAGAAATTATTCTAGACAAATAGGCCTCTAGCCCCTTATTACACTGCGCAAGCAGCTATTAAAAATGTAGCGTGCAGGCGTTTGCTGCTAGTTGCGGTGTGGGGCGATTGACTGCGTACACCAGGGTTTGTAGGTGGTGGGCCTGCCGGCGCAAGTCCGCGCCCACGGTGTATTTGTGGTAACGGCTAAAGCGCTCGACCACTTCCTCGATATGGCGCAGCAGGTGCAATAAGCCAAGCACTGACGGGCACGACGATCCTCGCCCCCCAAACTACTCCACAGTCACCGACTTGGCCAGATTGCGTGGCTTGTCGACATCGGTACCCCGTGCGCAAGCCGTGTGGTAGGCCAGCAACTGCAGCGGCACCACGTGCAGCAAGGGCGACAACTCGCCGTAGTGTTCGGGCATGCGAATCACATGCAAGCCCTCGGCGGACTCGATGTGTGAATCGGCGTCAGCCAGCACATACAACACGCCGCCGCGCGCCCGCACCTCGTGCATGTTGCTCTTGAGTTTATCCAGCAGCGCGTCATTCGGTGCCACCGTGACCACCGGCATGGCAGCAGTCACCAGCGCCAGCGGGCCGTGTTTGAGTTCGCCGGCCGGGTAAGCCTCGGCGTGGATGTAGCTGATTTCTTTCAGCTTCAAAGCGCCTTCAAGCGCAATGGGGTAATGCAGCCCACGGCCCAGAAACAAGGCGTTTTCCTTGGCGGCAAAGTCTTGTGACCAGGCAATCACTTGCGGCTCTAGCGCCAGCACCGCTTGCAGCGCGGCCGGCAGATGGCGCATGGCTTTGATGTGGCGGGCTTCCTCCAGTTCACTCAGCAGCCCGCGAGACTGCGCCAGCGCCAGTGTCAACAAGAACAAACCTGCGAGCTGTGCAGTGAACGCCTTGGTAGAGGCCACACCAATTTCAACCCCCGCGCGGGTGATGTAGGCCAGCTCGCATTCACGCACCATGGCGCTGGTGGCCACATTGCACACCGTCAGGGTGTGCGTCATGCCCAAGGATTGCGCATGGCGCAGGGCCGCCAGGGTGTCAGCGGTCTCACCGGATTGGGTGATGGTGACGATGAGGGTGCGCGGGTTGGGCACCGAGTCGCGGTAACGGTATTCGCTGGCCACTTCCACTTGCGTCGGAATTTTGGCAATGCTTTCCAGCCAGTACTTGGCGGTGCAGCCGCTGTAATAGCTGGTGCCGCAAGCCAGGATCAGCACCGAGTCGATGTCTTTGAAGACGCGCGCAGCGCTGGCCTG
>JBBQSS010000178.1:0-6402 GCA_038213665.1 Burkholderiales bacterium | reverse complement strand
CATCTTTCGCTGTGCGCACTCGGTCAAAGGGGGCGCTGCAACGTTTGGCTTTTCCGATGTGGCAGAGTTGACGCACCAGATGGAGTCTTTGCTGGACCGTTTGCGCCGACATGAACTGCAACCCAATTCGGCCATGGTGGATGTCTTGCTGGAGTCGGCAGACGCCTCGCGCGGGCTGCTTGCGCGGCATCAGGCGGGCGACGAAGGTGAGGGGCCGCCCACGGGCGAGCTGGTACGCCGGATACGCGCCTTGGTCGCCGGTGAAGTGGTACCAGTCAAAGCGCCAGCCCAGCCGCCTCCGGCCGCCCCCGTGCTTGCCAAACCGCCTGAAGCGGTGCAAGCGACGCCTGCCAACACGACCCTGGCTGACGGCGGCTTGCGCCAACTCGACATCTGTATCAGTCAAATGGATCGCCCTGACCAGGCCGATGCCTTGATGGAGTTGTTTCGGGATATTCCCGCCTTGGGCGAGATCAAGGTGGTCCCCGGTGCACCCGATGGCAGCCGGTTGTTTGAGGTGCTCACGACATCGACCAACGAAGATTTGCTGGATTTGTTTGCATTTCATGTGTCGCGCGAGCAAGTGGCGATTCGGGAAAAAGGCGCTGCGTTGCCTGGCGCTGGTGGTGTGTCATCGGCATCTGCATCTGCATCTGCATCTGCATCTGCGGATGCCGTGACCGGGTCTAAGGCTGAGGCTTCAGTTGCTGCCTTGTCAGGCTCAGGTTTTGGCTTCTTCGACGGGGCGCCAGGTGCACCCGATGAGTCTGATGACCATCACGCGGTGTTGGTGCCCGAGGTGCAGGCTGCGGTGAGTGTGGCCAAGGTGCCAGCCAAACCTGCGGGTGGCGCAAGTGCGCAGCCAGAGGCGGCAACCATCCGCGTGGCGATCAGTAAAGTTGACCAATTGATCAACCTGGTGGGTGAACTGGTGATCACCCAAGCCATGTTGGCGCAAAACAGCCGTGCACTTGACCCGGCCTTGTACCAACAATTGTTAACGGGATTGACCGATCTGGACCGCAACACCCGTGACTTGCAGGAATCCGTGATGTCCATCCGGATGATTCCAATGTCCATCGTGTTCAGCCGATTTCCGCGCATGCTGCGGGATCTGGCGAGCAAGTTGGGTAAAAAGGTGGACTTTGTCACCCAGGGCGAGGCGACCGAGCTTGACAAGGGTCTGGTGGAAAAGATCACTGACCCCTTGACCCATTTGGTGCGCAACAGTTGTGACCATGGCATTGAAATGCCTGCCGACCGGCTGCGTGCCGGCAAGTCGGAAACCGGCACGATCACCTTGTCGGCAGCCCATCAGGGCGGATCGATCGTGATTGAGGTGCGCGACGATGGCAAAGGCATGTCGCGTGAAAAAATTCTGTCGAAAGCCCGCGAAAAAGGCCTTGATGTGTCAGACACCATGACGGATGCAGAAGTCTGGCAGTTGATCTTTGCCCCGGGGTTTTCAACCGCTGAAGTGGTGACTGATGTGTCAGGCCGAGGCGTGGGCATGGATGTGGTGAAACGTAACATCACCTCGCTCAACGGCACCGTGGACATTGAATCGGTTGAGGGCTACGGCATGAAAGTGTCAGTGCGTCTGCCTTTGACACTGGCCATCATGGACGGCATGTCAGTGGGGGTTGGAAACGAGGTCTATATTTTGCCGCTTTCATCAGTGGTCGAATCGTTTCAGGTCAAGTCAGACGCGGTCAGCACGGTGGGTCAAGGTGCGCAATTGGTCAAGGTGCGTGACGAGTACATGCCGGTGATTGAACTTGAAAAAGTCTTTCAGGTGCCCCGTTTCGACACCGAAAAAACCAGTGACATCATGGTCGTGATTGAGGCTGAGGGCAGTCGTGTGGTGTTGCTGGTGGACGAATTGCTCGGGCAGCAGCAGGTGGTGGTTAAAAATCTTGAATCCAATTACCGCAAGGTGCCCAACGTCTCGGGGGCCACCATTCTCGGCGACGGCAAGGTGGCCTTGATTCTTGACACAGGTGCTTTGGTTCGTCGTTCACGCCATTGAGGCATTGGGAAGATTGAGGAGAAACAAGATGAGTGCAATTGAAAAAGTAAGCGATTCGGTAGCGGTGGGTGCGCGTGAATACCTGACGTTCAGGTTGGGCCGGGAAGAGTACGGCATTGACATCTTGAAGGTGCAGGAAATTCGCGGTTACGAACCACCTACACGCATCGCCAATGCACCATCTTTCATCAAGGGTGTGGTTAATTTGCGCGGCACCATCGTGCCGATTGTCGATATGCGCCTGAAGTTCAATTGCGTCAGCGCCGAGTACGACACGTTCACGGTGGTCATCATTCTCAACCTGCGCCAACGCATCGTGGGCATTGTGGTGGATTCGGTCAGCGATGTGATGGAGCTGGCGCCTGAAAACTTGCGCGGCGCGCCTGAGGTCGACAGCGTGATTGACAGCGACTCCGTCATCGGACTGGGCTCCCTGGGCGATCGTATGCTGATCTTGCTTGACATTGAAAAGCTGATGTCGGGCGTTGACATGGGCTTGGTATCTGACTGATGTTTGCAAGCTAAATACACATGGCAGTTTCCCAAGCAGGGCAGCTCCAGCAAGACGCTGGCTCACCTGAAGCCCACGGCCGCGAGTTTGCCTGGACCGATGCAGACTTTGACCGCGTTCAATCCCTGATCTACCAGCGCGCCGGCATCAGCTTGCACGACGGCAAGCATGCCATGGTGTACAGCCGGCTGTCGAGGCGCTTGCGTGACACCGGGCATCAGAGCTTCAAAGAATATTTGACCTGGCTGGAAAAACATGATGGCCCCGAGTGGCAGGAGTTTGTGAATGCGCTCACCACCAACCTGACATCTTTTTTTCGCGAACACCATCATTTTGAAATTCTCGACCAGCACTTGAAGGCAAACAAGGCGCATGGCCCTTGGCGGGTTTGGTGCAGTGCGGCCTCTACCGGTGAAGAGCCCTATTCGATCCTGATGACCGCCATTGACGCACTCGGGGCCAATGCGCAGCTGAAGCTTATGGCCAGTGACATCGACTCCAAAGTGCTGGCGACGGCGGCGCAAGGTGTCTACCGCCGTGAAAACTTGAAGAATGTCAGTGAAAGTCAGCTGCAAAAGTTTTTTTTACGCGGCAAGGCCAGCAACAACGGCATGGTCCGGGTCAAGTCTGAACTGCAGCGCATGGTGGCGTTCATCATTGTCAACCTGGTGCGTGACGACTGGCCATTTCGCGAACCCTTTGATGTGGTGTTTTGCCGCAATGTCATGATCTATTTTGATGCACCGACGCAGCGCAAGGTGCTAGAGCGTATTCATCGCGTAATGGTCCCTGGCGGCTTGCTGTTTGTCGGCCATGCCGAGAACTTCAGCGAGTCGCGCGATCTGTTCGTGTTGAAGGGGAAAACTGTTTATGAGCGTCGCTAAAGTGGTCAGCGCGCGTGTGTCAAGAGTTGACCATTTGAAGTCCTTGCCGCGTCACCCGGGCGAAGCCTCGTTTTTTTACAGTGACCATCACTTTCAGTACGACGCCGTCAAGGTCTTGCCCGGCGAGTACTTTGTGGCCAGTGAAGACATCATGATCATGACCGTGCTGGGCTCCTGCATTTCTGCCTGCCTTTGGGACGGGCGGGTCAGGGCTGGCGGCATGAACCATTTCATGCTGCCCGACGGCGACAGTGCCGACGGATTTGGCCGCTATGGGTCTTATGCGATGGAGTTGCTGATCAATCAAATGCTCAAAATTGGTGCGCGACGGGAAACCATGCAGGCCAAAGTGTTTGGTGGCGCGCAGGTGATGGCGGGTTTCACGTCCATGAATGTGGGTGAAAGAAACACCAAGTTCGTCCTTGACTACCTGGCCACCGAAAGAATACCGGTGGTGTCACAAGACGTGCTCGACATTCACCCCAGAAAAGTTTGTTTTTTCCCAACAACCGGCAAGGCACTCGTGAAGCGGCTTGCACATTCGCATCCAGAAACCTTGGTGGTGGAAGAGCGCAAAGGCAATGCGGCGGCGCTCGCCAAGTCGACCTCTGGTGGTTCTGTGGACTTGTTTTGAGGATTGAGAATTGAAGAAAATTCGCGTGGTGGTGGTGGATGACTCGGCCTTGGTGCGCAGTCTGTTGGCTGGCATCATCAACCGTCAGCCCGACATGGAGTGCGTGGGCGCTGCCAACGACCCCCTTGTGGCCCGGGAGATGATTCGGGAATTGAACCCCGATGTGCTCACCCTTGACATTGAAATGCCGCGCATGGACGGCATTGATTTTTTGGGGCGTTTGATGCGTCTGCGTCCCATGCCTGTGGTCATGATTTCAACGCTGACCGAGCGTGGCGGCGAGGTCACCATGAAGGCGCTGGAACTGGGTGCGGTTGACTTTGTCTCCAAGCCGCGCATTGGTGTGGTGGATGGTTTGGGTGAGTTGTCGACCCAGATTGTTGAAAAGATTCGGATCGCAGCCAGCGCCCACATCAAGCGCACCCCCACGACCCCCGTGGCTGGGCGCAGCGGCGTCACTGTCAAGCCTGCCGCTGAGCGCCCACTCGCCACCTTGGTGGGGCGCGTGTCCACTGAAAAACTGGTGCTGATTGGTGCGTCAACCGGGGGAACCGAGGCCATCAAAGACGTGCTGGTTCAGTTGCCCGCAGACTTTCCGGCCATTGTCATCACCCAGCACATGCCGCCAGGATTTACCACCAGTTTTGCCGCAAGGCTCAATGGGCTGTGCCGAATCTCGGTGGGCGAGGCGGTCAACGGTGAGCGCTTATTGCCTGGCCACGCATACATTGCGCCGGGCGGCAAGCAGTTCCGGATTGACCGCAGCGGTGCCAACTATGTGGCCGTTGTGGAAGATGGTGAACTCGTCAATCGCCACAAGCCCTCGGTGGAGGTGTTGTTCAAATCGGGTGCCAAAATTGCCGGGCGCAATGCCTTTGGCATCATGCTGACCGGCATGGGCAATGACGGTGCACGGGCCATGAAAGAGATGAAGGACGCCGGCAGCTATAACTTTGTTCAGGATGAAGCCTCCTGTGTGGTGTTTGGCATGCCCAAAGAAGCCATTGCCCACGGGGCCGCCGATGAAGTGCTTCCCCTGGGCGACATTGCTGGTGCGCTGATCGCCAAGCTCAACGCCAGCTCTGACCGCTTTCGGGTTTAGACCGGACCCGCACGGCGGCAAAAAATTCAAATCAGCCATGTGCCCCAATGGATGGCTGTGACTGAACGCCAATCAGTCGTCGGCCGGGGCGGCATGGCTGGCGCATCAGAGGAGTCGCGTGGCGATGAAAAGCCCCGTAGAGCCGTCGCAATGGCTTCGCCGTTAAGCTGTTGGCTTTTTTAACCAGGAGTCGTTTCATGCTCAATCAAGACCAGACCCAAGACTTTGACGCCCTGTTGCCAGGCCAATCTACCCTTGATGGTGCCAGCCGCCGCACCGCTTTGAAAGTGGCCTTGGGCGTGGGCTATGCGGCCGCGGCGATGCCCATCATGGCGCAAACCGCCATCAAGACCTCGGCCGAGGGCTTGCGCACCGGTGACACCACGTTCAATGTCAATGGCTTCGCGGTGCCGTGTTTCTACGCCGCACCTGTGGGCAAGAAAAACCTGCCGGTGGTTCTGGTGATTCAGGAAATTTTTGGCGTGCATGAGTACATTGCCGACACCTGCCGGCGCTTCGCCAAAGCCGGTTACCTGGCGATTGCGCCTGAGCTGTACGCCCGCCAGGGTGACCCCAGCCAATACGGTGAAATGGCCAAATTGATGGCCGAAGTGGTCTCCAAAGTGCCGGACGCGCAAGTGATGGCTGACCTGGATGGTGCTGTCAAATGGGCTGGCGAAAACGGCGGCAACCTGAAAAAAGTGGGCATCACCGGCTTTTGCTGGGGTGGCCGCATCACCTGGCTGTATGCCGAGCAAAGCAAAAACGTCAAGGCTGGTGTGGCATGGTATGGCCGGCTGGTGGGCACCTCTTCGGCGCTGACCCCGAAGCATCCGCTGGACCTGGCGGCTGAACTGAAAGCGCCGGTACTGGGGCTTTACGGTGGGCAAGATGGCGGTATCCCACTCACCACCATCAACCAGATGAAGGATGCCCTGGCAGAGGCTGGCGCCAAGGGCAATGGCGCTGCCAAAGCCTCAGAGTTTGTGGTTTATAAAGATGCGCCGCACGCGTTTCATGCCGACTACCGCCCAAGTTACCGCCAAGACGCCGCTGAAGACGGCTTTGCCCGGGCGCTGGCCTGGTTCAAGGACAAGGGTGTGGCTTAAGGTGATTTCCAAGAATAAATATGCCCAGATGACGCAGGATTTTTGTTCAGCTGCAAGGCGTAAAAATGGGCGTATAGCGAGCTATACAACCGTTTTTGCAACGCAGCAGATGGACAAAAAGACAAGTCAGATG
>JBBQSS010000177.1:0-6402 GCA_038213665.1 Burkholderiales bacterium | reverse complement strand
ACCCGGGCGCAAGATCGGACCAACCTGGTACGCGGCCACAGCGCCGCCACGCAGGTTTGGTCCGCCGCCGGGGCCGACCTGGTGCTGGGCGGGCACATTCATCTGCCATACACCTTGGCGCTGCAGGGGTTGGCGCGGCCTCTGTGGGTGGTTCAGGCGGGAACCGCCGTCTCATTGCGCACCCGTCCGGGGGTGCCCAACTCGGTGAACGTATTGCGATGGGGTGATGCCTCCGGCAGCTGCCTTATTGAGCAGTGGGACTTTGCGCCGCTTGATCGGGTCTTCGTCCGCACGGCGGTAACAGCCGTGCAGCCAGACCGCAGCTGATCACGTGACATGCAGCGTGAAAACAAATTTGCTACAAAATAAGTAGCTTCTTGCGCAATGAATACGAGGGCTACAGCCTGATTTGGCTAAAAATACCTGTGACTGAAGCGCCTGTAACAGCGCCGCCCCATGATCTCTCACACCAGCAAAACAGGCTCTAGCCCAATCTGGATAAACGCCTTACGCTATCAAAACTTCGCCATCGGCGACGTGGTCGGCCAGCCTATGCTGGCGCACAAGGCCGTGCATGAAGCCCATGTGGCAGTGGCAGTGGAAGTGATAGCAGGCGAACTGCAAGGCAACAAAGCGCTGGCCGCAGCCGCCTTCAACGCCCGCGTCATCCCAAGCGTCGCCTACACCGACCCCGAAGTGGCCTGGGTCGGCCTCACCGAAGACCAAGCCAAAGCCCAAGGCATCAAGGTCAAGAAAGGCCTCTTCCCCTGGAACGCGTCAGGGCGCGCCATCGCCAATGGCCGCGACGAAGGCGTCACCAAACTGCTGTTTGACGACAGCCCAGAGGCCCACAGCCACGGCAAGATTCTGGGCGGCGGCATGATCGGCGAGATTGCCTTGGCGATTGAGATGGGCGCGGATGCCATCGGCATTGGCAAAACCATTCACCCGCATCCCACGCTGGGGGAATCCATCGGCATGGCGGCGGAAGTGGCGCATGAGTGACAGCTGGTGTTCATGCACCAAGGCCTGATCCACAAGATCGGCACGCCCGATGCCATTTTCAACCATCCCAAAACCCCGGAGCTGCAACAGTTCCTGGCGGCCTTGCGCGACTGATCCCGCTACGGGGTGATGGCCACGGGTCGGTGAAGACCGGTGGCCGGATTCAATGACGTTGCGTGCGGAACATCCGGGCGGACGCTGTGCCAACGAAGATTGGCTTCTTCGGTACACCAGATCAGGACACCACCTCGCTCATGCAATGCGCCGCCTATACTGCCTAGTTTGCCGACATGGAACGGGATTCCAATTTTTTTTCAACAACGCGGATGGGAGTAATACATCGATGATGCCAACTGCAAATCCAGAGGAATCGCCCGAGCGCGAACTGACCGACGTCAGCCTGCGCGGGGAGCGCGAAAAAGCTGATCGGGAGCTGACTGCTTACCGCGTAGCCACAGAAAAGAACGCTGACGCAGTCGTGGAGCACGCCCGGGAAACCGCCGATGCTGTTCTGGTTGCGGCCCGCGAAAAAGCGGACAAAACGGCGGACATCACCGCACCACACATCGTTCAAACCGCAATTGCTGAGGGTCGGGAGGTCGAAGACGCAACCCTGCGTGATGAACGGGCTGCGCAAGACCAGACCGTGCGCCGCGAGCGCAACGCCAGGGCCCGCATGCTGACGCGCCTTTTGCCGATTGAGCGCGACGCCACCGATCAGTATCTGCTCACGGAGCGCGCCCGCTCCGACGACGCTCTCGCCACCCGGGACGATTTCCTCGGCATGGTCGCCCACGACCTGCGCGATCTCCTGAACGGAATTGTGATGAGTTCGCAATTTCTTGCCCAAAAACTTGATAAACACATCGACCGCGACCGGTTGTTGCTCGAAACGACGCGTATCGAGCGCTACGGCACGCGCATGAACCGCCTGATTGGTGATCTGGTGGATGTTGCCAGCATCGATGCTGGCAAGCTCGCCATGCAAACGGTTCAGGGTGACGTTGCCTTATTGCTGGCTGAGGCGGTAGAGGCCCTTCAGATCACGGCATTGGCAAAAGGCGTGTCCCTCGCGGTGCGGGGAGTGCAAGAACCTGGCCTGGCGGAATTCGATCAGGATCGTATGCTGCAAGTACTCGCCAACCTGATCGCCAATTCGATCAAGTTCACGCCCAAGGGCGGCAGTATCCGCGTCCACTGCGAACGGGTGGGAGAGGCACTCGAATTTTGCGTGGACGACACCGGCGAAGGAATCCCCGCAGCGATGTTAGAGGCCGTATTCGAGCGGTTCTGGCAGGTCGGCAAGAACGACCGGCGTGGATTGGGCTTGGGCCTTTACATCTCGCGGTGCATTGTGCAGGCCCATGGTGGCAACATCCGGGCGGAAAGCAGCCCGGGCCAGGGCACGCGGATGCTTTTCACTTTACCCGTCAGCGTATAGCGCCATGCCTTCAGTAGCGCTGCACCAACCCAGCGCGCCCATGGCCAGTCAAAAGCCAATGTAACGAACAGCACAGCCTCGTTCAAGATACTTCGGTTTGCGTGACCTGCGAATGACCGCCTGGTTACGTCGCATGAGTCCCGACTTCAAACCAGTCACCACCACCTTTGTATTTATTTTTCCTCAAAATACCATCCACATGGATGGTGCTAAGATGGAAAAATGAAACAAACATCCACTACCTCGCTCAAGTCCAAGGTTATGGAATCTGAAAAGATCACCATCAACCTTGGTTTCATCGATCTCGGGCAGATTGACCTGCTGGTGTCGGAGGGCTTTTACGGCAACCGCACCGACTTCATCCGCACCGCCATTCGTAACCAGCTCAGCACCCACTCGGACGCCGTGAAACAAGTGATGGCGCGCAAGGTGCTGGTGCTGGGGCTCCAGCATTTCAGCGCGGATGACCTGCACACCGTTCAGGCGGCAGGCCAAACGCTGCAAATTCGCGTTCTCGGGCTGGTCACCATCGCCAATGAGGTGACACCTGAACTGGCGCTCGCCACGATCGAGTCGATCGAAGTGCTGGGCGCCCTGCAAGCCAGCGCGGCAGTCAAGGCCGCATTGGCCAGCCGCCTGCGATGAACTCCACCCGACAGATTCAACGCCAACTCACCCTCCACCCCAATCACACCAAGAAAGTCAACATGAACCAAACCCTACAAGACCTGATGCGCAACGCCACCCAATTGACGCAAGCGGGCCGATTGAATGAAGCCACCCAGACCATTCAGCGCATGTTGCGTGGTGCAGAGGCGTCAAATGGCAGCCCTGATGCCGAAAACCCATGGCGTCAATATAAACCGCTTGATGTGCCTGCAATGGTGCTGCCCAAAGCGTCCCCCATCGTGTTGGATGGGTGCGTGTTTGAGGTAAATGCACGCACAAGCACACCCGCCCCCGCCAAAGCTGACGGGGGCACGCCGTCGCCAGCAGGTGAATTCATCACTGGCTCGCACACGCATGCCGCCCTGACGCGCCGCTACAAGCTCTACAAACCACCGGGTCATGCGGGGCGGGCTTTGCCGCTGATGGTGATGTTGCACGGTTGCACCCAGAACCCGGACGATTTTGCGGCGGGCACCGGCATGAACCAAAGAGCGGATGAGCAAGGCTTTTTTGTGCTGTACCCGGAGCAGGGACAAAATGACAACCCATCGTGTTGCTGGAACTGGTTTGCACCTAACGATCAAAAGCGCGGCAGCGGCGAGGCGGCCTTGCTCGCCAGCATGACGCTGGCGGTGATGCAACAACACGGCGTGGATGCAAAGCGCGTTTTTATCGCGGGCTTGTCTGCGGGGGGTGCCATGGCCGCAGTCATGGCGGGGGCCTACCCGGAGATTTTTGCGGCAGTTGGGGTGCACTCGGGGCTCCCCAGCGGTGCGGCCAGCAACATGGCAGAGGCGCTGATGGTGATGAAAAGTGGCGATGCGGGCATCGTGTTGCCCGGGCAGCGGCGCCCGATGAATACAACAACCCATAAGCAGGCACGGCAGCAAACGCGGTTGCCCACCATCGTGTTTCATGGCGATCAAGACAAAACGGTGCACCCGCGCAACGGCGAGTTGGTGATTGCGGCGGTGCAAGGGCGGGTGGCGGCGGGTGCCCAGGCAGAGCAGGGCGTATCGGCACACGGGCGCCGCTACACGCGATCAACCCAGCGCGGTGACCATGGCCGCGTGCTGACTGAACACTGGCTGCTGCATGGCGCCGGTCACGCCTGGTCGGGTGGCTCGGCCGAAGGCTCCTACACCGATGGTCTGGGGCCAGATGCCACGCGGGAGATGCTGCGCTTCTTTTTAAGCCAACAGGTCTAATCGTTTCTGCCAAGGTTCACAAATCAGGCTTGTTTTTCTACACTTGTCGACGTCGTCTTTGGCGACGCCAATAACTTCAATCAATTGGGGAGACAAACACCATGAACGCTGTGCCATCTGACCCTCTGGCTCTACAACGCCTGTATTACTGGGAAAAAACCTCACCGGACCGAATCGCCTTGACCCAGCCGATGGGTGGCGGTGTGGTGCAGAACTACACCTGGGCCCAGGTGGCTGATCAAGTGCGACGCATGGCCACGCACCTCAAGGCGCAGGGTTGGGAGCCCGGCGCAAAAGTGGCTATTTTGTCGAAAAACTGTGCTTGGTGGCTGATGAGTGACCTGGCCATCTGGATGGCCGGCTACGTGTCGGTGCCGCTTTATCCCACGCTGGCCCATGACACGGTCAGACAAATTTTGACCCACAGCGAGGCGCGGGCCTGTTTCATTGGCAAGCTCGATGACTGGGGCGCCATGAAACCTGGCGTACCGCCAGACCTGCCGTGCATCAGCTACGCGCTGTCACCAGCGGATGCCGTCAAGCGCTTTGAGGGCTGGGACGCCATCATTGCCCGAAACGCACCTTCGAAGGGCGAACCTGTGCGGCCTGCGGATGAGTTGGCCACCCTGATCTACACCTCTGGCACCACGGGCCAACCCAAAGGCGTGATGCACAGCTTTGGCAATTTCGCCTGGGCCATTGGCCGCGGCGTGGACAGTGTGCACATGACGCAAAGTGACCGCATGTTGTCCTACCTGCCGCTGGCGCATGTGGTTGAACGGGTGCTGGTAGAGCATGGCTGGCTGGCCACGGGCATGCATGTGTTCTTTGCCGAGTCGCTGGAAACCTTCACCACGGACCTGCAACGCGCGCGGCCCACAATTTTCTTCTCGGTGCCCCGGCTTTGGGTCAAGTTTCAGCATGGTGTGCACCACAAGTTGCCCCCAGCCAAGCTTGACCGGCTGCTGTCTATTCCCCTGATTGGCGCCTTGGTGCGCCACAAGGTTAAAAAAGCGCTGGGCCTGGACCAGTGCCGCTTTGCTGCCGGCGGTGCAGCCCCCATGCCAGTCAGTCTGCTGGCCTGGTATCGCAAGCTGGGTTTGCCCGTCAACGAAGGTTATGGCTTGACTGAAAACCTGGCGGTGTCACACCTGACGCTGGCTGGCAAAAATCAGGAAGGCACGGTTGGCCCGACTTTCCCGGGGGTGGATGCCCGCATAGACCCAGCCACCGGCGAGATTCAAATGCGCAGTCCGGCCCTGATGCTGGGCTATTACAAAGCACCTGAATTAACCCGCGAGGCCTTCACCGCAGACGGTTGGCTGCGCACCGGGGACAAGGGGCGTATAGATGAGGAGGGCAATCTGCGCATTACCGGCCGTGTCAAGGATTTGTTCAAGACCAACAAGGGTAAGTATGTGGCTCCGGCGCCGATTGAAGACAAGCTGGTGATGCATGAGGCAGTGGAGGCCTGTGTGGTGACTGGCGCCAACCTGGGTCAGCCGCTGGGTATTGTGATGCTCAACGCAGAAGCTTTGACGCGTGTGGCAGAGCCATCTTCCCGCGCTGAAATTGAGGCGTCTCTGGGGCAACACCTGCAAACCATCAATGACATCCTTGACCCGCACGAACAACTCAAGTGCCTGGTGGTCGTGACCACCGCGTGGACCGTGGAGAACGATTTGGTGACACCCACTTTCAAGGTCAAACGCAACCGGATTGAAGATGTCTACTCGGCCAATTACGAGCGCTGGGAGAGTTCAGGTCAAAGGGTGATTTGGCAGACCACCTGAAGCAAGTGCACTCTCCATGTGTTACGTTTTGCGGGTTGTCCAAGCATTGCGAGTTGTCAATGGGTGCCCCCCGACTGAAGGCGGACTCAAGTCTGAAGACGCAAGAACAGTTGCTATTGAAAACACGTGGTATGTTGAAAGAACAGGAATAAGGTGATTTCCTGCGAAAAATATACCCATCTGACTTGTCTTTTTGTCCATCTGCTGCGTTGCAAAAACGGTTGTATAGCTCGCTATACGCCCATTTTTACGCCTTGCAGCTGAACAAAAATCCTGCGTCATCTGG
>JBBQSS010000176.1:0-6494 GCA_038213665.1 Burkholderiales bacterium | reverse complement strand
CGCCACCGAACACGCCGTGCGCAAGCCGGTGAACGAGCCCGGCCCGGCGCCAAACACGATGGCGTCGAGTGCATCAAAACCCAGCTCGGCCTGGGCCATCAGGCGCTGGATTTCAGGAATCAAGTGGGTCGATGTCAGCGCACCACCGGCTGCCGTGTGCTGCCACTGCGTCATGTTGTCGCCGCTGCCGCGCTGCAGCGCAATCGACATCTGCTCGGTGCTGGTGTCAAAGGCCAATAAATTCATGGCGTCGCTCCCCGCGTCACACCAGACGCACCATAGATAAGACAACATTTATACATAAAATAAGCCTCTAGCCCTTATAAACTATGCGCTAGTAGCTACTTTTTTAGTAGCAAAAGGAATACTGGCCCGCACGCCAAACAAAATACCCATCGTGACCAGCGCCAGCCCGGCAGCCAGATTCCAGCGCAGCGGCTCGCCCAGCAGCCACACGGCGCCCAGGGCCGACAAGCCCGGCACCAGCGCGGTGATCATGGTCGAGCGCACCGGGCCATAGTGGCGGATCATCTGGGTGAAGGTGATGCCCGAGATCACCACCGAGCCCCAACCTTGAAACATCGCCTGAAACAACAGGTCGCGCCACGGCGCGGTGAACACCTGGCCCGGCACCACGCCGCTCAACACCAAGGCGCTGTATACGGGCACATAAAACACAAAGGCAAAAGTGGTGATGGCAATCGTGGCGCGCACGGCATTGAGCCCATGGTGACGCGCCAGCACGCTGTAAGTGGCCCAGCACATGGCGGCCGCCATGAACAGCACGTCGCCCAGCCAGACATTGCCGCCATCAAAGGCATGCAGCAGGCTCAAGCCGCCCACCAGCAGGTCGCCCAGCACAATCAGACCCAAGCCAATCGCCCGCGTTTGCGTGATGCGGTCACTTAGCAGCCACCAGGCCAGCACGGCGGTCCACAGCGGCAAGCTGCCCGGCATCAACACCGAGGCGTGCAAGGCCGGGGCGTAGGCAAAACCGCTGTAAGCCAGCAGCGCATACAGCAGTCCGCCAAAAAAACCCACACTGCGCGTGACCCGCGCAGACAGCGGCGACAGCCCCAGCCACGACGCACCGTGCAGGCCCTGGGCCCGGTCTTGGCGCACCAGGTAGGCACCCCACGGCAGCAAAATCACGGCGGCCCCGACGATGCGGCAAAACGCGATGTCAAACGGGGTCAACAGCCCGCCGCGCGCCGGGTCGGCCGAGGCCCGGGCAATCACAATGAACGAGGTCCAGATCAACACGGTGACCAACGCCGACAGCAGCCCCACAGTGCGGGGCGAAAAACGATTGAAAAACGGTAAGGGGGCAGACATGGGCCGATTATCCGTGGCAACACAGCCCCCGCCCGCCGACTGCGGCGCCCGCCCATAATTCACGCATGACTGACACTTTTAAATCTTGCCGCGCCCTGCTGCTGGGCGCCTTGCTCGGGGCCTGCGCCAGCGCCTACGCCGCCACCCAGCCATTGCCACCCGTCGTGCAAGCCGCACTCCGGCGCGCGCAAGTGCCCGTTGAGTCGCTGGCGGTGCTGGTGGTGGAGGCCGACGGCCGCGCTGCGCCACGCCTGAGCCACCGCGCCGATGCGCCCATGAACCCGGCCTCGGTCATGAAGCTGGTGACCACTTACGCCGCGCTCGACCTGCTCGGCCCGGCCTTTGTCTGGCGCACCCCGGTCTGGCTGGACGGCCCGGTGGTGGGCGGCGTGCTCAAGGGCAACCTGGTGATTCAGGGCCAGGGTGACCCCAAGCTGGTGCTGGAGCGCTTGTGGCTGCTGTTGCACCGGGTGCAGGGCCTGGGCGTGCAGCGCATTGCCGGCAACATCGTGCTCGACCGCCGCGCCTTTGCCGTGCCGCTCAGTGACCCCGGCGACTTCGATGGCGAACCGCTGCGCCCCTACAACGCCGCGCCCGATGCGCTGCTGCTGAACTTCAATGCCGTGGTGATGACCTTCACGCCCGACGCCAACGGATCGGTGGCGCGCGTGCAAATTGACCCACCCCTGGCCGGGGTGCAGTTGCCCACCCAGGTGCCCTTGTCAAAAAATGCCGCCTGCGGTGACTACCGCGCCGCCCTGAACGCCGACTTTTCGGACCCCACGCGCATCCAGTTTTCAGGCAGCTACCCGCTCGCCTGCGGCGAAAAAGTCTGGCCCGTGGCCTACGTTGACCCCACCAGCTACAACGCCCGCGCCCTGGCAGGTTTGTGGCGCAGCATGGGCGGGCGGCTCGATGGTGATGTCGTCGAAGGCGTGGCACCCGCTGCGCCACCCACCTTTGAATTGACCTCGCCAGCCCTTGCCGAGGTGATTCGTGACATCAACAAATTCAGCAACAACGTGATGGCGCAGCAGCTGTTTTTGACGCTTGGCCTTGCGGCAAACAGCCCGATGGCCACGCCGGAGTCAGCCCGCGATGCGGTGCTGCAATGGTGGCGGCGCCGCATCAGCGCGACCCATGCGCCGGTCATCGACAACGGATCGGGCCTGTCGCGCCAGAGCCGCATCAGCGCACGGCAACTCGGGCAACTGCTGCAGGTGGCGTATGCCTCGCCCCAGATGCCGGAGCTGATGGCATCGCTGCCGCTGGTCGGCGTGGACGGCACCCTCAAGCGCAGCCGGGCCAGCAGCGCCAGCGCCCACCTGAAAACCGGCAGCCTGCGTGAGGTCACGGCACTGGCCGGTTTTGTGCATGCGGCCAGCGGCAAGCGCTACGTGCTGGTGGTCATCGTCAATCACCCCAATGCAGGCGCGGTGCGCCCGGCGCTGGACGCCCTGATCGACTGGGTGGCGGCCGACAATCTACGCCCATGAAGCCCGCCGCACACCCACCCCACTTGTGGACACACCATGACCCTGACTGACCTGATCGGCACCCTGGCCGCCGTGCTGACCACGGTGAGCTTTTTGCCACAAGCGCTGCACACCTTCCGCACCAAAGACGTCAAAGGCATCTCATTGGGCATGTACAGCGCCTTCACGTTGGGCGTGGCCCTGTGGCTGGTGTACGGCGTGCTGCTGGGCGCCTGGCCCATCGTGATTGCCAACTGCGTCACGCTGGCGCTGGCGGCTGCCATTTTGGTGATGAAACTGCGCTACCGCTGAGGCCAAAGCACCGCATTCAGGGGTTTACCCGACTCACGTTTCCTCTTACAAGCCGTTACGATTCAAAAGCTAAATAGTACGAGCGTTCTTTTTAATCTTTTGGAGACAGTTGATGAGGCAATTCAAAATTCTCGGCGTGGCAGTGGCTACAGCGTTGGTGGTGGCGGCATGCGGTGGCGGCGGCGGTGATGGCGATCAGGCACCTGCAGTCAAGTTCACTTCCATGGTGTCGTTTGGCGACAGTCTGAGTGATGTAGGCACTTACAAGGTCGGCACCGTGGCCGCGTTGGGTGGCGGCACTTACACCATCAATGGCATACCGGGTGCCACTGGCAGCAGCCCGACCCCCAGCAGAAACTGGACAGAACTGGTGTCCGCCCAGGCGAACCTGGCTGCGCCCTGCCCCGCCCAAACCGGCCTCAACAGCGCCGCCTCGCTGGGCGGGCCTGTCGCAGTCACCAACCACCCGGCATGCAACAACTACGCGCAGGGCGGCGCACGTGTCACAGACCCGGTCGGGCCCGGCAGCGCATCCGCCCCCGTCAACTCCCCCTTGGGTCAGTTGACGGTGCCCATCGTCACGCAGATTGGCACGCATTTGGCCAAGGTGGGCGGCAGCTTCAGCGGCACCGAACTGGTGACCGTGATGGCGGGCGGCAACGATGTGTTGGAACTGCTGGATTTGCTCAAGGCGCACGCAGCGGCCGCCGGAACAAGCGCCTTTGGCAGCAGCTTGGCGGGTGGCCTCACCCAACAGGTACCCGCTTTTACCGCACAAACCGGTGTGACCATTGGCACGGCGCTGCAAACAGCGGCAGCTGCCCCCGGGGCCACCACCACCACGATCGTCACGGCGGCGTTGATGCAGGCCATTGCGTTGGGCGCACCCGCCACCCTGGCAACGCCAGGTAATGCCACCCTGGGCGCGATCATTGCGGCAGCCACCACGGCAGGCAATGCAGCGGGTGCGGCCTACGCCACCACCAACGGCCCGCCAGCAGTGGCCGCCATGGCACAGGCCGGGGGTGAACTGGCCGCCTATGTCAAAACCCTGATCGTTGGCAAAGGTGCCAAATACGTCACCGTGGTGAACCTGCCCGATGTCAGCCTGACACCTTCGGCCAAAGCCCAAAGCCCGGACACGCAGGCCCTCATCAGCACCATGGTGATCTCCTTCAACACCCAGTTGCAAACCGGCATCGCGGGCCTGCCCGGCGTGATTTTGGTCGATGCCTACGCGGACAATCGCCACCAGATTGCCAACCCGGCCAGCTACGCGCTGACCAATGTCACTGTGCCCGCTTGTAACCTGAATGCACCGGTCAATGGTCTGGCCGATCCAGCAACGCCGGAAAGCGGCACCTCACTTGTGTGCCATACCACCAATGTCAAACCGGGCGATGTCTCGCATTACCTGTTTGCCGATACCGTTCACCCCACGCCTTACGGCTACAAACTGTTGGCACAGCTGGTCACCAAAAGCCTGGTGCTGGCGGGCTGGTTGTAATTCAACGAACTTCTAGAAGAAACACCTATGGAAACCCAACTGAAGCTCGTTGCCGCAGCGGCCATCCTCGCCACCAGCACGGCGTTTGCCCAAACGGCCGGCACCTGGATGGCCCGCGTGGGCGTCACCACCATCGACCCGCAAGTCAGCAGCGGCTATTTGTCTGCACCAACCTACTTGGGTGGCGTCAAGGCTGATGTCGGCTCCGACACCCAGCTCAGCGGCGGCATCACCTACATGGTCACCGACCATGTATCGGTAGACGTACCGCTGGCCCTGCCGTTTACGCACAAAATTATTGGCGACGGCGCACTGAAAGGTGCAGGTGACCTCGCAGAAGTCAAAGCGCTGCCCATCACTGTGTTCCTGCAGTACCGCTTCATGGAAGCCAACGCCCGGTTCCGCCCCTATGTGGGCCTGGGTGCCACCTACGCCTACTTCTATGACGAGTCCGGCAGCGGCAAACTCACCGCCACCACCAACCCGGGCGGCCCGCCGACCTCACTGAAGGTCGACGGCAAATGGGCGCTGACGCCACAAATCGGTGCCACGATTGCGATTGGAGAAAAATGGTTTCTTGACCTGCATTACAGCAAGTCCAACCTGAAAACCACCAACCATTTCTCCACCGGGCAAACACTCGACATTGCGCTCGACCCCGTGTCTTACGGCATTGATGTCGGCTACAAGTTCTAAAGCGTCAAGCAGCCTGATAAAAAGCCCCGCATACGACGTGCGGGGCTTTTTGCCGTGAAAGAACGGTGAGTGAGGTCGCTTTGACTTCGGTAGGAGCCCATCCCCCTGGGCGAATGCCCCCTGCCAGTGGCCAGCACTCGCCCAGAGTCCTGGGCCACACTCAGTGCGCGGCGCGCTGCAAGCGGTCCCGCACACCATCCCACGCCGCCTGCATTGGCGGTGCTTCGACCCAGATTTCGGCCACGCCTTGCAGGTCAAACGCACGCAGCACGGCAAACAACTGCTGGGCGGCCATGGCCGCATCGCAGGGCATGGGTCTGTAAATCACGTGATCAGAAAGCCGCTTGGGTCGGCTTTGGCAATACAGCGCAATGGCTGGCCGGGCGGCTGACGTCCCGGTGCCCAACCCCAACACAGCCAGCGCGGTGTCAATGTCTGGGGCACCCATCAGCCGCACCCGAGCCCGTGGCGCGTAATGCGATTCAAGTGTGCCGGAGGCCTTGGGCACGGGTTGGGCGTGCGCAGAAAGCGCTTCTTTCACTTGCACGTTGAAGCCACACACCGCCAGCACCTGCGCCGGCGTGATGGCCCCTGGGCGCAGCAACACCGGCGCGCCACGGGTGCAGTCAATGATGGTGGACTCAATGCCCACGCTGCAGGCACCCCCGTCGAGCATCAGCAGCTCAGGCCCAAACTCGCCCTGCACATGGGCGGCGGTGGTGGGGCTAACGCGGCCAAACTGGTTGGCGCTGGGCGCGGCCAGGCCCCACACCAAACAATGGGGGTCAGATTCCAATTGTTTTTCTCGCCCGGATTCTGATGTCGAATTAATTGGAATCTGACCCCCATTAATTTCTTTCAACAGCGCCTGCGCCACCGGGTGCGACGGGCAGCGCAGGCCGATGGTTGGGTTGCCACCGGCCGCTGCATTCGCCACGCCGGGGCGGCGCGGCAGGATCAACGTCAACGGGCCGGGCCAGAAGGCTTGCATAAGCTGTTTGGCGAACGCAGGTACATCCGAGGCGTAGTGCGCCACCGCGCTGGCATCGGCCACGTGCACGATCAGCGGGTGGTCGGCCGGGCGGCCTTTGGCTTTGAAAATCTGCGCCACCGCCACATCGTCATCGGCATTGGCCGCCAGGCCGTAAACCGTCTCAGTGGGCAAGCCC
>JBBQSS010000175.1:0-6502 GCA_038213665.1 Burkholderiales bacterium | reverse complement strand
CATTACCAGGCGCAGGTGGTGGGTGCTGGCCGCCTGACGGGGGTGGAAGCCTTGGTGCGCTGGCAGCATCCGCAACGCGGCCTGGTGTCGCCGGCCGAGTTCATCCCACTGGCTGAAGATACCGGCCTGATTCTGCCGCTGGGTCATTGGGTGCTGCAGGCGGCGTGCGCCCAGTTGGCCACTTGGGCGCAGTCGCCGGATCTGGCGCATTTGACGATGGCCGTGAATGTCAGTGCGCGCCAATTTCACCAGCCGGATTTTGTCGACCAGGTGCAGGCGGTGCTGGCGCAGACCGGGGCCAACCCGAAACGGCTCAAGCTGGAGCTCACCGAAAGCCTGCTGGTGGATGATGTGCAGGGCACCATTGGCAAGATGAACACCCTGAAAACCCAGGGCGTGGGTTTCGCGCTGGATGACTTCGGCACCGGTTACTCGTCACTGGTCTACCTCAAGCGCCTGCCGCTCGACCAGCTCAAGATTGACCAGGGTTTTGTGCGCAACATTCTGACCGACCCGAACGACATGGCGATTGCCAAAATGGTGATTGTGCTGGCCGAGAGTCTGGGCCTGACGGTGATTGCCGAGGGGGTGGAGTTGCCGGCGCAGCAAGACGCACTGGCACGCCAGGGATGCCACGCCTACCAGGGCTACCTGTTCAGCCGACCCCTGCCGATTGCCGACTTTGAGGCCTTTGCAAGGCGTGCGGCATGACCGACACGCCAGCACCTGGTGCCGCCCAAGGATGTGGTGAGAAATAACGTCTCGGTGCCAACAGGGGTGTGATGCCTTGCCACGCCCTAACCGCCTGACTCCGGCGCTGCTGGGGGTGCTGCTTGGGTCTGCTTTGCAGATCTGGCAGGCGCAGCTGTGGCCGTTTCAGATTTATATGGCTTTTATGCTTCTAGCCCTTATGGTTATTGCGCTAGTAGCTATAAAAGATGTAGCTTCCTTGAGCCGCTTTGGGGTGCTGGTGCTGGCCTTTGCGGCGCTGGCCTTCGGGGCCACGGGCTTGCGCGCCGGGGCCTTTATGGGTCAGGCGCTGGCCCCGGCGCTGGAGGGGCGCAACCTGGTGGTCAGCGGTGTCGTGGCCGCCATGCCGCAGCGCAACGAGGCCGGTTTGCGTTTTCGTTTTGACGTGGACAGCGCGCAGCTGGACGCACAAGCCGTGCACTTGCCTAAACGCCTTGAGCTGGCCTGGTACAGCGGTGTGTTTGCCCGAGGGGACGGTGCGGGCGAATTGATGGGAGAGTTACAGCGCACACCTGCTGCCTTGCAAGCTGGCGAGCGCTGGCAATTCACCGTGCGCCTGAAAGCGCCGCATGGTGCCCTCAACCCCCATGGCTTTGACTACGAGTTGTGGCAGTGGTCGCAGGGCGTGCAAGCCACCGGTTATGTGCGCGCAGGTGCCAAAGACCCGGTACCGCTGCGCCTGGGGCCAAGCTGGCAGCACCCGGTGGAGTGGGCACGTGGCCAGTTGCGCGAGCGCATTTTTGAGCGCGTCACCGACCCCAAAGCCGCTGGCCTGATCGCCGCGCTGGTGGTGGGTGACCAGGGTGCGATTGACCGCGCCGACTGGGATGTGTTTAGGGCCACGGGCGTGGCCCACCTGATGAGCATTTCAGGCCTGCATGTGACCATGTTTGCCTGGGGTGCCGCGCTGCTGGTGGGCTGGCTGTGGCGCCGCTCTGCCTGGCTCTGCCTGCGCGTGAGTGCGCCCAGCGTGGCACTGGCAGGCGGCATATTGCTGGCGCTGGTCTACGCCCTGTTCAGTGGCTGGGGCGTGCCGGCGCAACGCACCGTGTTGATGCTGGCCACGGTGGGGGGCTTGCGGCTGCTGGGTCAGCGCTGGCCGTGGCCGCAGGTGTGGCTGCTGGCTTGCGCGGTGGTGGTGCTGGCCGACCCGTGGGCACTGCTGCAGGCCGGGTTCTGGTTGAGCTTTGTCGCTGTCGGTGTTTTATTTGCTGCAGATTCAGAAGCTACTCACGCAAACAACACGAGGGCTACAGGCCGATTAGCCATATTTTTTCGGGAACAATGGGTGATCACGCTGGCGCTGACACCTTTGACGCTGCTGCTGTTTGGCCAGGTCTCGCTGGTCGGCCTGCTGGCCAATGCGCTGGCGATTCCATGGGTCACGCTGCTGGTCACTCCGCTGGCCATGCTGGGTGCCGTGTGGCCGGCCCTGTGGGGTGTGGCGGCGTGGGCGATTGAGGTGCTGGGTGTTTTTTTGGGTTGGCTGGCCGCCTGGCCGTGGGCCACCGTGTCGACCGCGCAAGCCCCGATGTGGGCTGGCGCGGCAGGGGTGTTGGGTGGTGTGCTGTTGGCCATGCGCCTGCCCTGGCATGGGCGGCTGCTGGGTGTGCCGCTGCTGTTGCCGGTAGTGCTGTGGCAGGCACCCAGCCCACCCGTGGGCCAGTTCGAGCTGCTGGCCGCCGACATCGGGCAGGGCAACGCCGTGTTGCTGCGCACCGCCCACCACGCCTTGCTGTATGACGCCGGCCCGCGCTTCAGCCGTGAAAGTGATGCCGGCCACCGCGTGCTGGTGCCGCTGTTGCGGGCGCTGGACGTGCCGCTTGACATGCTGGTGCTGAGCCACCGCGACAGCGACCACACCGGCGGCGCGCAGGCGGTGCTGATGATGCAGCCCCAAGCCACCTTGCTGAGTTCGATTGAGCCGGAGCATTCACTGCAAACCCTGCGCCCAGCGCAACGATGCCAGGCCGGTCAGCGCTGGCAGTGGGACGGCGTGACGTTTGAGGTGCTGCACCCGCAAGCCTCTGATTACGACGACAAGCGCAAAACCAATGCCATCAGCTGCACCTTGCGCATCAGCAACGGCACACAAACCGCCTTGCTGGCAGGGGACATCGAGCAAGCGCAAGAGGCGCAGCTGGTGGCCCGGGCAGCGGCTGCTGGCGTGTCAGGCCACGCCCATGCGGGTTCAGACGCAGGCCGGGGCCCTGACGCAGTTTCTGCTTCTGCTTCTGCCTCTGCTTCTGCTTCTGCTTCTGCTTCTGCTTCTGCTTCTGCTTCTGCTTCTGCTTCTGCTTCTGCTTCTGCTTCTGCTTCTGCTTCTGCTTCTGGCTCTGGCTCTGGCTCTGGCTCTGGCTCTGGCTCTGGCTCTGGCGGTGCCAGCTTGTTGCGTGCCGACGTGCTGCTGGTGCCACACCATGGCAGCAAAACCTCCAGCAGTGCGGCGTTTCTGGATGCGGTGCAACCCCGCTTTGCGTTGGTGCAGGCAGGCTACAAAAACCGCTTTGGCCATCCGGCTGGCCCTGTTTTGGTGCGTTACGATGAGCGCCACATCAAGGTCATCGATTCGCCCCGTTGTGGTGCAGCTGCTTGGCAGTCCTGGCGGCCAGAGCGCGTGCAGTGTCAGCGGGAACAGGACCTGCGGTATTGGCATCACCGGGTACCTTGACGGATTGAACTGTTTGGACCGCTTGCCGGGCTTCCTGCACGGCCTGGACAGCCTGAACTGCCTGAGTTTCCTGGACTTCCAAATTTCCTGAATTTCCAACTTCCGTTCCCCCACCCTATCCCCCCGCCCATTCCCGCCCCGCCGGGCGGGAAAGGGAGCTAACAGCCATATTTGGGCTTGTGTTTTGAGTGAAGACGTACAAGGGCACGGCCAACGGGGCGGTTTTTGGTGTGCGAAAGCCAAATTTATGACGGCTCCTACGGGTGGCAGAATCGTCCACGGCTCTTTCACGTTAAAGAGAGGCTCATGGCGTGAGGAAAACCGGTGGCTTGGGATACGCAGATTGCCGCGCGGGTCAACCGCTTGCCACCGCTCAAATGCCGATACGCGCCACGGCAGACTCACACGTCCAACCCTCACGGTCCCAATGGCCCCCTGAAGTCGACTCCCCAAATACCCCGATTCAGCCGCGCTGTGCCGTGCTTTCACGTTCACCCGATGTTTGCCAATCGCGTTGAACTCGGTCTGTAAAAACACAAGCCCAAATATGGCTGTTAGCCCCCCTTTCCGCCCCGGCGGGGGTGGAGAGGGGTTGGGGGTGGGGGGGGGATCAACGATAAGAATATTAAAGTTAGGACTTACGCAAAACCGCCCCAGCGTCGTTGCTCCTCCTTGCCGTACGCCTGTACTGTCTGCGTCGGAACGCCTGGCTGGGACAATTTTGCGTAAGTCCTGAAAGCAAGAAAGAATGGGTTAATCAGCGGGGCCAACGCAAAGGTTTGCGTAATCAGCGGGGTTAACGCAAAGGTTCGTGTAATAAGGTCGCTGTACCCTCGTGGCGTCCACAGCAAAGCGCAAAACATGGCCCAAAGCTTGCTATGCTCTATTCAGGAGTAAAAAATGATGCAGAAATTTGACGAGATGTACACCAAGCTGCCCTATGAGTTTTTCACCCATGGGGCGCAGATTCGGGACCACTACAAGATTTACGACGAATGGCTCGCGCGCCAACCCGGCAACATGATGGCCAAGCGGCGCGAAGAAGCAGAGATGATCTTTCGCCGTGTCGGCATCACCTTTGCGGTGTACGGCGAAAAGGACGAAGACGGTGCGGGCACCGAGCGTCTGATTCCGTTTGATTTGATCCCGCGCATTATCCCGGCCGACGAGTGGCGCAGCATGGCGCGCGGCCTGGAGCAGCGCGTCACGGCCCTCAACCGTTTCTTGCATGACATTTACCATGACCAGGAAATACTCAAGGCCGGCCTGATTCCGCGTGAGCAAATCGAGCAAAACGCCCAATTCCGTCCGCAGATGATGGGCGTGGACCTGCCCAACAGTGTCTATTCACAAATTTCGGGCATCGACATCGTGCGCGCCCCGGATGCCCAGGGCAAGGGCGAGTACTACGTGCTGGAAGACAACCTGCGCGTGCCCAGCGGTGTGAGCTACATGCTGGAAGACCGCAAGATGATGATGCGGCTTTTCCCCGACCTGTTTTCAGCTCACCGTGTGGCCCCGATTGCGCACTACCCCGATTTGCTGCTGGAAACCCTGCGTGAAAGCAGCCCGCCCACCACCGCCGAGCCGACCGTGGTGGTGCTGACGCCCGGCATGTACAACAGCGCCTACTTCGAACACGCGTTTCTGGCGCAGCAAATGGGCGTGGAGCTGGTGGAAGGGCAGGACCTGTTTGTCAAGGACAACTTCTGCTACATGCGCACCACGCGCGGCCCGCAGCGGGTGGATGTGATTTACCGCCGCGTCGACGACGATTTTCTCGACCCCAAGGAATTCCGCCCCACCTCCACCCTGGGGTGCAAAGGCCTGTTGGAGGTGTACCGCGCAGGCCACATCAACATCTGCAACGGTGTCGGCACGGGCGTGGCGGACGACAAGTCCATCTACCCTTATGTGCCCAAAATGATCGAGTTTTATCTGGGTGAGAGCCCCATTTTGAACAACGTGCCCACCTACATGTGCCGCAACAAGGACGAGTTGTCGTACGTCATTGCCAACATGAAAGACCTGGTGGTCAAAGAGGTGCACGGCGCTGGCGGCTACGGCATGTTGGTGGGGCCGGCGGCCACCAAGGCCGAGGTCGAAGACTTCAAGAAAGCCGTGCTGGCCAACCCAAGTGGCTACATCGCCCAGCCGACCTTGAGCCTGTCAAGCTGCCCCACTTTTGTCGAGAGCGGTATTGCGCCACGCCACATTGACCTGCGCCCCTACGTGTTGTCTGGCAAAAAAGTGCAAATGGTGCCGGGTGGCCTGACCCGGGTGGCCCTTAAAGACGGCTCGCTGGTGGTCAACTCGTCACAGGGTGGTGGCACCAAAGACACCTGGATTCTGGAAGAAGCCGCCAGTGCCACAACGGCGCCTGCAGTTGCCACAGCCGTGATAGCGGCTGAGGCCGCCGCCATGGCGGCTGACGCGCCCAAACCGCAGTCGCAGTCGCAATCCCAGTCACCCAAATAATCTCAAAGCCATGCTGAGAATCCCGGGCTGGTTCCGGGATGGCACCCACAGCAAAAGTCACCGGAGAACCTAGATGCTTTCACGTACTGCCGACCACCTTTTCTGGATGAACCGCTACACCGAGCGCGCTGAGAACACCGCCCGCCTGCTTGATGTGAATTACCAAACCTCGTTGTTGCCACAGTCTGCCGTCATGGCCCAAGCCGGGTGGCAGGGTCTGCTGTCGATCAGCGAGCTGCTGCCCCTCTACAAAGAAAAACACGACGCGATTCATGCCAGAGAGGTGATGGACTTCATGGTCAAGGACGAGAAAAACCCGTCTAGCATCGTGTCCTGCCTGAGCGCCGCGCGTGAAAACGCCCGTGCCGTGCGCGGCACCCTCACCACCGAGGTGTGGGAGACGCAAAACCAGACCTGGCTGGAAGTCAAACGCATGATCAAGCAGGGCGACTTTGAGGCCGACCCGTCGCAATTTTTTGAATGGGTCAAGTTCCGCTCGCACCTCTCACGCGGCGTCACGGTGGGCACCATGCTGATGGACGAGTCGCTTCACTTCATGCGGCTGGGCACCTTTTTGGAGCGTGCCGACAACACGGCGCGGCT
>JBBQSS010000174.1:0-6545 GCA_038213665.1 Burkholderiales bacterium | reverse complement strand
CCAGGCGTTGGCAAAACCACACTCGCACACGCCTTGGCGCGCACCTTTGGTCTGCAGTTTTCACGGGTACAGTTCACCGCCGACCTGATGCCCAGCGACCTCTCGGGTGTGTCGGTGTATGAGCGCGGGCAAGAAAAATTTGTGTTCCATCCCGGCCCGCTGTTCGCCCAGGTGTTGCTGGCCGACGAGATCAACCGCGCCAGCCCCAAGACGCAAAGCGCGCTGCTAGAGGCCATGGAGGAAAAGCAGGTCACCATCGAGGGCGAGACCCGCCCCCTGCCCTCACCTTTTTTTGTCATTGCCACGCAAAACCCGCACGACCAGTTGGGCACCTACTTGCTGCCCGAATCGCAGCTGGACCGGTTTTTGATGCGCATCTCACTCGGCTACCCGGACCGCGCGGCGGAACGCTTGCTACTGACAGGTAGTGACCGTCGTGAACTGGTGGCGAACTTGCCCAGCCTGCTTAAGCCCGATGAGTTGCAAGCGCTGCAACGCCAGGTGCTGGCGGTGCATGCATCTGACGCGCTGCTCGATTACCTGCAAGACCTGATGGCTGCCACCCGCTCTGGCCAATGGTTTATGCAGGGTCTGAGCCCACGCGCGGGCATGGCGGTGCTGCGTGCGGCCAAAGCCCGGGCGTTGCTCAATGGCCGCAATTTTGTGGCACCAGACGATGTGCGTGGGATCTTGCCGCAAACCATTGCGCACCGGCTGACCCCAACCGGCGATGCGGGACGGGGTGCGGTGGCGCAAGTCAGCGCCATGCTGGATGCGGTGCCACTGCCTTAACATTGCAGTGTTTGTGAGTTCCCCCCCCCCTCCCCCCAACCCTCTTGCCCCGCCGGGCGCGGGGGAGCTTGAACAGCCGTATTTGGCCGTGTGGGTTTGGTTTGGATGCGCCTCTCATGAAGCCTGTTGGTCATGATTTTTGATGAGATCGTTCGTCCTACAGCCTTTGCGATTTCTGAACAGCCGCTTTTCAAGTTGGCTGCAAAACCGCCTGCCGCTGGCCGACCACATCACCTTGAATCAGCGCAACGTCTACATCCTGCCAACACGCGCCGGCTTGATGCTGGGGCTGACGCTGCTGGTGCTGCTGGTGGCATCGATCAACTACCAACTCAATCTGGGTTACCTGCTGACTTTCTTGCTGACCGGTTGTGCACTGGTGGCCATGCATGTCAGCCACGCCACACTGCGCGGACTTACTATGCATTTGGTAACACCTAGCGCATGTTATACGGGGGCTACAGCCCTGTTTTTTATAAATCTTCAGAATGACCGCAAACACATGCGTTACGGCATTTCACTGGCCGTGCAAAACGTGGCGCACTGGGTTGATGTGGACGTGGGCGCACAAGCCAGCACCACTGTACAACTGGCGTTTACGCCATCCAGACGCGGTCTGCAACGCCTGCCCACCCTGACGGCACAAACGCTGTTCCCACTGGGCACATTTCGGGTCTGGGCGTTATGGCGGCCCGCCGCGCAGGTGCTGGTGTATCCCGCACCCGAAGCGCACCCCCCGCCCTTGCCCGCCAGCAGCGCACAGATCAGCAACCGCCAAAGCCCGGGCCTGCACCCACCGGGTGAGCCTGACGGTCTGCGTGCTTACCGCCGTGGCGACAGCCTGAAAACCATAGTCTGGAAAAAAGCCGCCAAAACCGGGGAACTGGTCAGCCGCGACCAAACCGCCTTGCAACCGCACTTGCTGTGGCTTGAGCCGCAGCACACCGGCCTCGGTCAGCTTGAGGCGCAACTCAGCCGCCTGTGTGCCTGGGTCTTGCTGGCAGAAAAATCAGGCCTGCGCTACGGTCTGCGCATCTCCGGCCAAGAGATCGCCCCCGCCAGTGGCCTGGCACACCAGCAACGCTGCCTGCAGGCGCTGGCTTTGGCATGAGCGCCCCCCGCATGAAGCGCCTGACCCTTAGCCACCTGCCGCGCGACACCCGTGACACGCTGTTCATGCTGGCCGTCATCGCCTGGGTTGCGTTGCCCCTGGTGGCTGAAGTGCCTCTGTGGTGCAGTCTGATGTGCGCCGCCATCATTGTGTGGCGAGGTGCGTTGGCCTGGGGCGCGCGCCCGCTGCCTGCCACCGCCTGGCGCGTGGGGCTGTTGGCACTGGCCGTGGCCGCCACGCTGCTGTCCTACCGCACCCTGCTGGGGCGCGACGCCGGCGTGACTTTATTGGTGGTTTTGTTGACCCTGAAAACCCTCGAACTGCGCGCCCGCCGAGATGCGTTTGTGGTGTTTTTCCTGAGCTTCTTTTTGATGCTGACGCAGTTCTTCTACTCGCAATCCCTGCTGACTGCGGTTGCCATGCTGCTGGCTTTGTGGGGGCTGCTGACCGCGCTGGTCAATGCCCACATGCCGGTGGGCAAGCCACCACTTTGGCAAGCCGCACGCATCGCCGGCCAGATGACGCTGCTCGGGGCGCCGATCATGCTGGTGCTGTTCATGCTGTTCCCGCGGCTGGCACCGCTATGGGGGCTGCCGGGTGATGCCATGACTGGGCGCAGTGGCCTGTCCGCCAGCATGACCGTGGGCAATATTGCCAGCCTGGCGCTGGACGGCAGCGTGGCCATGCGGCTGCGCTTTGACAGCCCGGTGCCACAGCAGTCTGACCTGTACTTTCGCGGCCCGGTACTGAGCCAATTTGACGGCCAGCGCTGGAGCGCCATACCGTGGCTGGATCAACCCTCAAGAGCGATGCCACCGCAACTCACGGTGGCGGGCAATCCAGTGGCCTACCAGATCACCCTGGAGCCCAACCAGCAGCCCTGGCTTTTGACGCTGGATGCCACCCCAAACGCACCGCAGGTACCCAACCAAACGCCGCGCATGACGCCTGATCTGCAATGGGTGCTAACCCGACCAGTGACCGAGCTGCTGCGTTATGAGGTGCAGAGCTTCACCCGTTACCAAGCTGGCGTTGAACTGCCGAAGGCCCTGTTGCTGCCCAGTCTGGCCTTGCCACCCGGATTCAACCCGCGCACACAGGCCTGGGCGCAACAGCTCAAACAAAGCCAGCCTGAACCCGAGGCGCGCGTGAAAGCGGTGCTGGCCCACCTGCAAAACGCTGGCTACAGCTACACCCTTGAGCCCGGTGTGTACGGCCGCCACAGCGCTGATGAATTCTGGTTTGACCGCAAACTCGGGTTTTGCGAGCACATTGCCGCCGCATTTGTCATCGTCATGCGCGCCAGCGGCATCCCGGCGCGCGTGGTCACGGGTTACCAGGGCGGTGAGCGCAATGCGCTTGACGGCTTCTGGACCGTGCGCCAAAGTGATGCCCACGCCTGGGCCGAGGTCTGGCTGGCTGGCCAAGGCTGGGTGCGGGTTGACCCCACTGCAGCGGTATCGCCTGGTCGCATCGGCACCTTGGAGCGCCTGCAAACCCCACGCGGCGCAGTGGCCAGCGCCTTGCTGGGCACCGTCAGCCCGGAATTCGCGTTAAACCTGCGCGCCGCCTGGGATGCAGCCAACAACCGCTGGAACCAATGGGTGCTGAACTACACCCAAACCCGCCAGCTTGACCTGCTCAAACGCCTCGGATTTGATTCGCCCACTTGGGAAGACCTGCTGTATGTGCTGTGCGGCATTGTGGTGCTGGTCAGTTTGGGCGGCGCTGCATGGAGCGCTTGGGAGCGCCAGCACCAAGACCCTTGGCTGCGCCTGCTGGGGCGGGCACGAGACGCATTGCAACAGGCGGGCATAGCCGTGCCACCCCAAAGCACACCGCGCCAGCTGGTTCACTTGTTGCAGCAGCAGGCCAATTCGCGCCTGCAACAGCCATTGATGCAAGCCTGGCTGCTGCAGCTTGAAGCCTTGCGTTATGCACCAGATGCCACAACCAATTCAACTGCATTGCCTCGTTCAGCAGCTCAGGCTGATCAAACCCGAAAGCCTCAACCCCACCCCAGCTTCAAGCCACAACTCGCTACACTGAAAACTGAACTTAAACGTCTTTTGCCTCTGCGCGTCACATGAATCCGATACCTTCTGTCTCCTTCAAGTTAAGCTTTATCGCTATTATTTCGATAGCTGCTTGCGTAATACCCACGGCTGCTACAGCATCAAATCATCACATAAAAAAGAAACCAGTCATGTCCGGAGTCAACATGACAGTGCCGGGCCCCAGCTACGGCAAGCGTCTGGACGCCATGCAGGCAGCCGATGACATTGCCCAGCGCAACAATCTTGACCCGGCTTGGGTGAGTGGGGTGCTTGCACAAGCGCGCTACGTGCCGTTCATCGCCAAAGCCGTCACCCCGCCACCCGTCGGTGTGCCGAAAAACTGGCAGGTGTACCGCAGCCGCTTTGTCGAACCCATCCGCATCCGCGCGGGTGTGGCGTTTTGGCAAGCCAACAAAGACACCCTTGCCCGAGCGGAGGCAGAGACCGGCGTGCCCGCCGAGATCATCGTTGGCATCATTGGCGTGGAAACCATTTACGGCCAGCAAACCGGCAACCTGCGGGTGCTGGACGCATTGGCCACGCTGGCGTTTGACTTTCCGGCCAGTCACCCTCGCGCGGAGCAGCGCACCGCCTATTTCAAAGGTGAGCTGGAGCAGTTTTTAAGCTTGACCCATCGCACCGGGCGCGACCCGTTGGCGGTTCAAGGCAGCTATGCTGGTGCCATGGGTTTGCCGCAATTCATGCCTTCGAGTTGGGTGAAGTATGCGGTGGACTTTGACAACGATGGCACGGTTGATTTATTTGGTAGCCCGGCAGATGCCATTGGCTCCGTGGCCAATTACTTCAAAGCATTCAACTGGCAACCCGGACTGCCGACACATTTTCGAGTGGCATTTGATGCGGACAAGCTCGACATGGCCACCCTGTTGGCGCCCGACATTCTGCCCACCTTCAGCGTGGCGAGCTTCCAGGCCAAGGGTGCGATGCTGACCGGCGCGGCCCTTAGCTATCCAGGCAATCTGGCCCTGATCGAATTGCAAATGGGTGACGCGCCGCCGATCTACGTGGCCGGTACGGACAACTTCTACGTCATCACCCGCTACAACTGGAGCAGCTACTACGCGATGGCGGTGATTGAGTTGGGTCAGGCAGTGAAACAAGCGCTTGCGCCGCTTTGAGCCCAAGAGGGGCTCATTCCATTTTCAGACCCATACAACATGGGGCTCGAAGCCGAAGACAATGCTGTCAAATGGCAAGAGAAAGCAATAACAGGTCGGTTTGAGACGGAGAATGAATCAGACCAACCGGCTACTTTGGCGCGGGAACAATACCCGTGGTAGCGTGGTTACGCCCCAACATGGCGGGTGCCATGCTGCTTTCTTTTCTGCGCGCTTCGATCGACTGGTCGGACTGTCTGCTTGGATAATAAGAGTCGTCGCTGATGATTTCATTTGGCCGCGACATGGCCAGATAAAGCGTGATGAAACTTGCCACAACCACAATCGCAGGCAGCGCGATCACAAGCCAAACATGACCAAAACGCCACCACTCCTGATTGGATTGATCGTCATTTTTCATAAAATCTACACTCCAAATTAGCTTTCTCAAAATAGAAAAAACTTGGTCCTTGTTTAAAAAGACCAAGTTCGCGCACTGATAACGCACAAAGTTTACTTGTTCGACATGCCCCAAACGTAGGCGGTCAATACGTGAATTTGTGCTTCGGTAAGTCGGTCAGCCTGTGCGGGCATCACATTCACCTTGCCGTTGTTGACCATTTCAAGAATGGCCTTTTCACCAAACCCATGCAACCAGATGTTGTCGGTCAGATTTGGAGCGCCAACGGCCAACATGCCTTTGCCATCCGCACCATGACACGCCGCACAGACCGCGAACTTTTCTTTACCCAAAGCTGCACGTGCAGAATCGTGCGGACTGCCGGACAAGCTCAGCACGTATTGCGCCACGTTTTTCACATCGTCAGCGCTACCCACTGCAGCAGCCATGGGAGGCATGTTGCCGTTGCGGCCACCGACCAGGGTTTCCTTGATTTTGTCGGTGGTGCCGCCGTGTAACCAGTCACCATCCGTCAGGTTCGGGAACCCCTTGTTGCCGCGAGCATCCGATGCATGGCATTGCGCACAGTTATTGCCGTACAGGCGCTCACCGATGGCCATCGCCTGTGCGTCTTTGGCCACATCTTCTGGCTTCATCGACATGAACTTGGCGTAGATCGGAGCGATTTCGGCGTTACCTTTGGCAATTTCATCTGCATGGAGCTTAGCTGAAGACCATCCCAGCGTGCCCTTATAGCTGCCCAGACCAGGATAAAGCACCAGGTAGATCAAAGCAAACACGATGGTGAAGACAAACATATAACTCCACCACCGTGGTAGCGGGTTATTCATCTCGCGAAGATCGCCATCCCAAACGTGCCCAGTGGTGTTGTCACCCGCTGTCGTGGCTTTCATCTTGCCTGTGATGATCAACAAAACCAGACAAGCGAAGATGCTGACCAGTGTGAGCCCGGAGACATACATCTCCCAAAAATTACTTGTGAAATCGCTCATTTTTTTTCCTGTTAGGTGAAATGGTCAATCCTGCTCGAATGGCAGATTGGCAGC